>DATFWX010000049.1:0-30676 GCA_035258845.1 Polyangia bacterium | reverse complement strand
GACGCTACCGACGCCGAAGCCGGACGCCGCAGCCGTGAGCCCCGCGCGGTTCGTTCCGGTCGGGACACCCGCGCCCGTTGCGCCGCCGTCGTCCGCGCCGGCACCGTTTGCGCCGCCCACGTCCGCGCCGGCACCGTTTGCCCCGCCCGCGTCCGCGGTTCCAACCGACACGCGGCGCGAGGTCCCGCCGCCGCGCCGCACACCGTCGGCGCTCCGCCGGTCGCAACCGCCCGACGAGCCCGCGCCGCCCGCGCCGGCGTATCGCGCGCGGCGCTCCCCGCCCCGCTCGGGGAGCGCCCTGTTCTGGCTGGGCTGGATCGCGCTCGGCTTTGCAGCCGGCCTCCTGCTGTTGCTTCTCCAGCGCCGCTGACCGGTGCTAATCTGCGGCCGTGGTGGGGCAGCACCATTTGACCATGCTCGTGCCGGCTCTCAACGAGGAGGAGGGCGTGGTCGCCACCATCCAGCGCGCCCCCGCCGAGATCGACGAGATCCTGGTCGTCGATGGCGGCTCATCGGACGCGACCCAGGTCAACGCGAGCGCGCTGGGAGCGCGGGTGATTCCGCAGCTGGTGCGCGGTTATGGACTGGCTTACAAGACCGGGTTTCTGGAGGCCAGGGGCGACATCATCGTGACCGGCGACGCCGACGGCACCTATCCGGTCGAGCTGGCGCCCCGCATCATCCAGGACATGGACGAGCGCGGGCTCGACTTCGTTTCCTGCTCGCGCTTCCCGCTCGAGGACTCCGACAGCATGGAGCGACTGAACTGGTTCGGAAATCGCGCCATCAGCCTGTGGGGGACCGTGGTCTCCGGCCACCGCTTCCGCGACCTGCTGTCGGGCATGTGGATCTTCCGGCGCGCGATCCTGCCCGAGCTGCGATTGGTCGCGAACAGTTGGAACTTCAGCCCCGAGATCAAGCTCGAAGCAGCCTGCAAGCTGGGCGCGCGCTTTGCCGAGGTGCACGTGCCCTATCGCGAGCGCGTCGGCATGACGCACAACGTGCGTCCGTTCCGGCTGGGCACCGAGAACTGCTTATTCATCCTGTACAAGCGTGGCTCGCAGCTGTATCGAAAATACTGGATGCACAAAGCCGAGGACGAGATCCGCGAGCGCAAGGCGAACGGACGCTGAAGGCCGGGACCGCTCCGCGGTTTGCTGGCTGCCAGCGTCCAGCTGTCCTGCCTTGGCGCCGCGCGGTGGCACCCTCGGCGCGCCGGCCGCCCGCTGTCAGCCGGATTCGGGCGGGTGCTCGCAGGCCGCGGCCATCGGGCCTCCGGCGCTCAAGGGTGATGCCGACCGATCTGAGTCGTGCCGCGGGCGCCGCGCCCGTCGGAATTTTTCCATCAACGCGCGTCCCCACGTTTGATCGGCCGCGTGCTGATTGTGGGCCGCGCACGCCAGGATCAGGTTGTCCTCTGTGCTTGGACCGCCCTTGCCCCGGTCGACCACATGATGGAACTCGACGCGCTGGCGCGAGCCGCAGATCCCGCCGTCTTCGGTCGGCCACTGGCACTGGCCCTGGTCACGCTGCCACACCGCACGCTTGAGCGGACGCGGAATCGATGCATCCGGCGAGGGGCTCGCGGCCGTCTGCCTGGGCGGACGCGGCCGCTCGGTCAAGCCTTTCCGCTTCTCGTGGTCGCGGATAATGCACCGCAGCCCCTGCTTCAGGATCTCCAGCTCCGAGGCGCCCGGCATCGTGTGCGAGAGCGCCGAGCGGGCGCTGCCAAGGAGCTCCTCGAACTCGCGGTCGGTGGTCAGGTGCCGCCGCGTGAGATCTTCCGTCAGCATCTCGACCTGAACCGGGCTGGCCGAAACCTTTCCTAGCACAAGTGGAGGCGCCTTGCGCACGACGTCTCTGGGCACCGGCTTGGGCGCCAGCCGGGCCTTGATGCGCTCGACCTCGCGCTTGGGCTTCTCCATGGCCTCGGCCAGCACAGCATCGCAATTGTCCTCGGTAACGACCGGCGCCAGGGTGGCCAGGGTCGTGATGCAGAGTCGGCCCGCCCGCAACGGCTCCACCGCCTGTGGGAAGCGCTGGACAAACCGGGCCGCGCGGACCCGATAGTGCGTCATGGTCTCGGACTGGCCGAGAGCGCGACGCACGTAGTCCCACAGAGAGCTGTAGCCAAGCTCGAGATAGCCCCGCTGGCGGTCGAAATCAGCCAGCGCGAGCACGAGCTCGACCAGGATCTGACGCTCACGGCCCAGAAGCTGCTGGAGCCGGGCGGTCCACTCGCGGGCAGAAGATTTGGTCATGATTCTTCTCTACCATGCGATTTCGGGCGTTCCTGGGCCGCGCTCCGCGCGCGTAGGAGGCGCGTTTTCGACCGAGCTGGCGCCGACGCCCTCCAGCCACCACACGACGCAGCAGCGCCCGACTGCGCGGGCGAGAGCGCCTGTCTCGACGGTGGCGCCGTGGGCAAGTGAAAACTAGTCAATTTCCTGTCAAGGGGGAAGGCAGAAAAAGGAAAAGCGATGCGCATCCGCGGCCGACCACCCGGCCATCTCCCCTTACCGTCCTCGTGGCTGCCTCTTCTTTCAAGGCCTCCAGGGGCAATACCTGCGCGTCAATCTGCTGACCGCGCAACCAAGCGAGCTGCTCAGCGCAAGCTTCACGATCGATCCCCCAAGCGCGGACCTGGCGACCGGCACCTACGCGGCCAGCGCGTTCGGCACCGGCGCCGAGCAGGGGGCGTTTCAGGAAGTCGACAGCATCACCGTCCCGGCCTTCTTGCTCATTCCGGGCGGAAAGAGCGCCCCGCAGGGTGACGGCTACATCGTCGTCAAAGCGAGCGTCGAGGCCGACGGGACCCTCTCGCAGCTGTGCGTGCAGCGCCTGCTCCACGCAGGCGCACACGAAGCCGGCACGCCATTCGAGCTCCACAACACCCGCTTCTGAAGATCAGCCTGCGGTTCCCGATTACGGCTCCCGGGTCAGTCGCGATTCATAGCGCGCCACGAAGAACGACTCGGCGGCGGTCGGCAACGGAAACGGGCCCTCCCGCAGCTCGTACGCCCGATCGATGGCCGCGAACGCGCGCTGCGCCATCACCCAGTGCTTGAAGTTGAGCTGATTGGGATCGCGGGCCGGGTGCGCGACCCTGAGCGCGGACCAGCACACCACCCACAGCGTGCGACCGTCGGCGGCCGCCGCTTGAACCTTATCGGCGAGCCTCTGCGCCAGCACGGGATTGCTCAGGCGGTCCGCCCAGCCCTGCCAATCGATGGCCTCGACGCGCTCGAGCTCGGGCAGGTCGAGCTGCTCGGGGCCGCGCGGGAAGTAGTAGTTGAAACCAGGGGCGGTCGAGTCGGGCAGCGTCACCACGAGGTCTCCGGGCCGCAGGCGGGCTTGCACCAGCTGTGCGGCCGCACGGGCCGCCGAGCGCAGCTTTGGCCGGTCGACCCGCAGCGATCGAAGCTGCACGCCCAGGATGAGCGCGAGCCCGGCTGCGGCGGCGATCCTTCCGTAGGGAGCGCGCCGATCGGCCAACGTGGACAGGCCGATGCCGGCCGCAATCGCGAGCAGCGTCACGGCGCCCACGGAATAGCGCACCAGGAAGGCGGCCGTGCGCTGGGCCGAGAGATAGGCCAGCAGAAAGGCAAGCGCGGCCGCGCCAGCCGGCACTGCGGCGCGCGCCTTCTGGGCCAGCGCACCCAGCACGACCAGCCCGGCCGCGACGCCGG
The DNA here is from genome assembly GCA_035258845.1 of Polyangia bacterium. Classification (GTDB taxonomy): domain Bacteria; phylum Myxococcota_A; class Polyangia; order JAHFDS01; family DATFWX01; genus DATFWX01. Next base: position 26,987 of record DATFWX010000049.1, on the reverse strand, counting down.
CCGCCGCCGCCACCCAGCCGTCGACGGGCGCACCGGCATCGCCGTCCAGGCCGGTCAGCGCCCAGGCGGCCCCGAGCCGCAAGCTCGCCAGGCTGGGCACATTGCCCCAAGGCAGCCGCGCTCCGACGATCTGCACGGTCGCTCGGGCCAGCAGCCATCCCGGCACGAACCCGATCGCAATCGAGAGGTGAGCGACCAGCCAGCCAGCTCGCAGGTCACGCCGCCGCACGACCAGGGCAAGGGTCACCATCGCCACGCCCACGATCAGCGTGAGCGAGGTGGCGTGAAGGTAGAGTAGGGCGAGAGCGATGGCCGCGTAGGTGGCCCAGGCACGCGCGCCCGGCCGCTCGGTCGCGCCGCCGGCCGCCCAGCACAACGCGGCCGCTCCCGCAGCCACCCCCGAGTACATGCGAACCTGCGTGGCCAGGTCGATGGCAAGCGGCGAGAACGCCACCAACGCTGCCGCCGCCAATCCCGCCTCCGCGCCATCCCCCTGGCCGGGCCGCGCAGCCAGCCGGCGCGCGGCCGCATAGCAGAGTGGGATGAGCGCGAGCCCACACAAAAGCGCGAGCGCGCGATCACGCAGCTCGCGCGCGCGGGCACCCTGCGGGGCCACGACGAAGTGCTCGAGCAGGTAGAACAGCGGCGAGTTTCCGTCGTGCCGCACGCCCTCCAGGATGCCGCCGGGAAAGGTCCGGCGAGCGATCGCCACCGCCTGCGCCTCGTCGCGCCAGAGCGGCTCGCGGAGCGCAGTGGGCAACCGCACGCCCAGCCCCGCCAGCCCCAGCAAAAGCAGGATCGCGAGGACGATCTTGGTGCGCACGGCGGGGCGGAACGCTACACCCTGATCGCTGCTGCGTCAAAATCGGAATCGACTATACTAGGCCCCCACGCTTGGACCCTGAAATGGTTTCGCAAGCGATCGACGCAAAAGATGCGACCACCGAGGGCCGGCCCGCCCCGATTCGGTTGCGCCGGGCCGTGACCATTTTGGTCATCCTGGCTGCGCTTACCATAGGTGGGGTTCACGCCGTCGCCAGCCATACCCAGGCTTCGCGCGCCGCCAACTTCGACGAGGCCGAGTTCCTGCACGCGACCTGGCTGCTGTCCAAGCACAAAGTCCTCTACCGGGACTTCTCCGAGGACCACACCCCGTTTCTGGTTGCCATCCTGCGGCCGCTCAAGCCGCGCCGGACCACGTCCGAGTACCCGCGCCTCGACGTGTTCACGTTCCTGGTTCGAGCGCGCACCTTGATATTCATCGTGGGCACTCTGGCCGCCGCCTGCGCGGCCCTGCTGGCCTATCGCATCGCCCGGAGACCGTCGGCCGCCTTGATCGCGGGCGCAGCCATCGTCGGCTCCTATCTGACCTGGCTGCGCGGGATCGCGGACGTGCGCAACGATCCTCCGGCGCTGCTTCTGTTCTGGGGTGGTGCGCTGCTGCTTTTGTGGGACCGCAAGCCCAGCCGGGCAGCCGCGCTGCGCGCCGGCACCGGAATCGCGCTGGCTCTGGTGTCGGCGATGTGGAATCCCAAGTGGCCTCTGGCGTCGGCGGTGCTGGGGCTGACCTACCTTTTCGTCGTGGTGTCGCTGTGGCGCCGCGGGACGGCGCGGCTCGCTGTGTGGGCGCTGGTTCCCCCGCTCGTGATCCCCGCGGCGATGAGCAGCATCATCTTCTACTACACATCGCTGCGCGATTATCTGTTCTTTACCTTCAATTACAATGCCGCCATCACAAGCTGGTTTCACACCTCACGCATGGTGTGGCGAGCGTTTTTGAACAAGCCGGGCTTCTACAACTGCCCGGGCATCTTCAAGGGCCTGTGGCCTGCTCTTGCCTGCGCGACCGTCTTGTGCGCGCTCGCGTGGCCGCGCGTGCGCTCGGCCTGGGCGGGGCTGGATGGTTTCGCGGCTGTGGTTGTGCTCGCGATTGTCGCTGCGTGCGGTCTCGAGATTCGATTCATCTACCCGTATCCAAGATTGTGGCCTCAGTACTATCTATTGTGGGCGTTTGCATTGGCAGTCGTGTATGGATTGCTGCCGGGTGCGCTGATGGCACTGTGGCGGGCGCTCGGGCCCCGCGTGCCCTGGCGCGAGGTCGGCGTGCTCGCGCTCGAGGGCGCGATCGTCATCGCAACCGCAGTCTTCTACGTGCGGGCGATGCCGGGCCGGCTCCAGTCGCCGCAAGCGCAGCGCTACTGGAAAGGGGTATCGTATCTGCAGCGGGAGCTGCGCGACGACGAATCGGTCTGGATTCAACCGGACAGTCATCCCATAGCAGCCTTCGACGCGTCGTACTACTGGTTCGCGTTCGCCGATCTGATCCCGGCTTCCCTGAGTTACTCGGTCACGCATCCTGGAAACGGCTTTCTGCCCGGCATTGGAGACTCGGATCTGCCGCCCTGCCAGCTCGAGCGCGGCCAGACCCAGCGCCTGCGGTTCGTATCGGCCTCGCATCACATGTTGGATCTGCCAGAAACCCACATGTGCTTCGAGCGTCTGCGCAGCCTGGGCGTGCTCGCACCCACCCCGGTACCAGGCGTATTCGAGGTACGCCACCCCTAGTTGCGCCGCGCGGTCACGAGGAAGCCGAGCGTATCGGTGGGATCGTGCAGGACGCGGTCGAGCACGCGCGCGCCCAGGCCGACCCAGGCCATGGCGGGCACCACCAGCGGCAGCGTCCACAGTCGCGCGCCACCATTGGCCGCGCCCTCGTGACCGAGGCGCCCCATCGATTGGGCGACCCCCTCGAGGTTGGCCACGTGATAAGCCAAAAAGGTGTTGATCTGGTGGCCCATCACGGTGAAGAGCCCGCCCCGCGCGAGCACTTCCTGCACGCTGAGCCCGAACCGTCCGCACAGCTCGCGCATCGCGTGCGGCGTGTATCGGTAGTAGTCGTGCGGCTCCTCGTGCAGCCGATAGGAGAACGGGACCGACAAGATGAGCAGGCCGTCGTCCGTGAGCACGCGCGCCATCTCGGCAATCAGCTCGGCCGGTCGTGGCGTGTGCTCCAGCACCTGGATGCTGATCACCGTATCGAAGGTCTTGTCCTCGAACGGCAGCCGGTTGCCGTCGTAGGTCAGATCGGGCCCGGCCGCGCGCGAGGCCGCATGCGTGAGCTCGAACGTGGCGACGTTTTCGACGCCCACGTACTCGTCGACATAGGGGCGGAACAGGAACTCGTAGGGTTTGTCGCCGCAGCCCACGTCGAGCAGCCGTCCGCGCGCCTGCGGGGCCACCTTGGACAGGGTTTCCAGGATCCAGCTTTTTTCGAAATCGACCCAGTTGGAGGCCGCACGGGCAGCACGCGCGAGCGCAGGGATCTGCATCAAACGCTGGACCAGCGCGGTCGTCACTTCTTGCGGTTCTTCCAGGCGTCGTTGAACTCGCGGATGGTCTCGACTGTGCGCGGGTTCCAGCACATCTTCTTCAAGATCGCCGGCGGGACGGTGACGATGTGGGCGCCCGCGCTGAGGGCGTCGTTGACGTCCGCCAGGTGGCGGATCGACCCCACGATGATCTTGGCCTTGAAGCCCTCGCGCTCGATGGCCGCACGCGTCTTCTCGATGATGGGCGCCGGCTCGTACCCCATGTCCTTGATGCGCCCCGAGAACAGCGAGACGTAGGTCGCGCCCGCGTGCGCGGCCAGATACATCTGCCCGAACGACATCATGCAGGTGACGTTGACCGGCGTGCCGCCCGCTTCCAGCGTGCGCACCACACGCAGCCCGATCTCGGACATCGGCACCTTGATGACGATGTGCTCGGGGTTCCAAGCCCGGTAGCCGCGCGCCTCCTCGATCATCTCCTTTTCGGTCTCGGTGGTCAGCTCGACCGACACCGGCACCCGCGTGATCTCGATGATGTCGAGGATGCGTGCGCGCAGATCGACGCCCGGCGCCTCGCGGCTGATGATGAGCGGATTGGTGGTCACGCCCGCGCACAGGCCCATGGCTACGCAGTCGCGCAGCTCGGACAGGTCGGAGCTGTCGACGAAGATTGGCATCAGGCTGCCTCCTTGATCAGGTCGAGCAGCCGCTGCACGACCAGATGGTGATACACGACATGCATGCCCTCGACGTGCGGGGTCGAGCGCGCCGGCACCACGATGCAGGCGTCGGCCAGCTCCTTGAGCGCGCCGCCGTCGAAGCCGGCCAGGCCGAGCACGCGCGCGCCGCGCCGCTTGGCCAGATCGACCGCCCTCAAGAGATTTTGCGACCACAGCCCGGCCTTGTCGCGGCCCTTGCCGCCGTGAACGCTGATCCCGATCAAGACGTCGTCTTTTTCCAGCACCGGCTCGAGCTGCTCGACGAAGATCGAGTCGAAACCGTTGTCGTTGGTCAGCGCCGACAGGTAGGCCGGGTTGTCGCACAGGCTGAAGCAGCGGAAGCGCGGTTTGCCTTCCACCCAGGTGAATTTTGCGATGTCGGCCGCGAAGTGGGTCGCGGTCGAGGCCGAGCCGCCGTTGCCCATCGTGAACACCTGGCGTCGCGCGCGCCAGGCGTCGAACAGGATCTGGATGAACCGGGCCACTTCGTCGCGCTCGGTGCGCGCACATATCTCACTGGTTTCATTAAGATATTTGTCGACAAATGCGCGCGTATCCATCCCGTTTACGGCCTCCGGACGTTGGCGACGATCTTAGCACCCTCGAAATCGAAGCGAAAGCGCATGAGCTGAAGGCCGCGCCGCGCCATCTCGTCGATCAGGCGGCCCTTGTGCTCGCGACAATAGAACATGAAGAAACCGCCGCCGCCCGCGCCCATGATCTTGCCGCCGAGCGCGCCCGCGCGCCGTGCCGCCTCGTAGTGCTCGTCGAGCGCCGAGCTGGAAACGTTCTGGGCCAGCTTGCGCTTGTGCTGCCAGTGGGCGTCGAGCAGCTCGCCGAAAGCGTCGATGTCGCCGCGCTCGAGCAGTCGCTTGACCTCGTAGCCGATCTGCTTGATGCGGTGCATGGCCTCGACCTGGGGGCTCGACTTGCCGGCCAGGTTCTGCGACTGCTCGCTCAGGACCTCGGACGCGCGCCGCTCGATGCCGGTGTGGAAGATGAGCAGATTCGATTCCAGATCGGCCAGCGCCTGCTCGGGCATGTGCAGCGGCTCGACGTGCACGGTGCCGTCGCGCTCGAAGGTGAGCGCGGTGATGCGGCCGAATGCCGCCATGTACTGATCCTGCTTACCGATGGGCTCGCGGAGGCGCTCGATCTCGATGTGGCAGGCCTCCTTCGCCAACTGTTCCAGCGGAACATATTCGCGCTTGTATGCATGCAGCGCGTTGAGCAGCGCCACGCAGAACGAGGAGGAGGAGCCGAGCCCGCAGTTGGCCGGCACATCCGCCACCGACAAAAGCTCGATGCCCGAGGCGATGCCGAGCAGCTGGAGGGCCTCGCGAAAAATGCGGTGCTGGATCTGGTCGACGTGATCGACGATCTCGGTGTGCGAGTAGGACAGGCGGATGCTGTCGTAGAAGCGCGGGTTGGCCGCAATGTAGATGTACTTGTCGATTGCCGCCGCGACCAGAAATCCTCCGTGCTGCGACGCGTACGAGGGCAAATCGCTGCCCCCGCCGCCGAGGGAAAACCGCACCGGAGCCCGCGAAACGATCACTCCGGGAAAGCTATATAATAAGTCGCCTCGGTTGGGAAGGAGCGGGCTCAAGCCGTTCAGCGCCGCACACGCGCGCCCACGCCGAGCACCGGCGCCCGGCCACCGAGCCGAGCACCCGTCTCCCCGGCAGTCCGGTGACCGAGTTGTATGCAACCCCACACCGCCATATCCGGTGACGGAGCTGTATGCAACCGCACATCGCATGTCCGGTGACGGAGCTGTATGCAACCGCACATCGCATTCAGCTGGCACGAATCTTTTGACCCCCCCGCCGAGTGCCACCATGCCACCATGGTGGCGCGACTTTTGGCGGCGGCCGCCGAGTGCCACCATGCCACCATGGTGGCGCGACTTTCGGGGGCGGCCGCGGAGTGCCACCATGCCACCATGGTGGCGCGGCCTTTTTGAGGTGGCCCTGGAGTGGCGGCGCACGCAACGGGTTCATCCTGCTTGCGGCGTTTCACTGACGCTGAGTATGCTGCGCCCCAATGGTGGTCACGCCGGCCACGGACGGAGCCGCGCTGCGCGGGCGTGTGGAGCGTGCAATCGAGCGCCAGGTGGCGCGACTGCAGAGCCTCCAGCACCCAGTCAGCGGACACTGGGAGGCCGAGCTCGAGGCCAACGACACCATCACGGCCGAATGGATCCTCCTCATGCGCCTGCTCGGCTGTCCGGATGCGCGGCGCGAGCAGGCGGCGGCGCGCTGGATCCGGGGCCGCCAGAGCGAGGACGGCGCGTGGCGGCTGTATCCGGGTGCGCCCGGCGACCTCTCGACGACCGTCGAGTGCTACTTCGCGCTCAAGCTGGTCGGCGATGCGCCGGAGGCGCCTCACATGGCGCGGGCGGCCGGTTTCGTGCGTGCGGCCGGCGGGGTCGAACGCGTGCGCGCGTTCACGCGCATCCATCTGGCCCTGGCCGGCGCGTGCGACTTCGCGCACGTGCCCGTCCTGCCGACCTGGCTGCTGCTGATCCCGCCGCGCGCACCGTTCTCGATTTACGACATGTCGAGCTGGGCGCGTTCGTGCGTGGTGCCGCTGACCCTTCTGCTCGACGCACAGCCTGTGGTTCCGCTGGGCCGCGTAGACGAGCTGGCAGCCGGAGTCGGCTGGGCTTATCCGCGCACCAACGCGTTTACGCTGGCCGATCGGGTGCTGCATCGGGTGCGGGTCTCGCCGCGGATTGCGCGCGAACGGGCGCTGGCCTGGATCCTGGAACACTTCGAGACGAGCGGCGACTTCGGCGGAATTTTTCCGGCCATGATGTACGCGCTCCTCGCGCTGCGCTCCTGCGGTTACGGGATCGACGATCCTCTGGTGACGCGAGCGCTGGCGGCGCTCGATCGGTTCGGTCGCGAAGACAGCGCCGGCTTTCGCATGCAATCCTGCGTGTCGCCGGTCTGGGATACCGCCCTGTGCGCAACCGCGCTCGCCGAGGCCGGCCTGCCCGCCGACGATCCGGCCCTTGCGCGCGCGGCGGCCTGGCTGCTCGGCAAGGAGGTCACGCGCCCGGGCGACTGGGCCGCCAGGACGCGGCCGGGCGTGCGCCCAGGCGGCTGGTCGTTCGAGCACGACAACACGCTCTATCCCGACGTCGACGACACCTGCGTGGTGGCGCTGCTGATGTCACGCCTCGGGCGCGGCCAAAAGGCGGTGGCGCGGGCAGTCGACTGGGTGCTGGCGATGCAGTCGCGGGACGGCGGCTGGGCCGCGTTCGATGTCGACAACACGCGCGCGCTCTGGAACGCGATTCCATTCGCGGATCATGGCGCCATGCTCGACCCGCCCACGGCCGACATCACCGGGCGCGCGCTCGAGCTCCTGGGCGCGGTCGGCTTCGACGCCCGACATCCGGTCGTGCGGCGCGCGCTCAGGTTTCTCTCGCGCGCGCAGGAGCGCGACGGCTCGTGGCCCGGACGTTGGGGCGTCCATTATCTGTACGGCACCAGCGTGGTCGTGCGCGGGCTGCGCGCGGTCGGTGTGCCCGAGCACGATGGGCGCCTCGCGCGCGCGGTTGCGTTTTTCGTGCGCACGCAGCACCCCGACGGCGGCTGGGGCGAGTCGCCGAAGAGTTATGAGAGCGGCCGTTTTGTCGCCGCGCCCGCGACCGCATCGCAGACCGCGTGGGCCTTGAGTGCACTTAGCGCGGCCGGTCTGGCCGGCCACCCGGTGGCGCGGCGGGGCGCGGCCTGGCTGTGCGCACACCAGAAGCCGGCCGGCGGCTGGGACGAGGCCGCCTTCACCGGGACCGGCTTCCCGGGCCATTTTTACATCCGCTATCACTTTTACCGCGAGCACTATCCGCTGGCAGCGCTGGCGCGCTGGCGGCGCGCTCTCGATCAAGAAAACTACAGCTTCTCGATGCCCGGGAATGGGAACGCCGCACCCGCCTCGAGTGGATAGATCACGACCCGCGGGCCGTGACGCACCATCCGCCGGCCCAGGTGCGGATAATCCGCCACCTCGAACTCACGATTCTCGCCCCCCATCAAGTACAAAAGCTCGCTCTCGAATGGGTTTTTCAGATGATGCGCCACCGACGGGGTCGGAAAGCCCATGAAGTCACCGGGGCCGACCTCGTAATCGGCGCCGTCGATCTCGGCCACGCCGCGACCCGCGAGGATGTAGAGCCACTCCTCCTCGAACCGGTGGGAGTGGTACACGAACGATTCCTTGCCGGGCGGGATGCGCACGATGCTGACGCCGGTGCGCTGCAGGCCCACTCCGCGCGCCAGCATGAAACCGCGGATCTCGGATTTCGGGTTCCAGGGATGCGAATGCGCTTCCTCGCGCGCCTTGATGTCGCTCGCGCGCAGAATTAGCTTGCTCATGTCGTGCCTCCTCGGCCGATGCGTTCAAACTGGTTGGCTCGAACCCGCCGGCCCGTCCCCAGCAGGCGCCCGATCCGCCGAAAGGTCCATACCGTGGACCGAAAGCGGTCGAGCGTGGTCACGCCGACACGCTCGTGGTAGTCGATGCCGATCTCGGCCACGCGCCACCCCTCGCGCGCCGGCTTGATGAGCAGCTCGACCGGCAGCGCGGGACCGTGCGGGTCGAACGCGAGCTCGCACAGCTTGCTGCGCCGATAGGCCCGCATGCCCGAGTGCACGTCGGTGACCGGCAGCCCATGCAAAAGGCGCGTGGTCAGCGCAAAGGTGGCGTTGGCCAGAAAGTTGGCCAGCGGCATGGCTTCGGGCCGCTGCCACAGTCGCGACGCGTTGACCAGGTCGAAGCCCTGCTCGACCAGACCAACCAGCGCCGGGATGGCATCGGCCGGGTAGGTGCCGTCGCAATCCATGGTCACGATCACGTCGCGGGTGGCCGCGCGCAGAGCGGCCTCCATGGCGGGGCCGTAGCCGCGCGGGGGCACCTGCCGGATCACGCGCGCGCCACCGGCCTCGGCGATCTCGGCCGTGCGATCGGTCGAGCTGTCGCACAGCACGATCTCGGCGTCGGGGACGGCGCGGCGGATGCCGGCGATCACGTCGCCGACCGCGCGCTCCTCGTTCTTGCTGATCATCACAACCGAGGTCGAGAGCGGCATGCCTTCACCCACGCCCGGCCAGCCAACCGAGAACCCGCTGCGCCGCCTCCGTCAGCCCCGGAATCCCGGGCGCGCCCACCTGCACCGTTCGGCAGCCGGCCGCGCGTCCGGCCTCGGCGTCACTGTCGCGGTCGCCAATCAAGAACGACCCGGCCAGGTCGAGGTCGTGCTTGCGCGCGGCCTCGAGCAGCAGGCCCGGTTTGGGCTTGCGGCAGGCGCACTCCATGACCAGCGTTGGGTCGCCGCCCGGTCCGCCCTCGGGATGGTGCCAACAGATGAGCACATCGTCGACGCGCGTGCCGGCCGCGGCCAGAAGCGCGTGCATACGCGCCATCGCGCCATGCACGCTCGCGGCCGTGTACTGGCCCTTGGCCGGGCCGGGCTGGTTGGTCACCACCACCACCACGAGGCCGGCCGCGCGCAGGTCCCGGATCGCGTCGGCAGCGCCCGTGGCCAGCCGCACCTGATCGGGCGTGCGCACGCTGGTGCCGTCGGGCAGAAGATCGAGGATCACGCCGTCGCGGTCGAGAAAACAGGCCCGCCGGGTCACGGCTGGCCCCGCCCGCCCAGCAGCGCTTCTAGCTCGGCCAGTCCCTTTTGTGAGCCCACTTCGTAAAAACGCTCGTCCACCTCGAATGCGTGCAGGCGACCCTCCGCGGCCAACAGCGCGAACAGCTGATCCAGATCGCGCGGCGCATTTTCAACCAGCCCTCGATCGAGCGCGCTGGCGCCGTAGTCGATCCAGAGCACCTCCGGCTTTTGGCTCGCCTTCTCGAAGCGCACCACGCGTCCGCCTGCGACCACACAGTTGGACGGCTCCAGCCGGCCTTGGTTGCGCCAGACGGTCATCACTGCGTCGCCCGGGGTGGCGCACAGCGCGCGATAGTCCAGCTCGAGGTACGAGTCGCCGTACTGGACCACGAAGCGTGGCCCCAGCAGCCCGCGTTGGGCGGCCAGTCGCAGCGCGCCGCCCGTGCCCACCGTCTGCGCGCCCTCGTGCGAGTAGGTCACGCGCAGCCCCTGCCGCGTGCCATCGCCCACGTGCGCCGCAATCGCATCGCCCATGTGGCCGGTCAGAAGCAGCACCTCGGTGGCGCCCCCGCGCACGAGCGCGGCCAGCTGCCAATCGATGAAGGGCCGCCCGGCCACCGGGAACAGCGACTTGGGCACGCGCTCGGAGAGCGGCCGCATGCGCAGGGCCAACCCGCCGCACAGAATGGCTACTTGAACCCGCGCGCCTTCCATTCCCGGACCAGATCTCGCACCGCCAGCCGCACCGCCTGGTCGGACGAGTAGCGCACGCGAAAACCCAGGGCCGCCAGCTTGTCGGGCTGAAGAAACGAGCGCGGCACGTCGCCCGGCCAACCCCGCTGGCCGCCCGTGAACTCGATGCGTGCGCCCGCAAGGCCCATCTCCTCGATCACGATGTGCGCGATGTCCTTGACCGCGGTGGCGTCGGGTGGGCCCAGGTTGAAATAGTTGAGCGCGTCGTCGGCATGATCGAAACCGAACAGGATGCCGGCCACGCAGTCGGAGACGTGAAGATAGGGCTTGCGCTGCTCGCCGTCGCCCAGCACCTCGAGCCGCGTCGGATCCCGCTCCAGCTTCTTGACGAAGTCGAGCGCGGCGCCGTGGGTGCCGCGCGGGCCCATCACGTTGCCGAACCGGAAGATCCAAACTTTCAACCCGAAGCAATGAGAAAACGCGCTGAGCAGCCCTTCGCTGGCCAGCTTGGACGCGCCGTAGAGCGAGATCGGCAGCGAGGGGCCGAAATCCTCGGGCACCGGGGTCGCCACATCGCCGTACACGGTGCCCGACGACGAAAACACGATGCGCTGGACTTCGGTGCGCCGCATGGCCTCGAGGACGTTGTAGGTAGCGATGGTGCCCTGCTCGAGGTCGAAGCGGGTGTTGTCCAGCCCCCAGCGCGCTTCCGGATTGGCCGACAGGTGGAACACCGCGTCGTGACCCGGCATCGCCGCGCACAGCGCGGCCAGATCCAGGCAGTCGGCCTGCACCAGCCGCACGCGCCCGGCCTCGATGTGCTGGGCCACGAACTCGCGGCATCCGATCGACAGGTTGTCGTAGATGGTGACCGGGCCGCGCAGGACCAGCTGATCGACCAGGTGCGAGCCGATGAATCCCGCGCCGCCCACCACCAGCGACCTCATGCGTGGTCGAGCTCCCCAGCCAGATCCAGCGTGCGGCGGATGCACGCGTCCATGTTGACGTACTTGTACTCGGCAAACCGACCGGCCGCGTAAATCCCGAGCGAGCTCAGATAATCGGAGATGATTTTCACTCGCTGGGCGTAGCCGAGGTCGTACACCACATAGGCGAAGCGCTCCTTGTGCACCACGCTCTCGACCACCGCATCGTCGGCGCGCAAAAGGCCGATGCGTACCAGATCCGCGTGCACTCGCTCGACCAGCGCGTCATCGGCCAGCTCGTAGACGCCGTCGCCCGGATTGGTCGTGATCTCGCAGGCCAGCCCGGCCGCGCCCGCGGGCGCCATCTGCGGCGAGAACGCGCAGCTGTAGCAGACCCGATGGAACACCACGCTCGGATCGGGCACGTAGACCGCGGTCATCTCGTCGAGCCCCTCGCGCCGCGCGACGCCAAGCAACACCACGCGCAGCGAGTTGTAGTGCAGCGCGCGCGCCGCGTCCATGACCTCGGCCGGCACGTCGGCGAGCGTGTGCAAGAAGGGCAGGATGGGCATGGTCGTGACCAGGCAGCGGTACTCGCGCTCGTCGTTGACCACCCATCCGTGCGCGCTCCGCCGCACCCGCTCGACGCGAAAATTGGTGACCAGCCGCTGGCGCGCCCGCACCTTCTCGGCGAACGCGCGCGGCAGCGACTCGATGCCGCCCGCGCGCGGGTAGAAGAAGTAGAGCTGGTGCGTGTAGCCCTCGGTCTCGATGCCCAGCGCCGATTTGACCACGTCGGCGACCGGAGGCCGCGGTACCCGCTCGACCCACTCGATTCCCATCTCGGTGGGATCGCGCTTCCAGATCTTGCGGTTGTAGGGGATGAGGTAGCGCTCGGTGATGCCGCGCCCGAGTGTGTAGTACATCCAGTCCTGGAAGTTCTGATGCGGCGGCGGCTTGGCGTCGTTTTGCAAGAAAGTGATCAGGCACTCGTACGCGATCTCCTTCGGCAACGCACCCAGGCCGTTCTCGAATGGATATTTCACGTAGATGCCCTGGTACAGGATCTTGTTGTTGCGGCGGCGCCGCTCGACATTGTCGCCGAGCGTGCGCACCATCAGGTCGAGCACCTCCTGATCTTTGGAAAACATGATGTGACCGCCGATGTCGGAAAGGAAACCGCCGCGCCCGAATGTGCGCGCCAGGCCGCCCGGGCGCTCGCTCGCCTCCAGCACCTCGGCCTGGCGGCGCAAGAAGGCCGCGAGCGACAGGCCCGAAATCCCCCCGCCGAGGATGCCCACGTCGGCGCTCATGATGACGCGCCCGACAAGCTATCATCGGCCGCTCAGTCGGGCAACCGCCGCAGCGACGACCACGGAAACACGGCCGGCCAGAACGGGGTCTGAAGGCCCGGCGCAGCCGGATCGATGGCAAACCAGGGCGAGCCGCGCGCTGGCCGCAGCACGTGGAAGCTCTGCGCGGGCATGAAGCCCTGGCCGATCAGCGCCACTCGCCGGCCGTCGGACGTCGCCGCCACATCGAGCACCAGCACCGCGTGGCCGGGTGCGCCCGGCAGCACCAGAAGATCGCCCGGCAAAAGCTCCGAAAGCGGCACGCGCCGGGCCTGCGCGGCCAGCGAGCCGGTATTGGCCCACGTGAAGACGAGATCGAGGTATCTGCGAAAGGCCGCGTGCGTGGGCGCCTGCGCCGCCGAGCCGCCGGGCCGCGGCTGCCAGATCAGCGTGTGATCGCGCTCGACCACCCGCTCGCCCGCGAGGAAGCGCGTAAACGGCAGCGCCACACCCTCGGCCGATTGATAGCTGTGGTCGCGCCGGCCGCGTGCCCAGCGCCACTCGGCATGCAGCCTGACGATGGAGTCCGCGCACTGCTGCAGGTCGCGCGTGCCCACGTCGAGCGCCGCCACGGCGGCCACGTGCTCGTCATCGCCCGCGCGCACGAGCTGGCCGCGGTACGACAGAACCGGCGTCTCGGGTGGCAGGAGCGGCAGCGCGCGCAGCCAGGCACCGAACGACTGGGCGCCAACCGCCACCCGCACGAAACCGGGCGGCGCCGCAAACCGCTCGACCAGCGGTTGGCCCGACCACGGGTAGACGAAGCCGAGCAGAAGAACGGTCAGCGCAGGCACCTATCGATCATACGCAGGAGCAGACTACCCGGGTCCACCGCGCCGCGGGAGGGGGAGGGAGCGCGGGTGGTCTGGGCACGACCGTGCCCGCGACCGCGACACGGTGGACCCGGGAACAATCAAGGCGGACAGCCCGGTGCGCCGGTCGGCTGGCCGCTCGGGTCGCGACAGGGCGCACACAAGTGGTTGTCGTCGCAACTGCCTTGGTCCAGCGCAATGCGCTGGATGCCGAAGTGCAGGCACTTGCTCAAGCACACGCCGCTGTAGTTACCGAGCAGGAACGAGCTGGCCGTGCAGGCGGGCGGCGTGAAGTTCGGCTGCAGGTTCTCGCTGGGCACGCACAGGTGGGCGGCGGCACACTCCTTCTGCTCGAGATTCGCCTGCAGCGCTTGCGGGATCGCGCTTTGCGGCACGCAGCGGGCCTGGTTCGAGCAACAGCTTGCAAACTGGACCGGCGGCCGGGTGGGACCCGGATCGCACGACAGCCGGCAGGCGCCAGTGGGGGTGCCGTCGAGCGGGCTGTAGCAGGGCACGCACTTCTCGCTGGCGGCGCAGGTCGACTGCGGAAGCAGCTGTTGCTGGGCCGCCACCTGCGGGATGCACACCGACATGCAGCGGCCCTCGGCGTTCTCGAGCGAGTTGCAGGTGGGCGGGATGTACTGACCGGCCGCGGCAATGAAGGGATCGGGCGCGCAATAGCCCCCGCCGTTCGGGCACATCGCGAGCAGCGAGGCCACCGCCGGCGGCACCAGCTGCGCGCTCACGCAGTGCGAGCCCCCGGCCGAGCAGCAGGCCGGCAGCGTGTTGGGATCGATCACGGGCGGACCCATGTGTGGGCACATGGGCGCGGCGCCACCGTCGGAGCCGCTGGTGCCGCCCGAGCCCCCGCCGCCGCCCGAGCACTTGCCCAGCTCGCAAGCGCCGGTCGGCTTGTTGTCGAGGGGGTTGATGCAGGGTGCGCAGCGCTCGTCGGGCGCGCAGCTGGCCTGGGGTAGCAGGCCCTGGTTGGCCATGACCTGGGGAATGCACAGGCTCAGGCACACGCCGGGCCCCCCAATCGACTGGCACGACGGCGGCGTGTAGGCGCCACCGGTGCGGATGAACGCATCGGGCACGCAGGAGCCGCCCGGACAGGTTGCGAGCAGGCCGGCCACGCCCGCCGGGATAACGCTCGACGGGACGCAGTGCGCCGCCCCAACCGTACAGCAGGTGGGCAGCGACGCCGGATCGACCGCGGGCAGGCTGGGCCCACAGGCGCCGCCCGCGCCGCCGGTACCGCCCGTCCCGCCCGTGCCGCCGCCCCGGCCCGCGCCGCCGTCGGGGGGCCAGGTCGCAAGCCCTACCGAGCAGCCCGCAATCGAGACCCAGAGTGCGCTGCCCAAAAGCCGTCTCATCGGTCCACCCTCCAAGGGACGCTTCTTCAAGCCGCGCGCCAGTCGCCGAGGCTGCAAAGCCGCGGCCTTAGCTGCGCACCAAGGTGTCCGAAGCCGATCACCCGGTCTCGAACTGGAGTGCGGACCCCCTGTTGGGAGTGCGGACCCCCTGTTGACGCTTCCCTTCAGATGGGGACCGTGGTCCCCAGTCATACTGAGTAATTTCATCTTGTTGGGATGGCCTGGGCCTTGCTGGAAGGCTGCCTTGCAGGATGGCGGGGCCGGGACAAGATACCATCGTACGCGGGAGCATCGATCTGCCGCGGCAGCTCGGCGACTCGACCACCCACATCAAGGCCCCGGTCCTGCGCGAGCGACGCCTTCTGCTCCTGGGCGGGTTGGCCGCGCTGGCCTACGCTCTCATGGTGTTGTGGGCGGCGGTCCGGTCGCCCGAGCTGGGCTTCTTCCTGTTCGCGGGTCCGCGGGTGATGGCGGTCGCGCCGGCCAGCGCAGCCGCGCAGGCCGGCCTTCAGCGCCACGACCGGATCCTGTCGGTGGGCGGGCAATCGTGCACGGGTCGGGCCTGCCGAGGTCTTCTGCGGGCGTTGCGTGCGGGCGACGAGGTCGTGCTCGAGGTTGGCCGCGCGGGCGTGGCCGCACCGGTGATGGTGCGGTATCGGCCGCCGCGCCGGGTCCCGCTCGGATCGGGCGCCGGGGTGGCGCTGGGCGCGCTCCTGCTCGCCATCGCGCTGCTGGCCGATCGAGGGGTCACGCGGGGCGCGCCGCGCCGCTTCTACGTGTCAAGCGTGGTTTACGTCATCCTGTTCGCGGGTGCCTTCGCGTGGGACGTGGTGGTGCTGACCACGCCGCTGGCCGCAGTGTGGGCGGCGGCGCTCCTGTTGGCCGCACCGGCGACCTGCCACTTCGCGCTGCTGTATCCGGCCGGGCCGCGCGAGCTGAGCGCGCGCGCGCGCGCCCTCCTGTACCTGCCGCCGCTTGCCGTCATCGCGATCGTCGAGCTAGGCGTGGCTTTGTTCAAGCTAGGGGTCCTGGATCCGCACCCGGACCTGCAGGCGGCCTGGTGCGGCTTCGTGTTCGTGGCCGCCACCACGCTCGCACCCGGCTACCTTCTGGCGGCGGCGATTGGACGTTGGCGCAGGTGGCGCAGCCCGCGCGGCACGCGCGTCGATCGCGTCACCTGGCGCTGGACGCTCCGAGGCTCGCTCGCGGTCGCGCTGCCCATGGTCGCCGGCGCAATCGCGGCCGCGTTCGACCTGGAAGCGTTCGTGGCCGGTGGGTTCGCCAAGTACCTGGCGACCGCGGCCGTGGGAGGCTCGCTGTGCCTCCTCATTGCAATGACCGGCGGCCCGTTCGGCGAGCTCGATCGTGTGCTGCGCAAAGGCGCCGGTTACCTGATCGCAACCACGCTGGCGGCGGTGGCCTACTTCGCCCTGGTGGCCGCGGTCGGGGGCGGCCTGGCGGCCCGACGCGTGGATGTTCTTCTGTGCCTGGCCGCGACGCTGATCGCGGCTGCGCTGTTCGGGCCCCTGCGGGTTTTCATTCAGCGGCGCGTGGATGCGCGCTTCGGCCGCGAGCGTGCACGGGCGCGGCAGCTCATCGCGTCGGCGGCCGACGTCGCCATCGGCACGCTCGATCCGACCGCACTGTCGGGCGAGGTGGTGGCACGCGTGTGTGCGGCCATGCAGCTGGGCGGGGTGGCGCTGTACGAGGAGGATGCCGAGGGCGCGTTCGTCCTGCGCGCGCACGCGGGCGGGTTCGGGTTCGGCCAGCGGCTGGACCGCCGGGACCCGGTGCGTGAGCGCATTTTGCATGCGCTGGGCCGCCGCCAGGCCACCGAGATCGGCGGGGGCGCGGTGGCGGTTCCGATCGAGGTGTCCACGCGCCAGGCGGCCGCGCTGGTGGTGGCGCCGCCCGCCGACGGTCGGCTCGCGCGCGAGGACCGGGAGTTGTTGGAGACGCTGGCCAAGCAGCTGGTGGTCGCGCTGCGCAATGCGCGCGCGCATGCGGAGCTGGCCGCGGCCACCGAGCGGCTGCGCAAACAAGCCGAGGTTTCGGAAAAACAGCGGCGCGAGATCCAGCGGCTGAAAGAGCGCGTCGAGGAGGAGGCCCGACTGCAGGCAGCCGAGCTGTCCCGCACCGGCGGCGCTGCGCCGGTGATCGGAGCTGCTCTGCGATCGACCTATGAGCGCGCGCAGCAGGTGGCCGCGAGCGGCTCGACCGTGCTCATCCGCGGCGAGACCGGAACCGGCAAGGAGCTGCTCGCGCACGCGGTTCACGCCTGGAGCCCGCGTCGGGCCGGTCCCTTCGTGGTGGTCGACTGCGGGGCCATCCCGGAGGGGCTGTTCGAGAGCGCGCTGTTCGGCCACGAGCGGGGCGCGTTCACGGGCGCCACCCGGCGCAAGATCGGCATGTTCGAGGCGGCCGAAGGCGGCACCCTCTTCCTCGACGAGATCGGCGAGCTGCCGCTGGAGCTGCAGCCCAAGCTTCTGGGCGCGATCGAGCGCCGCGCGATCGTGCGCGTGGGTGGCGACCAGCCCATCTCGGTCGACGTGCGCATCGTGGCGGCCACCAACCGCAAGCTGGAGCAGGAGGCCGCGGCCGGGCGGTTCCGGCGCGACCTGATGTATCGGCTCCAGGTGGTGGAGCTCACGGTGCCGCCGCTGCGCGAGCGGCGTGGCGACATTCCGGGCCTGTGCGCACACTTTCTCGAGCTGTCGGCGCGCCGGCGCGGCGTGCGCGCCAAAACCCTGGCGCCCGAAGCCACCACGATTGCGCTGTCCTACGATTGGCCCGGCAACGTGCGCGAGCTCGAGCACGCCCTCGAGCGGGCAGCGCTCTTGACCGAGGACGATGTCATCCGGTCGATCGATCTGTCGGTGGACGAGGAGGTGTTTCGGCGGCGCGCCCAGGAGCGCCTCGAGCACGCGGCCGCGACCGGTGGGCTGCGCGGGACGCTCGAGCAGCTCGAGCGCGAGCGCCTGGCCGAAGCGCTGCGCCAGTGCGGCGGCAACCGCTCCCAGGCCGCACGCTCGCTCGGCATCAAGCGCGCGACGCTTTTGCGGCGCCTGAAGCGCTACGGCATCGGCTGACTCGACCGCCGGCTCGGCGCTACGCTTTCGTCAGCGCGGCCAGGGTCACGCTCATCTCGTCGACCAGCCCCTTGAACTGCGGGATCTTGGTGACCAGCTTCTCCTCCTTGCTGATCTGCTCCTGCAGCTTGGTCTGGCAGGCAGTGCAGCCTTTGTCGGCCAGCCGCCGCACCGAGTCGATGATCGCGAGCCGCACCACCTGCTCCTGCACGCCCATGTGCGCCAGCAGCGCGCCCAGGGCCTTCTGCTTGTTCTTGCTGGTGCCCAGCATGAGCGCGCCTTTCTCCTGACGCGTCACCTTGGGATCGTCGAGCGCCTTGATGTAGCAATCGTCG
Source organism: Polyangia bacterium (assembly GCA_035258845.1). Taxonomy (GTDB): domain Bacteria; phylum Myxococcota_A; class Polyangia; order JAHFDS01; family DATFWX01; genus DATFWX01. The sequence continues at coordinate 8,727 of DATFWX010000049.1, read as the reverse complement.
AGATCGCCGGTGCAGCTCTTGGCCACCTCGAGCCGCTCCAGCGCCTGCTTGAACTCGATGTACTCCTCGGATTTGACGGTGGAGGCAAAGGAATCGTACTCGCTCTTGCCGCCCAGCACACCGAGCGCGTAGGCCGCGGCCACGCGCAGGTTGGCGGCCGTCTTCTTGTCCTTGGCCAGCGCGAGCAGCGTCGGTACCGCGCCCACGTTGCGCGCGGCCATCATGGCCTGGCACGCGCCCTCGCGATACTCCTGCTTCTGCCGGGAGTCCTTGAGCACGGCCAGCGCCGCATCGACGCCCGCGGGCTCGCCGATCTGTCCCAGCGACACCAGGATCGAGCGCTGCATGTCACCCTTGGGCGGCTCTTTGAGCCGCGCGATCAGTGCGGGCACCGCCTTCTTGGCCCTGAGGTCGCCGAGCAGGTAGGCGGCCTTGAACCCGATGACGCCGGGCTTGAAGTCCAGCTTCTTGGCCATCTCGTTGACCTCGGTGTTCTTTTCCTGCAGGAGCTGGATGAGCGGGTCCACCGAGGGCTCACCGATCTTGGTGACGGCAATGCGCACCTCGGGGAAGAAGGTCGCGTTGTCGGCGCGCGCGATGAAGGCGCCATTGAGCAGGCAGGGCACCCCGCGCGGGTCCCCGATCTGGCCCAGCGCCAGCGCCGCCACCTTGTTCAGGAACATGTCCTGCTCGTCGGGCAGCGCCTTGACCACCTTGCACAACGCATCCACGGACGCCGGATCCTTGATCTTGGCCAACGCCCGGATGGCCTCCTGCTTGGCCAGGTTGGCCCGCGACTTGATGGGCAGCGGCTTGTCGAGTGCCTTGAGCAGCGCGGGAATCGACTCTTTGGCCTTCAGATTGCCCAGCTCGGCCGCCGCCTTGGTGGCGGCGTCGAAGTCCTGCTCAGTGTAGTCCAGCGCCTCGATCAGAAGCGGGATCGCTCGCGCATCATGAAAATGAATGATTGCGTCGAGCACCTCGGGATCCCGGCTGCCCTTGGGATCCTTGTACAGGTCCATGAGCGGCTGGACGGCCACCTTGTCATTGATCCGTACCAGATTGCGTACGGCTTCTCTCTGTTCGCGAATATCGTGCAGCTTCTTGATCCACGTGTGCGGATCGTTGGGGTCCCCGACGCAACCGCAACCCAGCAGCGCGAGGGCCAGCACAAAGCCCATGCTCTTGCTGCAACGCCACATGACACGCCTCCTCCGGAAGTTGCCAGATTGTAGCGGAGTGAGAACTTGGCGAGAAGGGGTTTGCTAGCCGCCGCCCTTGGCCTTGGACTGGACCGCGAAGTTGAGGTTGTTGTAGCCCGCGACAGCCGCCGAGTACATGACCTTCTTCAAGATCTTGAAGTCGATCTCCTTGTGCGCCTGCACGATGGCCAGCCCGTTGAACGGCTCATTGGGGTGAATCAGCTTGTAGTTGTTCTTCAGGGTGACCAGGTCGTCGTGCAGCTTGGTGATCTTCCAGTCGACCGTGTTCTCCTTCTGCAGGTCGTCGGCGTTGGCCACCGGCGTGCCGTCGAGCGTGACCACGTCGTTGGCCACGCCGATGATGGGCGCGCGCTCGAGGTCCTTCCAGTTGACCGCCTCCGGCAGCACGATGTTCTTCTGCACGAACGCGATCTCGCCGGTTGCGTTGAAGGTTTCGAGCAGAAACACCACGAGGATCATGAACATGTCGACCATGGAGGTCAGGTACAGCTCGGCGTACACGCTTTTCTTGCCGCCGTGGGCGCCCTTGGACGCGAACTTGAGGCCCAGATCGGCGGTCAGATGAGGTCCCGGTTGTTTGATCGCCATCGGTCACCTCACAACGCGGCTGCCCCGACGTCGACCAAACTGACGTCGTGGAAGCCCGCGGTCAGCGCGGTGTCCATCGTCTGCACGATGAAGTCGTACTTGACGTTGTCATCGCTGGCGATGGTGATGTCGTTCTTGTCCTGGTGCTCGCGCTTGACGTCGCCCAGCTTCTTGCCCAGCTCCGCCAGGTCGTAGAGCCCGTTCTTCTTCGGGATCGGGACCAGGTCGCCGCCCGCCGACAACCGGTAGCCCGAGTCGTCGACCACCACCACCAGCTTGAGCTCGGGCGGGGTCTCCTCGGTCTTTTCACCGGCCTGGCCCTGTCCCTTCTGCTGGACGTCGATCCGCGAGAGCTGCGTCCACACCGCCGTGATGAGGAGGAAGGCGATGCAGCACGACAAGAGGTCGATGAACGGCACCAGGTTGAGGGTGAAGTCGACCGGCCTGCGGCCATAGGTCCCACCACCAGTACCTGGGAGCTGCATTCCGCCCGCCATGGCTTACCTTCCGGCCTGGCGGTGCTGGACGATCAGGTTCATCACGGACACCGACACCTCGTTGATGTCGTCCAGGATCTTCTGCGTGCGCCCGTTCAGGATGGCGAAGAAGAGAATCGCCGTGATACCGGTGCCGAGCCCGAACGCGGTGCAGTTCATGGCTTCCGCGATGCCTTTTGCCAGCATGGTCGCCTTCATCGACGGATCGACGCCGGCGACACCGGCGAACGACTTGATGAGGCCGGTGATGGTGCCGAGCAGACCGCCCAGGGTGGCCAGGTTCCCGAGCATGGCCAGATACCCGGTCCGTTTCTCGATGGCCGGCAGCTCCTGCAGCGCCGCCTCGTCCATCGCGTGCTGGATCTCCTTCTCGGTCTTGCCCGAGGCAACCGCCTGCAGGCCCGCGTAGATGATGCGGGTCATGGGCACCGAGTTGGACTGACAGACCTGCGCCGCGCCCTGCAGGTTGCCCGACATGATCTGGGTCTTGAGGTGCGAGACCAGGTTGTTCTTGTCGATGCTGGCGCGCGACAGGAACATGAATCGCTCGATGATGATGAGCAGCGTGACGATGCACATGCCGAGGATCGGGTACATGCCCCAGCCGCCGGCGTCGAAGTGGTACTTCAGACAGCCGACGAAGCCCTCGCAGGCCTCACCGGCGGCGCCCGCCTCGGGCGCGAACAGTGCGAGTGTGGTCCATGCAAGCATGCTCGTTCCTCCTAGCGCCCACCCTTGGTGGCAGCAAGCAGGTTCACAACCTGCGCTTTGACTTCACTGATGTCGTCCAGGATGGCCTGGGTCTTTCCGTTGAGCACCGCGAAGAACAGGATGGCGGTGATGCCGGTGCCGAGGCCGAACGCGGTGCAGTTCATGGCCTCCGAGATGCCCTTGGCCAGCTGGGTGGCCTTTTGCGCCGGGTCCACGCCCGCGACGCCGGCGAAGGATTTGATGAGGCCGGTGATGGTGCCCAAAAGGCCGGCCAGCGTGGCCAGGTTGCCGATCATGGCCAGGTAGCCCGTGCGCTTCTCGATCTGCGGCAGCTCGCGCAGCGAGGCTTCCTCCATGGCCGCTTCGATTTCTTCGATCGGGCGGTTGGTCTTCATGAGGCCGGCCTGCACGATGCGCGTGAGCGGGGTCGAGTTGCCCGAGCACAGCTTGATGGCGCCCTGGATGTTGCCGGCCATGATCTGCTGCTTGAGCAGAGCCAGGAGCTTGTCTTTGTCGATCGTCGATCGGCGCAGGTAGACCACGCGCTCCGTGATCACGCCGACCGCGAAGATCGACAAGAAGAAGATGGGCCACATGCCCCATCCTCCATCGTGGAACGCGTCCGCGAGCAATTTGAGAACACTCATGAGCCCTCCTCACAAGGGTTGGCGTTGGTGCAGAAAGCACGAGCAGTGCCAGAGGTCACAAGCGCGCGAAACCTCTGCCCGTGTCCGCGCAGCGGACGTGGCGAAATGGGACAGTCCGAGGCAAGCTGGGACGTAGGAAGATGTGGGCGCGGAGAGTAGGTAGTAAGATGCGCCCGATGCCTGCGGAGTCGCTTGCCCGCACGATCTTCATCAACCGGGCCGATCAGAAGCTGCGGTCGGGTTGGGCGATTGCGGTGTTCTTTCTGGCCGCGCTCGGGTTCGGTGCGCTGCTGGCCCTGCTGCACCATGAGCTGCATCTGCCTTCGATCGTCGCCCTGTGGCTCTACTTCGGCGTCTCGCTGGCGGCGACTCTCGTGGGCGTGCGCGTCATGCGCCAGCCGTTCGGCGCGGCCGGGTTTTCGGATGCACAGGCGGGTGGTCGCGCTGCGGTCGGGTTCGGGATGGGAGCTCTCTTGGTCGCGGTCGTGGTGGGGCTGCCCTTTTTGGTTCACCGGCTCGGGCTGGCCGGGCCCAGCGGGCCCGCACGCCAGCTGGCCCAGGCGGGCGCCTACCAGCTCGCGCTGATCGCGCCGCCATCGGCGGCCGAAGAGGTCTTCATGCGCGGCTTCTTCCTGCGCCAGCTCACGCGCGGGATCAACCAGATCGCGGCCGTGCTGATCACGGGCAGCCTGTTCGGGCTCTTGCACATGTTCAACCCGAACGTGGTCTGGCTCGGCATCGTCAACATCGTGCTGGTCGGGATCTGGCTGGGCCTGCTGGTCGTGCGCACCGGCTCGTTGTGGCTCACGATGGGTCTGCATGTGGCCTGGAACTGGGTCGAGGGCTGGGTGTTCGGGCAGGCCGTCAGCGGGCAGGCGCTGGGCACGCCCCTCTTGCGCGCGACCTGGGGCGACAGCCTGTTCTGGACCGGTGGACGTTTCGGGCCCGAGGCGTCGGGGCTGTGCACGATCGTGCTTGCGGCTGCCCTTGCGGTCACGCTGGCGTGGCCGGGCTGGCAGCGCGAACCCCGGCCGGAACCGGTTGTCTAATCGGTATGCTGCGCACCGTTCGGCCGCTCTTCGATCTGGTCGCGATCGGGCTGATGGCGCTCGCTTTCCTGTTTCCACGGCCGGGCGTGATCGTGCATCCGGCGCTGGCGCGCGCGGGCGTGCACACGCTCGATCGGATTGCCGAGCTGCAGGCGCACCTGGTCGGCCATCCCGACGACGTCGACTCGGCGCTCGAGCTGGCTGATCTCTACGTGTGGCAGTGGCGGCCCGACTGGGGGCTGGCCACACTGGGGCCGCTGGCCGAGCGCCATCCTGACGATTTCCGGATCCAGTTCGCGATTGCGGTCGCGCACGCCGACCGCTTCGACTTCGCGGCCGCCAAAACCAGCATCGATCGGGGGCAGGAAGTGTGCCGCAAGAACGCGGGCACGGTGCCGTGCGGCGAGCCCGACATGGTGCGCATGAGCGTCTTCGAGCGGGCGGTCGGCGACGTGGTCGCACAGCATGTCAACCCGGCCCAGGATCCCAACCGGGTCAAGCAGATCCTGGACAGCGCGCTGCACAATGCCAAGATCCCGCAGCCCGGCAGCCCCTGGGTGCCGCCGCCGCGTAAGCCGCCCACCCCCGCTCCCGCCCAGCGCCAAGGCAAGTAGCCCAGGTCGTAACTTAAAACGATTCGTTAGAACACGCCACGCACCAGACCCCCGTCGACCTGCACCGTGGTGCCGGTGATGTAGGCCGCCTGCTGGGAGGCCAGGAAGGCCACCACGGCGCCGAACTCCTCGGGCCGGCCGTAGCGTCCCAGCGGGATCGCGCGCTCGTGGCCGCGCCGCACCTGTTCGGGCGAGCTGCCGCTGCGCTTGGCAATGGCTTGATCGAGCTCGCGCACGCGGTCGGTGTCGATGCGGCCCGGGCACACCTGGTTGACCGTGATGCGCGCCGGGCCGAGCTCGTTGGCGAGCGATTTGGCCAGTCCGGCCACCCCGATGCGCACTGCGTTCGACAGGATGAGGCCATCGATGGGCTGCTTGACCGAGGTCGACGACAGAAGGATCACGCGGCCGCGGCCCGAGCGCTCGAGGTGGGGCAGAGCGGCCCGGACCAGGCGCACCGCCGACAGCACATTCAGCTCAAATGCGCCCGTCCAGCCGGCGTCGTCGGCATCGCGGAACCCGCCCGGCGGCGGGCCGCCGGCGTTGGTGACCAAGATGTCGAGCCGGCCCAGCTCGCGCACGGTGCTCGCGACCGCCTCGGTAATCTGGTCGGCCGATCGAACGTCGGCGCGCAACCCGATTGCGCGACGGCCGGTCTGGTCTGCGATGGCGCGGGCAGCGCTCTGGGCGGCCTCGGCCGTGCGCGCACACAGAGCCAGGTCGGCGCCCTCGTGCGCCAATGCCTGCGCGCTCGCGAAGCCGAGCCCACGACTGGCCGCCGCCACCAGCGCCACGCAGCCCGAAAGCCCGAGGTCCATGCGCGCAGCATACCCTGCTTGAGCCTGCGAAAAACAGTGGAGGAGCAGCCTGCGACCGCCTACTTCCGCTTGTGCAAGAGCAGGGTCGGATTGACCGCGCGCGGTCCGCGCGGGGGCGGAGGCAGCGGGTCCGGCACGGTCGCCTCCTCAGGGCCGAAGGTGGGCGCGCGAGCGGCCGCCACCGCCGCACTGCGCGCAGCCGGGATCACGATCACACCGGCCTGCAGGCTCCGCAGAGGTGAGGCCGGCTGGCGACGGTCGGCGGTTGGACGCGCGGCGTGCTTGAGGAGCACCGGCGGCATCGCCATCTTGGGCGCAGCAGGCGCGGAGGCTCCAGCGCGCCGCTCAATCTGGCGGATCTGGTGCCACACTGCTGCATTGCGTACGAGCACCTCTTTGGCGGCCGCCTCGTCCAGATGACCGCGGCTGCGTGCCACCTCGATCAGAATCGCAACCCGACGGGTCGCGCGGCGTACTCGGTCGCGGGCGTGCTCGCGCCCCTCACCGGCGGGTCGCAACGCGACATAGATCGACTGCGCCAGCGCCTCCACGCAGGCCGCGCGCAGCTCCAGGAGCACTGGATCGCCCGCAGCCAGGCCTGCGATTGCCTGTTCGAGCGCGTAGTGAAGGGCATCGGCTGCCCGGAATGCCGGCACATTCAGGACATCGAGCATGAGGAATTATCGGCAGAATGCGCGCGAAGTTGCGCGGCGTGCATTTGGTGAAAGGGGTCAAGGGGTTAGGCCCTCGGCCCGCAAAGGCTTCAGGGTGCGCGTGCGGAGGCGCCCTTCCGGGTATAGACGATCTCCATCATCTTGTACTCTTTTCCCGAAGGCCCCTTGCCGTACATCTCCATGGTGTGCTTGGTGTCGCTGTCGACGCGCATGACCATGCGCGACTTGCTGGTCTTGCCGGTCATGGGGTCGGTCGCCATCGCCGCGTAGGTGTACACTTTGCCCTCGGCGTCGCACGTGCCCTCAGAGGTCATGATGCCGGTGCCCATGTTGTCGATCCACACGCCGACGAATTTCTTGCGGCCGTTGTCGTAGCCGGTGAAACCGACCCCGCTGAAGGGCTGGCCATTGAAGGTGCCCTTGAAGTCCGCCTGCAGATAGCGATCGCCCATGATGAGCTTGGCTTCTTCGGTGCCGGCCGACTCCTGCGGCGGCGCGTCGGGGGCCATCCACATTTTGACGGCTGCGGTCCAGCTGCCAGCGAACGCCTTGAGGCGCGCATGGTTTTCGCCCGGTGTGGCGTACTTCTGCCAGGCTGCCATCATTGCGGCCTGATCGGGCTGGCCCTTCTTCGAGGCTTTCTTGGCTTCCTTGGGTTCCTTGGCTTCTTGAGCGCCCACGGGGGCGGCGAGCAAAAGGCTTGCGACCATGATCCAGACACGACTGTGAGTCATTGGGATCCCTCCTTCGGGTGAGGTTCTACGACTCTGCGGAAGCTCTCATACCTGAACAAACGTAGCGTGTCAAGAGAAGAAGCGGATCAATCAGGGCGGGCCGAGCGACCGCAAGAAGATCTGCACGAAGAACTGGGGCGGCCGCGCCTGCTGGTTGATCACGTAGCTCGACACCACCGCGTTGCCGCCGCTGCGCACGGCACTGGCGAAGAAGCCGAACGCGCCGTCCTGCGGGTTCTTGCCGGCGATCGAGGCGTGGCTCCAGGTGCCATCGGTGCCGCGCGTGGCCATCAGAAGCTCGTGCGAGGTCGCGTCCTGATAAAACACGACCCGCGTGGCGCCCATCAGAATGAGGCCGCCGTCGGCGCCGACGAAGTGGAACACCGGCTCGGGCAGCCCCTCGGCGTTCTGGCCGTCGATCCGGTAGCCGTCGTCGACCTGCTCGATCTTGTGATCGTGCGTATTGAGGTAGAGCAGGTTGTGATGGATGGCGTCCTCGTACGCCACGTGCACGATGTCGCCGGTCTCGACCGCCAGCGCCGGATAGAGGCCGACATCGCCGGTGCTCATGCCCATCGGGTCCTGCCCATCGAGGATCTGGAGCGTAAATGAAGTGGCGGCGGGTGAGGTTGCGGTGGCCAGCATCAAGTTGCCGGTCTGGCCGTCGTAATAGGCGATGACCGGACGACCATCGGCCAGGCGCCCCACCGATGGGAACAAGCCGACGCCGGGCGGGAGATCCAGCGAGGGTGGGCTGCCTCCTGGAGGCGGTGCCGGGATGGTGCCGGAGGCGACCGAGGTCACGGTCCAGTCGCTGGCGCCGGCCGGGGTGGCGCCCTTGGCCTGCGCGAAGCGCAGCTCGGTTGCGTGGCTGCCGTCGACCTGCAGGTGGTCGGCGTAATAGGCGATGCCGGGCGCGCCGTCGTCGCGCAGCGACAGCGCGGCCCAGAAGCCCCGCGAGTCCAGTGCCGGGTTGCCGGCATCGACGGTCTGCAGGGTCCAGGTCGTACCGTCGGTCTGCGCGAGCTTGAGCGCGCCGTGCGTCACGTCGTAGTAGGCGATCAGAGGCTGCTGGCTGGGGCCGATCGCGATCGACGTGTAGCGGCCCACGTCATCGCCGGCCGCGCGAATGCCGCCGCGCACGTTGCTCTGCGGCAGCACCACCGGCCCCG
>DATFWX010000048.1:0-3132 GCA_035258845.1 Polyangia bacterium | reverse complement strand
CCCGCCGCTGGAGCCGCAGCCCAATAGACCTGCGGCCGCCAGGGCCGCCATCCAAACGCTAACTCTCATGAAAGTAGCCCTCCTTAAAAAAATCCCCAGCCGGAAAAGCGACCATTCTTACGACGAGGAGCTTGCGTATGTCAAGCAAGTTGCGACGAAAACCCGTGCCGCAGTGCGGCATGGTGGTCCTGCGTCATGCGTGACCGGGATCCCAATCGCCAAGCTACTCGCACCAACCAGGTTGTGGCTCGCGGAAGGGCGATCGTCAACTCCGAAGAGTGTGACGAGTAGGGATCGACCCAGCCGTCCGGGATGCGCTCCCCCGCTGTGGCCATATGATTCCGGTGGTTGTCCCGAATGTAGGCGATTGCGCGGCGCACTTCGGTCGGCGTCCGCAAGAGGCGGGAATGGTACCGATCGCCGACCACGCGGCCGCGCCGGCCCATGAGCCGGTTGAGGCCTTGGCGAGGGGCACCGAGAGCCCCTTGATCGCGCGCGCCCCTCAATCCACCTTGCGGTAGATTTCGCTCCCAGACGCGCGGAACTCGGCTGATTTTTCGGCCATGCCCTGCTCCGCGTAGGCGCGCACCTCCTCGGTCAGCTTCATCGAGCAGAACTTGGGCCCGCACATCGAACAAAAGTGCGCCAGCTTGGCGTGCTCGGAGGGCAGGGTCTCGTCGTGGAAAGCGCGCGCGCGCTCGGGATCCAGCCCCAGGTTGAACTGGTCCTCCCAGCGGAACTCGAAACGCGCGGTCGACAGGGCGTTGTCGCGTGCCTGCGCGCCCGGATGGCCTTTGGCCAGGTCGGCCGCGTGCGCCGCGATCTTGTAGGTGATGACGCCGTCCTTGACGTCGTTGCGATTGGGCAGCCCCAGATGCTCCTTGGGCGTCACGTAGCACAGCATCGCGGTCCCGAACCAACCAATCATGGCCGCGCCGATGCCGCTCGTGATGTGGTCGTAGCCGGGCGCGATGTCGGTCACCAGCGGCCCCAGCGTGTAAAACGGCGCCTCCCCGCACAGCTCGAGCTGGCGCGTGACGTTCTCGCGCACCAGGTGCATGGGGATGTGGCCCGGCCCCTCGATCATGGTCTGCACGTCGTGCCGCCACGCGATCTGCGTGAGCTCGCCCAGCGCGGCCAGCTCCGCGAACTGGGCCTCGTCGTTGGCGTCCGCAATCGAGCCCGGCCGCAGCCCGTCGCCGAGGCTGAATGCGACGTCGTAGGCCTTCATGATCTCGCAGATCTCTTCGAAATGCGTGTACAGGAAATTTTCCTGATGGTGCGCCAGGCACCACTTGGCCAGAATCGATCCGCCGCGCGAGACGATGCCGGTCACACGGCGCGCGGTCAAAGGGACGAAGCGCAAAAGCACGCCCGCGTGAATCGTAAAATAGTCGACGCCCTGCTCGGCCTGCTCGATGAGCGTGTCGCGGTACAGCTCCCAGGTCAGCTCCTCGGGCACGCCGCCCACCTTCTCGAGCGCCTGATAGATGGGCACGGTGCCGATCGGCACCGGGCTGTTGCGCAGGATCCACTCGCGCGTCTCGTGGATGTTCTTGCCGGTCGAAAGGTCCATCACGGTGTCGGCGCCCCAGCGGATGGCCCACACCATCTTCTCGACCTCCTCTTCGATCGTGGAGCTCAAGGCCGAGTTGCCGATGTTGGCGTTGATCTTGACCAGGAAATTGCGGCCAATCACCATCGGCTCCGACTCGGGATGATTGATGTTGGCGGGCAGGATGGCGCGCCCGCGCGCCAGCTCGTCGCGCACGAACTCGGGTGTGATCGCGGGCGGGATGGAGGCGCCCCAGGATTGGCCCGCGTGCTGGGCGGCATAGGCGGCCTCGATGCGCTGGTTTTCGCGGATGGCGACGAACTCCATCTCGGGCGTCACGATGCCCCGGCGCGCATAGTGCATCTGGGTCACGTTTTGGCCCGGCCGCGCGCGCAGCGGCCGGCGCAAATTCCCGAAGCGCACCGCGTCGAGCGCGCGATCGTCCAGGCGAGCGCGTCCATACTCGGACGACACCCGAGGCAGCTCGACCACGTCCTCGCGCGCCCGGATCCAGCGCTCGCGCACCGGCGCGATGCCGCGCTGGACGTCGATTTCGGCCTCCGGATCGGTGTAGGGGCCGCTGGTATCGTAGACCAAGACGGGCGGGCAGCCGGGCGCCTGCCGGATCTCGCGCATGGGCACGCGCAGGAATGGGAAGCGCTGGCCCGCGACGAAGATCTTGCGCGAGGCCGGCAGGGGCCCGCGCGTGATCGCGCTCAGGCGTTCCTCGGCGACTCGGAGCTGGGTGGCCATTGGGACCTCGAAATCAAATGGGCGACGCGTGCGGCCAGGGGCGCGTCGCCCAACGTGCATTCCCTGCGCCGGCATTACCCGGGTCAGGTTCGAAGGGTCGGCCGCTCGGCTTGTCTCGGCCGGGCGAGCCCTCTCAGCACGAAGCTCCCCTAGCGCGAAGAAATGTAGTGTGGCCGGGGTGCCTCGTCAAGCGCGGCCGCAATCTCGGCGCGCACAGTGGGGTCGGGCTCGCGGGCCAGTGCGGCCTCGAGCGGCGCCCGGGCGTGAAGGCGTCCCAGCGCCCAGGCGGCGTGGCCGCGCACCAGCGGGGCCCGGTCTGAGAGCGCGCGCGCCAGCGCCGGCACCTCGGCCGGGCCGCCCACGTTGCCGAGCGCCACGCACACGTTGCGCAGAAGCTGGCGCCGGCGCACCCGGCGGAGCGCGGTTCCATCGACAAATTTTCGAAACTGGGCGGTGCCGAGGCCGAGCAACCCGGTCAATGAGGGCCGCGACTGGCGCGGTCGCGGACGCAGGTCGAGCGGCACCAGGTCGGCGCCCGGCGCGGCCGCGTTGAACGGGCATACCTCCTGACAGAGGTCGCAGCCGAAGATCCAGTCGTGGATCAAAGGGCGCAGCTCGCGCGGGATGGGCCCGTCGAGCTCGATGGTCAGGTAAGAGATGCAGCGGCGCGCGTCGAGCACGTAGGGGGCGACGAAGGCGCCCGTGGGACAGGCGGAGAGGCAGCGGTCGCAGCGGCCGCAGTGAGCGGTGGTGGGTGCGTCGGGGGGCAGCGACACGTTCAGGAGGAGCGCGCCGAGGAAGAAGTAGCTGCCGAGCGAGCGGTT
>DATFWX010000047.1:0-10265 GCA_035258845.1 Polyangia bacterium | reverse complement strand
GACGTGCTGATCGGCGCGCGCCGCGATCGATCCATAAGACAAGCGCAGCGCGCGCTCGCTCTGCAGAACATGGTCGAAGCTCAAATCGAGGCTGAATTCGTTGTCACCAGGTCTGATCTCAATCGCATGCACACGGGTGGGCTGGTCGCCCTGGCGCGCGTGAACTAGATAGCGCCCGACGTAGACCTGCTTGAGATCAAGGGGTGACACGCCGACCAACCGCCCGTTGAGATAGACGGTGGCCTGGCCGCCCGTCGTGTGCACACGCACTCGGGCCTTGGGGCCCTGCTCGAGCTGCGAGCGCGCTTGGCGGTAGAATTTCACATTTTCAGGCCCGAACTCGGCTACCGAGGGCTCAATGGACGGAAACGTCCGCAGCGCGTCGTTCATCACCTCGGTCGCCTGCGGCACCGAATCGCCTCCCCGTGCCCGCAGCGTGAAGGCCAGATACATGTACGCTTTGAAAAGCGTTTCGGCAGCGCGGCGCTCCTCGTCGAGGGAGTCGACCGCGCGTTTGAGCAGCTCGCGCGCCTGTGCGAGCTGCGTGACAGCCTCATCGAAGCGGCCGTCAAGATAGGCCTCGCGGCCCTCCCGAAGCAGGCGGTCGGCGTCGATGAGGGGCTCGGCCAAGACCGTGCCCGTCACCGGTGGCAACCGTTCCTGCACGAGCGCCGAAGCTTCGACGTCGGGCATCCCTCCAACCGCGGAACGGACGCGCACATCGCTCACCGCACCGCCCGGAACCGTCGCCTCGACCACCACGAGGCGATCCCCGGAAGCGGCCGCACCCGCCCAAAGCAGCCCCAGGATGAGAATCATCACCCGCCCGGATCCTCATCCTCTCAGATTGTCGAGACCGATGGAAGCCGCCCAGCCAGTGTGTTGCAGAGCACAGCTGGGGCGGCTGCGCTACGGCGCCTCGGGCATGGTCTCGATTGCGGGCGGGCGAGCCGCGTTCTTCACGATCCAGTAGGCCGTCGTCACGCCAACCAGGATGGCCACCCCGAAGATGACGATCTCGATCGTGCGACCGCGCGAGAGCACGCGTGTCGTCTTGCTCCGCCGTCGGCGCCGCCACTGCCCCTGAGACACGACCGCGCGACTTTATCACGCCGCCAGAGAGCCAGCGCGCCAACACGCCGGGCGGTTTCTGTGCCGCAGTGCGGCGTGATGTCAACCACTTCGAGAAGATTTGCGACCTGCGACACGTAGTCTCCTCCCTAAAGAGGGGTGGCCGCATCGATCCAGGGAGGAGACATGGATTGGCTCGCCGTTCCGTCTCGCAGCTCGCTCGTTGCGTGGTTGGCTTTGTCCTTGACCTTGGCGGCATGCGCCGGCGCGGTGCAGCCCCAGAAGGTTCCCGAACAGCGCAACCCAACCGTCCACCAACCCATCCACTACGATCTGTCGCAAGCCTTCATCAAGCTCCACCCGAGCGAGATCAAAGCCGACGACCCCTCGGAGCATGAAGAGCCCGGCCCCAACATGCGCATCCTCAGCCGCTTTTCGACCCCGGTCGACGATCCGGTCGTGCAGCGGTTCGCGGAGGCGCTGGCGCCCAGCCCGACCCGCAGCTTCGACGGCATCGGGCAGGGCTTCGTGGGCCCGGGCGGAACCTTCACGGTTCAGGCGGCGCCGCCCGATACCAACGGCGACGTGGGACCCAACCATTTCGTACAGACCGTCAACATCAGCCTCGCCGTGTTCCGCAAGGACGGCACGGTGGTGTTCGGCCCGGTCCCCATCAACACCCTGTGGAGCGGCTTCGGCGGCCGCTGCGAGACCAACAACGACGGCGACCCGGTCGTCCAGTACGACCCGCTCGCGGATCGCTGGGTGATCAGTCAGTTCGTGGTCACCAACGGGGGCGCCATCGGCGGCCCCTTCTTCCAGTGCGTGGCGGTCTCGACCACGCCCGATCCGTCCGGCACCTACAACCGCTACGCGTTCCAGTTCACCAACTTCATCGACTATCCCAAGATGGGCGTGTGGTCGGATGCGTATTACTTCAGCTTCAACGACTTCGACCCGGGCGGCGGCGGCCTGATCGGTCCCGAGGTCTGCGCCATGGACAAGGCCAAGATGATCGCTGGCCAGTCCGCGACCGACCAATGCTTCAGCCTCGGCTCGGGCTTCGCGTCGGCGCTGCCCGCCGATCTCGACGGGACCCGGCCGCCCCCCGCGGGCTCGCCCAACTACATCGTCGAGCTGGGCACAACCACGCTCAATTTCTGGAAGTTCCACGTCGACTTCGCAACCCCGGCCAACTCGACCCTGACCGGGCCGCAAAGCCTCCCGATCGCCGCCTACACCCCCGCCTGCTCCAGCCGCGACTGCATCCCGCAGCCGGGCTCGACCCAGCGGGTCGACGGTCTGGCCGATCGGCTCATGTACCGGTTCGCCTATCGCAACTTCGGCTCCTCCGAGTCGCTGGTCGTCAACCACACGGTGCAGGCTTCGCCCGGCGTGGCCGGCGTGCGCTGGTATGAGCTGCGCAATCCGGGCACCACGCCCATCGTGTTCCAGCAGGGCACGTTCGCGCCCGACAACACCAACCGCTTCATGGGCAGCGCCGCCATGGACCAGGTCGGCAATCTGGCCATCGGCTACGACGTCTCGTCGAGCACGGTCAATCCGGGGATCCGCTTCGCGGGGCGGCTGGCCAACGATCCGGCCGGCCTGCTGTCGCAGGGCGAGTCCACGCTCATCGCCGGCACCGGCGTGCAGAACGGCGTCAATCGGTATGGCGATTACAGCAGCATCAACGTCGATCCGACCGACGACTGCACGTTCTGGTTCACCTCCCAGTACATGGCGGCGGGCAGCAACGCCTGGCACACGCGGATCGGCACCTTCAAGTTCGACCTGTGCACAGGCACCGTCGATACCACACCGCCCAGCACCAACATCACCGCGCCCCCCAATGGGGCCACGGTCAGCGGAACCACGACCATCTCGGCCAACGCGACCGACAACGTGGGCGTGACCCGGGTCGAGTTCCAGGTGGACGGGGTCCTGATCGCGATGAAGACCGCGCCGCCCTTCAGCACCAGCTGGGATACCACCGGCGTGGCCAACGGCGCCCACACCCTCACCACGCGCGCGTTCGACGCGGCCGGCAACGTCGGCACCTCGGCACCGGTGATGGTGACCGTCAACAACATGATGGTGATGAACGACTTCTCGCTCGCGCTGAGCCCGACCGCGCCCTCGGTGGCCCGCGGCGGCTCGACCACGTTCACGGTCACGAGCGCGGTCACCAGCGGAGCCGCCCAGCCGATCGCGCTCTCGCTGGTCGCGCTGCCGGCCGGCATCACCGGCTCCTTCAACCCCGCCAACATCACGGCCGGCGCCAGCTCGACGCTGACCATCAACGTGGCCAACACGGCCGCGCTCGGCACCGCCAACTTCACCGTGCGGGGCACCGGCCCCACCGCGACGCACTCGGTCCCGGCCTCGGTGGTGGTGACCAACGCGACCACCAACGACTTCTCGATCGCTATCAGCCCGGCCAGCCGAACCCTGGCTCCGGGCGGGAGCACGACCTATTCGGTCACGACCGCGGTGACCTCGGGCGTGGCCCAGATGATTGCGCTCGACGTCTCGGGGCTGCCGACCGGGATCACGGGGTCGTTCGCACCGGCTTCGATCTCGGCCGGCGCCAGCGCGACCCTGACCCTGACCGTAGCGGCAGCCACGCCGCCCGGTGCAACCACCTTCACCGTAACCGGCACCGGCAGCGGCGCCACCCACTCGACCACCGCGTCGGTCATCGTCACTGGCGCGACGCCCGGGATCGTCAACGGCGGCTTCGAGACCGGGAACCTGAATGGGTGGACGGTGGCGACCGGCCAGGTCACGGTCGTCCCGACCAACCCGCACGGCGGCTCCTTTGCCGCCCAGATTGGCAGCCAGAGCCCGCTTAACGGGGATAGCACGCTGACCCAGACCATTGCGGTCCCGGCCACGGGCACCACTCAGCTCAGCTTCTTCTACAACCCGAGCTGCCCCGATACGCTGCAGTTCGACCAGCAGCAGGCGCAGATCCGCTCGACCGCAGGGGCCGTGCTGGCGACACTGCTCAACGTGTGCTCGAATAGCGGCGCGTGGACCCAGGTGACGGCCGATCTGACCCCGTTCCGCGGGCAGAGCATCGTGCTCTGGTTCAACGATCACGACGACGGCTTCCAGGGCGACCCGACCTTCTATCTGCTCGATGACGTGACCGTGACCAACAACCCCGCGCAGCAGATGATCACCAACGGCGGCTTCGAGGGCTCGCTGAGCGGCTGGACGCTGGGCGGGGTCAAGCTCCCGATCGACTCGGTTCTGCACCCGCACACGGGCGTCAACTCGCTGCGCCTGGGTGCCACCACCGGCAACGGGTTGCCCGAGCCAAACGGCGATTCGACCGCGTTCCAGGCCGTCGCCATTCCGGCGGATGCGAGCAGCGCGACCCTGAGCTTTTTCTTCTTCGCGCTCTCAAACGACGTGCTGGCCAATGACTTCCAGGATGCGCAGGTGCAGAGCGCGGACGGATCGACGACCCTGGTGACCATCTTCCACATGGCCGACAACAGCCGAACCTGGACCCAGAGGACCGTCGATCTCAGCGCCTTCCGCGGCCAGACCGTGCGCATCTTCTTCAACTGTCACGGCAACGGCGCAACCAACCCGACCACGCTCTGGATTGACGACGTGTCACTGCGCGTGCAGTAGCGCGGGACCCGTCACTTCTCCCACACTGGCTTGCGCTTCTCCAGGAACGCGCGCATGCCCTCCTGACCATCGCGGGCCAGGGCATTCTCGACCATCGCCTTCTGGGCGACCGCGTAGGCGGCCGGCCGGTCCAGCGCGAGCTGCGCGTAAAATGCGCGCTTGCCGAGCGCGAGCGTGTACGCGCTTGCCTGAGTGATCTGGCGCGCCAGCTCCAGTGTCTCCTCCGACAGGCGAGCGGCCGGCACCACCCGCGTGCAAAGGCCGATCCGCTCGGCCTCGCGGGCCGAAATGGGCTGACCGGTTAAAAGAAGCTCCATTGCCTTCTTGGGCGCCACCGCGCGTGAGAGCGCGACCGCGGGCGTCGAGCAGAACAGGCCGATCTTCACGCCCGGCGTGGCGAAGCTGGCGTTCTCGGAGGCCACCACGATGTCGCAGCTCGCGGCCAGCTGGCAACCGGCGGCGGTGGCGAGGCCATGCACCTCGGCCAGCACGGGCTGCGGCAGCAGGCGGATCTTTTCCATGACCTCCGTGCACAGGGCGAACAGCGCCGCGTAGGCCACCTCGTCGCCGCCCACCAGCTCGCGCAGATCGTGGCCGGCTGAGAACGCGGGCCCGGTCGCGCGGATGATGACCGCGCGCACGGCCGGGTCGGCGGCGATGCGGTCGAGCGCGATGCCGAGCTGGACCAGCATGGCGCGCGACAGGGCATTGCGCTTCTCGGGATGATCGAGCGTCAAGATCGCGACCCCCTGGGCCATCTCGCTGCGAACCATGGGCTCCATCGCTCGCAGTATAGCGCGCCGTCTGGCCGCCGGCCGGTCGGACCATCCGATTCATAGGCGACCAAAGTGGCGTCACATCGTAAAGTAGGCCTTACCCATGCGGGCGCTGGTGCTTGGCGGCCTGCTCGCGGCGGCGTGCGGGCCTCCGCTCCAGCAGGCACGGCTTTCCAATTTTGCCCCGCCGTCCGATCGCGAGCTCGAGGCGGCCGAGCGGATCGAGCTGCGGAGCTGCAACCCGGCCTGGAAGTGGCTGCTGCCCGGAATGGGTCAGATCTGCCTGCGCGAGCCCGGCGAGGGCGCGGCCACCATGACCGCATTTTTCGCGGAAGTTGGGGCCGCGGTGGCGGTCGATCAAGTGGGCTCGTCGGCGCAGGCGCCCCTGTTTGCGCTGCAGGACGTCTACCTGTACGGCCTGACCCGGCCCACGCTCGATCAGCAGCTGGCGCTGCGGCTGCCCTTCGTCCCGCCCGAGACCACGGCCGAGCTTCTGGTGGCGCCGTTTCGCGGCCGCGTGCTGGCGCGTCCGGATGTCTGGCTCGGCATCCTCCTCGCGGCCGGGTTGGCGCTCACGACCGAGGCACTGATCGGCGAGCTGCCGCCCAATCGATTCGGCGACGATCCCATCCTGTTTTCGCACCGGCTCGATCCGGGGCTCGGCTACCCGCTGGGCGGGCTCACCCTGGCCGGAACGTTCGAGCACGTGGCCGTGGCCGAGGAGGCCCTGTTCCGGGGCTACCTGCAGTCGGGCCTGGCGCGCGCATGCGGGGAAGGCTGCGGTCACGCCTGGGCCAGCGTCTTGTTCGGAATCGCGCACGTGCCCAATGTGCTGACCCTCCAGGACGCCGCTGCACGCGAGCGCTACCTGGCGGTCGGAGTTCCGTTCATCACGCTCACCGGGGCCTACATGGGCTGGGTCTACCGACGCAGCGGCTATGCCCTTTCGACCTCGGTCGCGATCCATTTCTGGTACGATTTCATCCTCGGTTTCGGAGACTTTTTGCTGGAGCCGCAGCGGTCGCCGTTTCTGGCCCGGGTGACCATCCCGTTCTGAGCGCGTCCGTCGTAAGATGGCCGCGCATGCGGGTGCCCGGCCTCCTTCTCGCCCTGGCCCTGGGCTGCGATCGGCCGCCCGAGGCCTTACCAGCCGACGCCGGCACCGCTGACGCGCCCCCGCCGCACGCAGACTGGGTGGTGGCGATCGATCCGTCGGGTCCGGCCTTCGCGCTCTCGCCGGCGCTGCTGGGCCACTACGACCTTTCGGGTGCGCTGTTTCACTATGATCAAGTGCCGGGCCTGGTGGCGGCCATGCAGTCGGTGGGGTTCGCGGAGTGGCGGGTCGGGCTGGGGCGCTGGGAGCTGGTGACCCAGATGTTTCGCACGCTGTCGGACGGTACGGCGTGCGACTACGCGGCGCCCGAGGCGTTCCTCGCGCCCGGCACGACCGACCTCGACCTCTTGCGCGCGCGCGACTGGTTCATCGACGATGGTCTTCCGGTCGACCCGGTCGCAACCGGCAACGACGCGCGCTACGCGCTCGGCTATGTGCGCTCGGTGCTCGATGTGGCGGCTACCTTCGGCGCGCAGCCTTTCGTCTCCATCGACGAGATGCCGCGCGCGCTGGCGCTGAGCCGCACGCCCGACCGCGTCGACTGCCGGTGGAGCTTTCGCAACACCGTGAGCAACCTGCCCCCGGCCGATCCAAACCTGTTCGGCGCGGCCGTGGTGGGTGTGGTGCAGCGGGTGGTCGAGGGCTCGGGCGGCGAGCCGGGCCGGCCGGTCACGCACTGGGAGCTGTGGAACGAGCCCGAGCAGCCCGAGTTCTGGGATCCGGCCTTCGACCCGACCCTGGATCGCTACCGCGCGATGGCGCTTACCACGCTCAATCTGCTGGCCGCGTACCGTCGGGACTCGATAAGCCCGGCCGCGAAAAGCCTGCGCTTCGGCCTGGGCGGCTTCGCGCAGGCAGCGACCGCGGTCTCGATGATGCAATTTTTCGATGCCGGCCCGCACCCGCCCATCGACTTCTTCTCGTTCCATTCGTATG
Organism: Polyangia bacterium; assembly: GCA_035258845.1. Taxonomy (GTDB): domain Bacteria; phylum Myxococcota_A; class Polyangia; order JAHFDS01; family DATFWX01; genus DATFWX01. The sequence goes on along the minus strand of DATFWX010000047.1, from coordinate 2,720 downwards.
CCGACGACCCGCTCGTGACCGTCGACGCGATTGCACGGGTGGCTGCGGCGCGGGCTGCCTCTGCACACTACCGCAACGCCGAGCTGGTGCTGTCCGAGTGGGGGCCGGACTTTCCGCGCGGCACCGACGTCGTGTACGCGGCCAGCATGGAGCCGGCGCTTCTGGCCGGGACCGTGATTGCGCTGGGCGCGGCGGCGGGCCTGGACCGGGCCCACCACACGTTCTTCTGGGACTTCTACCCGGCCCCGCTCAAGACGCGCGGGCTGGTCGATCACGACGGGCAGCCCCGGCCGATCCATCGGGCGTATGAGCTTTTAGCGGGCGCGATCGGGATGCGCGGTACGGCACGGCTGCCGGTGGCCGGCGCGGCCGACGGCCGGCTCGAGGGCGGGATGGGGGCGCTTTTGGCCACGAGAGCGGTCAACGGGGCCGTGCAGGTCCTGCTGGTCAATCGCGGCCCGGCGGCCCGGAGCGCCCGCATCGACTTGCGCGGCCGGGTCGCCAGCCCACGCCGCGTGCGCACCTTCGACGACCCGACCCAGCCGGTGCGCGTCGCAGCTGGGTCCGAGGTGGTGACCGTGCCGCCCCGGGCTCTCGTGCTGATCGAGCTCTAGCGCTCAGTAGCGATAGGTCCAGAACAGGTCGAGGCCACCCTCGCCGGCATCCCCAATCGCGCTTTCGAGCACCCACTGCCGCCGCAGGCGAAATTCGAAGTGGGCCTCGTTGCCGCTCTGATTCTGCTGTGCACCCGCCACGCGGACGTAGCTGACATAGATGCGATCGCCCAGGTGCTTGCCCACCTCGTAGCGCTTGGTGGTGCTTGCTCCAGTGGCGGCGCCGGCCGGCGTCGTATCCTGCGCCACGTCGATGCGGACCACATCGACTGGCAGCGCGGGCGCGATTTGCGCAATCACCTGACCCAGCACCGCCGACGAGATGGTGCCGGCCGCCGAGACCGAATTGGCGCTCGACCCCGACGCCGAAGGCGCGGCCGGCGGCGGCTGGCCGGACAGGACCATGCTGGCGAGCTGGTTCTGATCGTAGCTCGGGGGATCGCTCGATAGCGCCAGCTCGGGCCGATCGAGCGTGCCGTGCAGCGCGACTACGAGCAGCGCATCAGGAAGCTGGCGGCTCACCCGCACGTCGAGCGCAGGATTGCCGGGCGGGCCGCCGGCCCAGCGCATGCGGGCGCGTTCGATCTCGAAGCGCTGCCCAAACACCTGGACATGACCACGCTGGATCTCGACCATGCCGGTGGCGCGGCGCCCGCCCGTGCCGTCGCCGGTCAGGGCAAAGCCGCCATGCAGGTCTGCATCGATGTCTCGGCCGCTGACATGCAGCGCATCGGGCACCTCGAGCGTCAGATCGATGCGCACCGGATGCGCATCGGCCCGCTCACGCGCGGCCGCTCGGTCCACGAACCGCACGTCTGCCAGCGGGCCCACGCGATGCAGCGAGCGCCCGGTCTCCAGCGCGGGCAGCGCTATCGCGCCGTGCTCGAGCCGCACCCGCGTGGACAGCAGGTCCGGGGTCGTTACGGCATCGACGACCAGGTCGCCATCCAGTTGTCCGCTCGCGAAGCCGCCGTAGCCGACCAGAAATTGAGTAGCAGTCGCGTTGAGGTGGACTGAGCGCGGATGCAAGCCGACCAGCTCTGCGCTGCCCTGGCCGTGCAGAGTGCCGCCTCCCGAATGAGCTTGCAGGCGCGTGATGTCGCAGCGACCTGGGTGGATGCTGAGTGCAAGATCGACGTCTTGTAACGCACGCAAGCCGACCGGGCGTACGCGGCCATGGGTGAGCGTGACGGCGCCGCTCACCTGGCGCTCGGCGGCGAAAAGGCCGACCACGCTGAGGTCGGCGCCCAGCTCACCGGCGACCTCGCGAAGCTGGGGGATGAAGTCGCGCAGGACACCGATGTCGAGCCGGCGGGCGTGAAGGTCGGCGCGCACGCGCGGGCGGGCAAACGGGTCGACCGTGAGCCGTGCGTCCAGCCGGCCGCCGCCAAGCTGGTCGGCCGCAAAATCGGTTCGCCAAAGCCAGCCATCCAGGGTGCTGTCGATTCCCATTCGGCTCCAGGCCAGGCCGCCCCAGCTCGCGCCCTCGACCGCGAAGTGTGCGCGTCCAACCGGATGGCCCAGGGTCCCGTTCATCGTGCCGCGCCCGCTGACCAGGCCGCGGAGCCCCATCTGCTGCCGCAGTCGCGAAAGGTCGAAGCGTGGCGCCTCCAGCGCCAGCTCCAGTGGCGCCTCCCGCCAGCGGTGTCGCCCGGGCTCGGATATGAGATCACCCGGGTCGAGCTGGGCCTGGCCGCGCACGGACAGCGCCCGCGTGCCGTCGACGAGCAATTCGCCCACGAGATGAGTCACGCCACCGAAGGCATCGAGTGCGAGCGAGCCGTCGAGGTCGGCCAGCCCCGAAACTCGAACCTTCTGCACCTTCAGATCTGCGTGCGTGATCGGGTGTGTCCGCTCGCCGCGCACCGTCACCGCCAGGTCGAGCGCGCCACCTGCAAGTCGACCGTCTAGCCGCATCGGCGCCGGGAGATCGCCAACCGGAAGGCCGCGCGCGCTCAGATCGAGCGCGATGGCTCCTTGCCACTGCGCGATCGGCAAGCTGGCCTGCCCATGCACGGGCGTGGCCGACCGACCGACCTCAGCGTCGAGCCGCGTGTGCAGGACAGCCCGGCCCAGCTCCGCGTGCAGAGCGGCCGTGGGAACCGG
>DATFWX010000046.1:0-11694 GCA_035258845.1 Polyangia bacterium | reverse complement strand
CGGTGGAGCCGTCGTCGACCACGATCACCTCGTGGGGCCCTCGGTGGGTCTGCGCGAGCACGCTCTCGACCGCCTCGACCACGAAACGGCCGTAGTTGTAGGAGGGGATGACGGTGGAGACCGAGTCGCCGGCCATTCCTGAGAAAGGATAGGCGACGCGCGCGCTTTTGAGAACCCCGCTCGCAAGCCTCGAAACCCCGCGCCTGCGCTCGCTGCTCATGGCGCTGGCTGCCTTGCCGCAGGGCGGTCATGCTTGTATCGTCGACGAGGGAGCATGGCGCTCGACCGTACGCATCGCGCGCGGCACGATCTCGATTGGTTGCCGCGCTCGCTCCAGACGCTGCGCTGGTCGGTGGCGGGCACGCTCTGGACCGGGGCGACCGGCCTGGTGGTGGCGGCGATCGCGTTTGCCAAGACCGGCTTCGTGCTGTGGGGCTGGAAGGGGCTGGCCGGCCTGTTCGCGGGCAGCTTCTACGCGGGTGACCGCGCGGCGCGGGCGGTGCTGCGCCGGCGCCTGGCCCGGCTCGCGCACGGCAAGGTCGATCTGACGCGCCTGGCTCGCGAGGCCGACGGCGAGCTGGTGCACGTGGCGGGGCGGGTGCGGGCGCGCGAGACCCTGCCGTCGGTGTTGGGCGCAGAGCCGGTGGTGTATCGGCGCGTGGTGTTCGCGGTCGACGGCGCCCGCTGGGTACACGAGGCCGCGCGCGACTTCTGGATCGAGGACGGCTCGGGCGAGCTGGCGCTGGTCGAAGTTGCGGACGCGCATCTGGTGGTGACCGATCCGCATCTGCACGAGGTGCTGGGTGAGGACGCCCGGCGGGTGCACGATCTGATGTTGGCGCCCGAGCTGCGCGATCGGACCGAGGTGCTGCTCAGGGCGCGCCGGCGCGAGCACCTTTCGATATCGGCCGGCGAGCTGGTGCTCCGGGACGGCGATCCGGTCGAGGTGGTGGGCTACAAGACGCGAACCGTCGATCCCACGGTATTCGAACGGTTGGCGCGCGAGGCGCCGCTGCGGGCCACGCTGCGCTCGGGCCGCGAGCTGCCTCTGTTGGTGGCGCCCGGTCGCCCGCCCCCGCCGTCCTAGGTGGACTTGACGGATGGGCTGGTCGGATTTAGTTTGAATATAAATAATTCGAATTCGAACGATTTGGGGAAGCGAGGACATGATGCCGCTGCGCTCCGTGTCAAAGGTCATCGATAGCGTAACCACGCTGGAAGGCGCGGGATTCCTGGTGCACCGGCCCTTCCCGACTCCGGAGCTCGACCACTTCGACCCGTTCCTCCTGCTCGACGAGATGGGCCCGGTCGAGGTGGCTCCCGGGGCGGCCAAGGGCGCGCCCGACCACCCGCACCGCGGCTTCGAGACCGTCACCTACCTTCTGGCCGGCCGCATGGAGCATCGCGACTCGCAGGGCCACGCGGGCCAGCTCACTCCCGGCGACGTGCAGTGGATGACCGCGGGCGCGGGGGTGGTGCATTCCGAGATGCCGGAGCCCGAGTTCGCGCGGCGCGGCGGCCGCATGCACGGCTTCCAGCTATGGGTCAACCTGCCCGCGCGCGACAAGATGATGCGACCGCGCTACCAGGAGGTGCCGGCGGCGCGGCTGCCGGTCGCGCACAGCGCCGACGAAAAGGTCGCGGTCAGGGTGATCGCGGGCGAGGCGCTGGGCGCCCGCGCGGTCATCGATACCCGCACGCCCATCCTGTATCAGCATTTCACTGTGCAGGCGGGCGCGCGCATCGTGCAGCCGGTGCCGGCCGATTACAATGCGTTCGCGTACGTTTTCAGGGGTGCAGCCCAGGTGGGCGCACAGGGGCGGCCGGTCGTGCGCGGTCAGATGGCGCTGTTCGAGCGCGACGGGGACCAGGTTGGGCTGGCGAGCCCGGCCGATGCGCGCGAGCCGCTGGAGCTGCTGCTCATCGGTGGGCGACCACTCGGCGAGCCGGTGGCGCGCTACGGTCCTTTCGTCATGAACACACAGGCTGAGATCCTGCAAGCGATTGCGGACTATCGCAACGGGCAGATGGGATCGATCGGGCAGTGACTGGCTCGATCGGGCGCTGAGAGTGAGATTCAACCGGCTGGGCCCAACAGAGACGTTTGCGGGACCGTCATCCCGATACGGAGAAGCTCGCGCTGCAGGTCACCGTTCTGAGATCATACCTCACTGTTCCCAAGAAGCTGGCCGTGCCAGAGATGCCAGCGGCGCTGATGGTTCCACCTACCGACCAGGACGACGACGTCACGTCAGAGCTTGATTGGCAACTGAGCGAGAACGATCCTGTCTGCGGGTTGACTGATCCTGCCAACTCGACCACAGAACCATCTGCACGATGGCCACACCACCCAGCCCCGGGGAGTTTCGCCGTGAAGTCTGTGATTTCGAGCGTTGCAACAGCATTGCCGACGTTGAATTCTGGATCCGCGCACCCGTCGCTTGCCAGGCGCCTGGTCAGAACGATTTGATGATTTCCATTCAAACGTCCGTCCGGGGAACCATCAATTGTGGAACCCGTCCCATCATCAGTGCACGCAGGGCTGACCAAGACCGTCGTAAGCAGGAGCACATGACGGAGCATAAGTCCTCCTTTGATCCTCGAGAATCGGATCCTGGGCTTGAGCGGGCGCTTGGCTGTGATTGGCGGCGTCAAAGCCCGACGCCGGCTTTGGCAAGCCACTCACTTCATCCCACGATCGGGCAAGATGCCGCGACATGGCGTCGTCGACGAGCGCTCGCAAATCTTCATGGGCGTCAAACGCCGCGGCATCGGCATTGGCGCCACGAGGCACCGAGCCTCGCAAAGCTTCTGGCCGTGGGGAGGGATACGTGGAGACGAGTTGGCACTGCGGATTGGAATGCACGCTACCCAGAAGGAGGAGTCCGACCAGAAAGCCGCTTATCTCAGCGGCGTGATCGGCGTGCGTCGTGCTCGGACGCGACCAGGTGGAGGTACTCCGGGGCTCATCGACGCAGGAAAGAATGTAGTCGTATCCGCAGCCACGCCACTTGTACCGCGTTCCGTCGAGGCTTTCGACGAGCCACAGCTCGGAACAACCGGTGTCGAATTCGGCGACGCGCGCTACGTACTCGCCTCGCTCGGCCGCTAGGTTTCCTGCGAAACAACCAGCATTAGGAAAGAGAGCCAGCACGATCGAAATGACTGGTGGTCTTGTCACAACCGCGCTTTCAGCATGAAACATGCCTACCTCCAGGTTCATCGCGTTTTCTGCGGTCTTGCGCGGTTCGGCCCTATGAACTGTCTTCTTCCAACCACAGGGCTGTGCATCCGAGTCACAGGTCCTGCTCGACCGAAATACCCAGCGGGATTGATCGCTTGCGTGTGAACGAACCGACGGTGTGACCTAGGCGGCGGCGCGCGGGCCGAACAGGGATAGCACGTGCCCGTCGGGATCTTGGAAATCGGCGGCGAGCTGGTTGCCGGTGACCAGGCGCGGCTCGACCCGGAAGTCGACTCCGCGCGCGCACAGGGCATCGTAGACCGCGGCGATGTCGTCGACGTGGAACACCAACTCGACGCGCAGCTCGTCGCTGGGGGGCCCCAGAGTGGGCACGTGTCGCAACGCGAGCGTCACGCCGCCGGCGTCGAGAAACGCTAGCTCACCGCTCCCAAACCGCACCGACAGCCCCAGCGCGTCGCGATAGAACGCCAGCGACTTCCGCAGGTCGCGCACGCTCAGGATGATGGTTCCGATCGTGGACAGCTTGAGCTCTGACATTCGAGCGCCCCCTTTCTGGTCGGTCGCCGTGGCTAGTCTATGTCACCAAGGTCGCCCGACGCCATGGGGTCCTGCACCAGGGGGCCATTGACCAGGACCAGGGCCTTTGACCAGGACCACGGCCAGAACCAGGACCAGCACCGGTGGCCTGGCCGCGGTTAAACGCCGGCCAGGCCGCGCAGGCAAGCGCACAGCCGCAAGAGCGTAGAGCGAAGATCGGCGTGTTCGGCGGTCGTGAGGGCGCCGATTGCGCAGACGCCGCGGGCGGCGCCGCCTGCCCCTGCTGAGCTGGCGACAGTCGGGGGCCGAGGCCATGCCAGTCCCCGCCTTGCATGCGCGTTTAGCTGTCCTCGTACTTCTTGCGCTTGCGCCACAACGTCGAGGAATCGATGCCCAGGATCCGCGCCGCCTCGTCGAGCGTCTGCGCGCGGCCGACCACGCGCACGATGTGCTCGCGCTCGATCGTGTCGAGCGAGAAGTCGCCGCCCAGACGCGGCACCGGCGACTGATGGGCCAGGATGCGCTCGGGCAACGCCTGCGGCTCCAGCACGCGGGCCGGCCACAACATGACCGCGCGCTCGATCGCGTTGCGCAGCTCGCGCACGTTGCCCGGCCACGGATAGCCGACCAGCGCCCGCTCGGCGGCCGCCGACAGCTCGGGCTGCTGGCGCTCCGGGCGCCGCGACGCCCGCGCGAAGAAGGCCAGGAAGCGCCGCGCCAAAAGCAGAATGTCCTCGGGCCGCTCGCGCAGCGGCGGCAGCGGGATCTCGACCACGTTGAGCCGAAATAATAGGTCCTCACGAAACCGGCCCGCCGCCACGTCCTGCTCTAGGTTGCGGTTGGTCGCCGCCAACACCCGCACGTCGGCGCGGCGTGTGCGGTTCTCGCCCACCCGCTCGTACTCCTTATCCTGCAGAAACCGCAGCAGCTTGGCCTGCAGCGCCGGCGGCAGCTCGCCGATCTCGTCGAGAAGCAGAGTGCCACCTTCGGCCCCTTCGACGCGGCCCGGCTGGTCGCGCACGGCACCCGTGAACGCACCCCGGGCGTGCCCGAACAGCTCGCTGGCCAGAAGGTCCTCGGAAAGGGTGGGGCAGTTGATGACGACAAAAGGTCGGCTTGCGCGGGCCGACTTCACATGCAGCGCACGCGCGACCACGCCCTTGCCGGTGCCGCTTTCGCCGCGGAACAGCACCGCCACATCCGAGGCTGCCGCGCGCTCGACCAGCTCGAGCACGGCCCGCATTTTGAGCGACTCGGAAGCCAGCTCGACCTCGGGCACCGCGTCCTCGAGGCGGCCCTCCAGATCGGTCAGCCGCTGCTCGACCTCGATCTGCTTTTGCACCTGCTCGACCACGTGGCGGATCTGCGCGGGCGTAAACGGTTTGGGCAGGTAGTCGCGCGCACCCCGCTTGATGGCGAGGATCGCGGTATCGAGCGTCGCGTACGCGGTGATCATCACAATGGCCAGGCGCGGCCGCTCCGCCAGCAGCTCCGGCAAAAGATCGAGCCCGCTCGATCCATCCAGGCGCAGATCGACGAACGCCAGGTCGTAAAGCTCCCGCATCACCGCAGCCCGCGCCGCCTCGGCCGACTCGGCCTCGACGACCTGGCAGCCGTCGGCTTCCAGACACATGCGAAGGGTCGTGCGAATGTTGCGCTCGTCGTCGACGACGAGGACGCGGAGGTTTTGTGCCCGCTGCGTCATGGTCAGGCCTCCGCTCGCCCGCTCGCGCGGGGCAGCGTGAACCAGAATGTGCTGCCGTGTCCGAGCGCGCTCTCGACGCCGATCTCGCCTTGATGCGCCAGCACGATTTCCTTGGCAATGGAAAGCCCCAGGCCGGCGCCCTCATGGGTTGCGCCCGGGACCTGGAAGAAGCGGTCGAAGATCCTGCGTTGGTACTCTTCTGAAATGCCCGAGCCCTCGTCGACCACCTCGAATCGGACGCGCCCATCGGCGGTTTGCGCGCGCAGCTCGACCTGCCCACCCTTGGGCGTGTGCCGGATCGCGTTCGAAACCAGGTTCGCAAACACCAGCTGGACACGGTCGGGGTCGCCCAGCACGGCGCCCGGATCCTCGAGCAGCCGCGTGTTGAGCCGAACCCCCCGGTCGTCGGCCAGCGCGCGATGCGCGCTGACGGCCGCCTTGATGAGCGCGGCCGCCGAGACCGTCTGCGGATGGATCTCGAAGCGGCCGGCCTGGATGCGCGACAGATTGAGCAGGTCGTCGACGATCGACTGCAGCCTTTCGCAGTCCTCGCGCGCCGCATAGAGCAGGTCGGCCTGCTTCTCGCTGAGCGGCCCTGCCACTCCCTCCAGGCACAGATGGATGGCCATGCGCAGTGAGGTCAGGGGCGTGCGGAACTCGTGCGCGACCGTCGCCACCAGGTCGTTTTTCAGCTCGTCGAAGCGGCGCAGACGGGTCACGTCCTGCAGGATCACGGTTGCGCCGACGATGCCGCCGCGCTCCTCGTAGACCGGCGTGGCGCGCGGCAGAAGGTAACGGTCGCCGTCGGGCGCGTGGACACGAACCGCTTCCTCGAATCCCCTGGGTGCGTAAGCGCCCCTTCCGCCCAGCACGTGCGCGCGCACGGCCTCGAGCGCCGCCCGCACCGGCGGCTCCAGCCGGCTGACCGGGTTGCCGCCGCGATCGAGCGACAGCCCGAGCAGGGCCTCGGCGGTCTGGTTGACGTTGAGGATGGCGCCATCGATGCCGAACACGACCACCGGATCGGGCAAGCTGTCGATGGCGGCCTGCGAGGCCTGCTGGGCCTGCAGAAGCTCGCCCAGCGAGCTGGAGCGGTACTCCTCGAGCCGCTCGGCCATGGCGTTGAACTCGGCCGCCAGCTGTGCGATCTCGTCGCGTCCCGAGATGCTGGCCCGTGCTGCCAGATCGCCCTCGCCGACCCGGCGCACCGCCTGCGTGAGCACGCCCACCGGCCGCAGCACACGGCCCATGAGAGCGATCGAGAGCCATGAGCCGGCCAGCAGCGCCGCCAGAGCCGCCACCACCATGACCGTGTTCATGCGTCGCGCGGCCGCGCCCGCCTGATCGCTGCGGCGCACCATGGCGTCCTGATTGAGCGTCAGGATGTCGTCGGCCGCACTCTTGACGTCGACGAAGGCAGGATGAAGCTCGGCGAAGTAGAGCGCGCGCTTTTGATCGGTGTCCGCGGTTTGCATGAAGCGCTCCAGCGCGGCCTGGTAGCGCACCCAAGTTTCGCGCAGCCGCCGCGTTTTCGCGCCCTCGCCCGGCTCGGTGATGTTGCCCTCCTGGACCTTGAGCTCGCTCTCGAAGCGCACGCGGTTCTCGGCCGCCGGAGGCTCGGCGATCTCAGGCCGACCGATCAGGGCAAACCCGGCCGCACGGTCGATGCGCTCGATCGCCTCCTTCATGCGCTGGGCCGCCAACACGCTTCGGTAGTTGTCCTTCATGATGAGCTGGGAGCGCGCGCCCAGCGACGAGATGGTCGCGACCGCCAGCACCCCGACCACAGCCAGCGCGATGCCCAGCGGCGCCTGTGCGAGCAGGAGCTTGCTGCGCAGAGTCATGGCCGCCCCCCCTCTCACTCTCCGTCCTCGCTGCCGTCGCCGAACGAGACGATCTGCAGGTCGAAGTCGGCGGCCTGACGAATCAGCCGGTGAAACACGGAGCGGCCCAGAAGCTGTCGCCACATCGATCCATTTGGGCGCCCAATGATGATGTGGCCCACGGCATGGGAGCGTGCGAAATCGAGGATCGCGGCCACCGGCTCGCGCGCCTTGAGCCGCACCACCTCGGCGCCCAGCTCGCGCGCCTTCTCGATGTTCGTCAGCAGGTGGCGCTGGGCTTCGGCATCGATCAGGTTGGGCGCCTCGCGTGGCGTCTCTACATAGACCACGAACCAGTCGGTGTTGAGCCGTCCCGCCATGCGTGAGCCCCGACGCAGCAGGATGGCCGCCCGCGGCGGGTAGGACGACATGCAGACCATCACGCGGCCGCTTGCCTTCTGGGCCGGGCGGCCTCGCTGCGCCTGCGCCTCCACGCTGCGCTCGAGGCTCTCGGCCACCTCGCGCAGCGAGAGCTCGCGCAGCGTCGACAGATTCTCACCCTTGAAGAAGTGCGCGAGCGCCCACGGTACTTTGTCGGGCGTGTAGATCTTGCCGGCTTTGAGGCGGTCGACCAGGTCCTCCACGGTCAGATCGAGGTTCACGATCTGGTCGGCCTGCTTGAGGAAGGTGTCGGGAACCGTCTCGCGCACCACCACGCCGGTCACGCGCTCGACCAGATCGTTCAGGCTCTCCAGGTGCTGCACGTTGAACGCGCTGATCACGTTGATGCCGGCATCGAGCAGCTCGAGCACATCCTGGTAGCGTTTGCGGTTGCGCGAGCCGGGCACGTTGGTATGCGCGATTTCGTCGACCAGCGCGACCTCGGGCCGGCGCGCCAGAAGGCCGTCCAGATCCATCTCCTCGATGGTGACGCCGCGGTACTCGATCCGTCGACGCGACACCTGTTCCAGGCCGTCCTGGAGCGCGGCCGTCTCGGCGCGCCCGTGCGGCTCGATGAAGCCGAGCACGACGTCCACGCCGCGCTTCTTGAGCGCATGCGCTTCTTCGAGCATGCGGTAGGTCTTGCCGACGCCGGCCGCGAACCCGAGATACACCTTGAGGCGGCCCCGCTTGGCCCGTTCGACCAGCTCTAGAAAATCTTCGGCGCGGGCGCGAGTCGGGGTCATGACGCACTTGCTTGACCGTAGCATGATCCGGAAAAGCACAAGCGACGCCAGCTCCCGAGCCGCCAAGCTGCCGATCCAGGACCCCTCGCCGACCCCTCGCGGCACCCTCGTATTGCATTTTGCAAGTTCACCCGAGTTGCGGGTTGCAAATCGCAATGTCTTCGAAATGACGAGCGTTTTGTCCAATCTCCAATTGAGCCCAGGGACCGATCCGCGATACTGGAACGGCCAGGTCGGCCATGTCGATGTCGCCGCGCACGCTTCGCCAGCGCATCTTTGGCCGGCCTCGCGACGTCCGTGATCCGAAAATCTTTCACCACGTTTCGCTGATCGCGTTTTTTGCCTGGGTGGGCCTGGGCGCCGACGGGCTGTCGTCGTCGGCCTATGGCCCCGAGGAGGCCTTCAAGCACCTGGTCGACGACCGCGGCGGGCCGCACTATCACCTCGCGGTTTTCCTGGCGATCGCGACCGCGCTCACCGTCTTCATCATCTCGTACGCGTACAGCCGCATCATCGAGCATTTCCCGCATGGCGGAGGCGGCTACCTGGTGGCCACCAAGCTCCTGGGCCAGCACGCCGGCGTGATCTCGGGCTGCGCGCTGCTGGTCGATTATGTGCTCACGATTTCGATCTCGATCGCGTCGGGCGCCAACGCCGTGTTCGCCCTCCTGCCGGAGCGCCTGCAGCAGGGGCGCTTTGCGGCCGAGGTCCTGCTCATCCTGATCCTGGTCGTCATGAATCTGCGCGGCGTCAAGGAATCGGTGCTGGTGCTGACGCCCATCTTCCTCGCCTTCGTGGTCACACACGTGGTTCTGATTCTGGGCATCGTCGCGCCCCACATGCGCGCGCTGGGCGCGGTCGCTCACGACGTGCGGGGCGGCCTGGCGTCCGATCTCTCGAGCATGAGCCGCTTCGCGCTCCTGCTCCTGTTCGCGCGCGCCTATTCGCTCGGCGGCGGCACCTACACCGGCATCGAGGCGGTCTCGAACGGCATCCAGATTATGCGCGAGCCGCGCGTGCAGACCGGCAAGCGCACCATGCGCCTGATGGCGGCCTCGCTGGCCCTCACGGCTGGCGGGATCATCCTGTGCTATCTGCTGCTCGGGGTCCGGCCCTCGCCGTTCGACCCCGCCGACCCGCGCTACGAGCCCATGAACGCGATCCTGGCGCGGGCGTTCGCGGGCGCATGGCACCTTCACGGCCTGGCCGTGGGCAAGTGGTTCGTGGTGCTCACGCTGGTCAGCGAGGGCGCTCTCCTGTTCGTGGCCGCGCAGGCCGGCTTCATCGACGGCCCACGCGTGATGGCCAACATGGCGCTCGATTCCTGGGTGCCGCACAAATTCGCCGCGCTGTCCGAGCGCTTGACCATGCGCAACGGCGTGTACCTGATGGGAGGCGCGGCCCTGGCCACGCTGCTCTACACGCGCGGCAACGTCGACACGCTCGTGGTCATGTACTCGATCAACGTCTTCTTGACGTTTTCGCTGTCCGAGCTCGGCATGTCGAGGTTCTGGATCCGCAGCCGGCGCACCGATCCATCGTGGAAGCAGCACATCTGGGTCCACCTCACCGGCCTTTCGCTGTGCACGACCATCCTCATCATCACCGTGCTCGAGAAATTCATGGAAGGCGGTTGGCTCACCCTTCTGGCTACCAGCGGCTCCATTGCACTCTGCTACGGCGTGCGACGGCACTACCGGACCGTGGGGCGCAAGGTGATGGCGCTGAACCAGGAGCTGGCGCCGCTGCTCGAGCGCCCCGACCAGGCTCGCGAGGGCATCCAGCCGGGCCCGGCCGAACTCGATCCCCAGCGGCCGACCGCGGTCCTGCTGGCGGGCGGCTACAGCGGCCTGGGCGTGCACACGCTGCTGCAGATCGATCGCCTGTTTCCCCATCAGTTCCAGCAGGTCATCTTCATATCGGTCGGGGTGGTGGATTCGGGTGCCTTCAAGGGGGTCGACGAGATCGGGCGCCTGGAGGCCAGCATCCGCAGCCAGCTCGAGCAGTACGTCGCGTTCGCGCGCAACAAGTTGGGCTGGGCGGCCGACTACGACACCGTGGTGGGCGCCGAAGCGGTGGCCGAGATCGAAAGGCTGTGCCGGGAGGTCCACCTGCGCTTTCCGCGCAGCATGTTCTTCGCCGGCAAGCTGGTGTTCCGCGAGCCCACCTGGTGGGACCGCCTGCTGCACAACGAGACCGCGCACTCGGTCCAGCGCCGCCTCGAGTTCGACGGGCTGCCGATGGTCATCCTGCCCGTGCGCATGCTGAATTGAAGCAGTCGAAGAGTCGAAGAGTTGAAGACCGCGGTCAGGCGGATGCGCGCCAGGCTGACCACCACTGCTGAAATGCGAGCAGGGTCCAGAGCGGCTTGCGGTGATCGGCTTGACCGCGCAGGTGCTGATCGACCAGCCGGCGCACGAACGTGGGCTCCAGCAGGCCCCCATCGCGCAGGCGCGCCTCCGACAGCTGGTCCTCGAGCCACGGTCGCAGCTCGCCTTTCAGCCAGCGCCCGATCGGCATGGCGAAGCCCTGCTTTTTACGCGCCAGCGTGTGCGCGGGCAGGATGCCCGCGAGCGCATGTTTGAGCAGGAGCTTGCCGCGCAGGCCCCGCATGCGCAAAGCCGGCGCCACCTGGCACGCCAGCGCCACCACGCGCGAGTCGAGCAGGGGCGCGCGCCCTTCGAGCCCCACCGCCATGGTCGCCCGATCGACCTTGGCCAGCACCTGATCGGCCAGGTACCCTTTCGCGTAGAAATACATCAGGCGGTCCCACCGATCGGCCGAGCGCACGCGCTGGAGGCGCTGGTCGATGAGCTCATACAGATCGCCCCGCACCTCGCGCGCGAGGTCGGGTGCCAGTGCCGCCAGCGCGTCCGGTGGCGCCAGCGAGCCCAGCCAGGCCTGGTGACGCCGTGCGCCCTCCAGGCCCGAGCCCCGGAGAAACTGCTTGAGCTTGAAGTCGAATGAAAAATAGGACAGCGAGACCGGCAGCGCCGCCGCGGCCACACCGAAAAGAGCGGTGGCCGCCCGCCCAACCGGTCGGGGCGCGCGCATGAGGAGCCCGGCCACGCGTTCGGCCTGGAAGGTCGGATAGCCCGCGAACAGCTCGTCGCCACCGTCGCCGCCCAGCGCGACCGTGACCTTCTGGCGGGCAAAGCGCGCCAGGAGGTGGGTGGGCACGATCGATCCGTCGCCCAGGGGCTCGTCGAGCAGGCGGCCCAGGGTCGGGATTAGATC
>DATFWX010000045.1:0-5171 GCA_035258845.1 Polyangia bacterium | reverse complement strand
CCCGCCACATCACCTTCGGTGACGCGGATTTTCTGAACGGCCCCACGCACGCGCGCGCAGTCGCGCAGGCGCTGGCGGCGCGCTTTCCGGGCACGACCTTCGACGTGACCGCCAAGATCGAGCATCTGATCGGGCACGCGGAGCTCCTGCCGCTGCTTGCGCGCGCCGGCTGCGTGTTCGTGGTGTCGGCCGTGGAGTCGCTGTCGGACACCGTGCTCGCGCACCTTCAGAAGGGCCACACGCGGGCCGACGTGGTGCAGGCGCTCGCGCTGGTGCGCGCGGCTGGCCTGGCGCTGCGGCCCTCGTTGGTTTCGTTCACGCCCTGGACCACTCTCGACGACTATCTGGATGTGCTCGATTGGGTGGACGCGGAAGGTCTGTGGGAGCATGTCGATCCGGTGCAATGGACGATTCGACTGCTGGTGCCGCCCGGCTCGCTGCTCGAGCACGATCCCGTGATGACGCCCCACCTGGGGCGGCTGGTGCCATCGGCGTTCGCATACGAGTGGCGGCATCCGGATGCGCGCATGGACCGGCTGCACGCCCAGGTGACGCAGGCGGTCAAGCAGGGCGTGCGGGAGGAGCGCGCGGCGCGCGTGATATTCGAGCATGTTCGCGCGCATGCGGAGGCGTGGGCCCGACCCGAGGAGCGGCGGTCGCGTCCGCGCAAAAAAGCGCCCCCGCGCCAGCGCCGTCCGGTGCCGCGCCTGACCGAGCCCTGGTTCTGTTGAGCCGAGCCATTCGAGGGCCAGGCTGGCCCTCCCGTCTAGACGACGTCGAGGGTGGGGGAAATCACGATTTCGAGCTTGGCGTGGGCGGCCCGCAGGGCGGCCTCGACCTGGTCGGGCGAGTCGGCGCGCGCAAACACGAAACCGAGATAGCTTGCCCCCTCGGGCAGCGGGATAAGCTCGCTGCCGAGCGGCATCGTGATCTCGATGCCCTCGATCCCGGGCACCGCTGCCGCCGCGTTCTGGCCGCGCACCTCGCGCAGCAGGCCCGCTGCCGGAATGGGCACCATCATCACGCCGGCAGCCGCGCGCTCGCGCGTAAGGCCGAGCGCGCGCACGTCGCGCCCCAGCGCATGGGCTAGGATCAGCTCCTCGAGCGAGATGCCGGCGCCGAAGCGCAGCGTGCGCGAGCACAGACCGCCGATCGAGCGCGCGGCCAGCTCGATCACGACCGGCCCGCCGCCCGGTGGGATGCGCAGCTCGGCGTGCACGGGCCCCTCGCGGAGCCCGAGCGCGGCCGCCGCCTGCGCGCTCACGTCGAAAAGGGCGCTCTGCAGGGCGGCCGGCAGCCGCGACGGGGTCACATACAGAGTTTCTTCGAAGAACGGCCCCGCCAGCGGATCCGGCTTGTCGAAGAGCGCCAACACCTCCAGGCGGCCGCCCACAAGGAGGCCCTCGAGCGCGACCTCGATCCCGGGGACGAACTCCTCGACCAGGATCTCACGCGCGGCCGGGCCGCCCTTGGCTGCCACCTCGGGCACGCGCAGAAGCGCTGCCACGCGCGCAAAGGCTTTTTGAAACCCGGGCCGGTCGTCGGCCCTGATGACGCCTCGACTGGCCGACAGAAAGGTGGGCTTGACCACGCACGGCAGGCCGACCTCGATGCGCGCCGGATCGGCATCGATCGAAAAGCTCTGGTGGCGCGGGGTGGGCACGCCGGCCGCGGCCAGCCGCTCGCGCAGAAGGCGCTTGTTGCGCGCGGCCTCGACCGCCCGCACCGGGTTGGTCGCCAGCCCCAGCGCCACCGCCGCGCGCGCCGCAATCGCGGTCGTGTGGTCGTCGGTCGAAACGATCGCGCGCACCGGCTTTTCGCGTACCGCCTCCTGAATCTGGCGCGACGCGTGCTCGGGGTCACGGAAGTCGAGCGGCACCGCCTGGTAGTAGGGCGCATCACCGCTCGAAAAGAGCGCGGCCAGCTCGTGACAGCGGTCGGACCCGATTGCGACCTCGACGCCCAGGCGGCGCGCGGCCTCCAGGAACGCGTCGGCGCGATAGCTCGTGGTCGGCCACAAGAGAAAGACCCGCTCGGGCGGCACGCGCGTCATGATAACATTGGAGGGCTATGCCGGTTGCGCAGGACCGTCGGATCGGAAGCCTGGTCGCGGGGCGCTTCCACGTCGAGTCGTTGATCGGGGAAGGCCAGATGGCCAAAGTGTATCTGGCCGAGCAGGTATCGATGCGCCGCAAGTGCGCGCTCAAGATCCTGCATCGCGAGCTGACCCGACACCCGCAGGCGCCCAAGCGCTTCCGACGCGAGGTGGAGGCGGTGACGCGGCTGCGCTCGCCGCACAGCATCGTGTTCTACGAATTCGGTCCCACCGACGACGGCACTCTATACATCGCGATGGAGCTCTTGTCGGGCGAGAGCCTGCGCACGCGGCTGGAGCGCGAGGGCGCGCTCGAACCGGCCCTGATCCTGTCGATCGTGCGCCAGATCGCGGGCTGCCTGGGCGAGGCCCACGCGGCCGGCGTGCTGCACCGGGACATGAAGCCCGAAAACGTGTTCTTGTGCCCGCCCGAGGCCGCCGGCCGGGGCCCCTTCGTCAAGGTGCTCGACTTCGGGCTGGCCAAGCTGTCCGAGCCGCTGGGCGATTTCGTGCAGGCCATCACCTCGCCCAGCGTCACCGTGGGCACACCGGCCTACCTGGCGCCCGAGATGGCGGTGGCGGGTCGGCGGGCCGATGCGCGCGCGGATCTGTACGCGCTCGGAGCCGTGTGCTTCGAGATGCTGGTGGGCACGCGGCCCTTTCAGGCGCGCAATCCCATTGCGATGATGCAGGCCCACGCGTCCGAGCCCATCCCGTCGGTGTCCAAGCGCCGGCCTGGCCTGCCGCGCGGGTGCGACGCATTCATGGCAGTCGCCCTGGCCAAGGATCCGGAGGACCGCTTCCAGAACGCCGAAGCATTTGCCAGCGCGCTCGCGTCTGCGCTCGGCGAGAGGCGGCGCGACTCGTAGGTGCACCTTTTTCTGTGCTCGACCGGATTCGAGGGGCCCCTTGCCAGCGAGATCGGTCGCCATGCGCGGCGGCTTTGTGCCGGCGTTGTAGCCGGCGAGGGGGCGCCCGCCGACTTCGTGTTTGCGCGCCAGATCCTGCCCGACGCGGTTCTCGTGGAGGCGCCCTCGATCGCGCGGCTGGCCGATTCGGCGCTGGCTCACCTTGGGGCGGCCCTGGACGCGGATGCGCGCCCGTTCCGGCTCGATGTGCTCGTGCCCGACGACCCGGAGGATCCAATCGTGCGGCGCGCGGCGCTCCTCGAGCAGGCACTGTCCGAGCGTGCGCAAACGAGGTGGCGGCGCCTGTGGCGCCGGCGCACCGAGGGGCTCGACGCCGACGGCGCGCTCGCACAGATCCTCCTGCTCGCGCGCACGCGCCTGGGCGTCAGCGTCTCCCGGCCCGCCGAGGCGCCGGGCGGGGGGCCGTGGCCGGTCCGGTTTCGCGCCGGTCGGGTGGCGGTGGCCGACGATTGGGGCGCACCCTCGAGCGCGTTTCGCAAGCTCGAGGAGGCGCTGGCCTGGCTGGGCCGGGCGCCCACACCGGGCCAGATGTGCGTGGATCTGGGCGCCGCACCGGGCGGCTGGTCGCACGTCGCGCTCGCGCGCGGTGCCGTCGTGACCGCGGTCGATCGGGCCCCGCTCTCGGCACGCATCGCGCGCCACCCACGGCTGACCCAGCTGCGTCGCGACGGCTTCTCGTATGCGCCTGCGCAGCCGGTCGACTGGCTCCTGTGCGACATCATCGCCGAGCCGAGAAAGAGCCTGGCCCTCATCGAGCGCTGGCTGGCCCAGGGCTGGTGCCGCAACCTGGTCGCTCACCTCAAGTTCAAGGGTCGGCTCGACTACGGGCCGGCCCAGGAGGCGCGGGCGTTTCTGGCGACGCGCGGCCTTTACCGCTGGCGGGTCAAGCATCTCTACCATGACCGCAACGAGGTGACCGTGCTCGCCGCCAGGGAGCCTCTCGGCTATGCTGCGCGCTGACGGATGTCGATCCAGGTAGCAGGGCTAGAGAAGCGCTTCGGCAAGGATCTGGTGGTCCACGGGGTCAGCTTCGAGGCGCCGGACGGACAGCTCACGACCCTTTTGGGCCCCTCGGGCTCGGGCAAGTCGACCATTCTGCGCATGATCGCGGGCCTGGAACGGCCCGACGCGGGCGAGATCCGCATCGGCGGTCAGGACGCCACCCGGAAGCCCGTGCAGAAGCGCAACGTGGGCTTCGTGTTCCAGAACTTCGCGCTGTTCCGGCACTTGAGCGTGCGCGACAACGTGGCGTTCGGACTCTCGGTGCAGAGGCAGCCGCGCGCGGCCATCGAGGCGCGCGTGCGCGAGCTGCTCACGCTCATCCAGATGGAGGAGTTTGCGTCCGTGCGGCCGGGTCAGCTCTCGGGCGGGCAGAGGCAGAGGGTCGCGTTGGCGCGGGCGCTGGCGCCGCGGCCGCAGGTTCTGCTGCTCGACGAGCCGTTCGGTGCGCTTGACGCCAAGCTGCGCCAGGAGCTGCGCGCATGGCTGCACGAGCTGCACCAGAAGGTGCCGGTCACCACGCTCATGGTGACCCATGATCAGGAAGAAGCGATGGAGCTGTCCGATCGGGTGGTCGTGATCCGCGCGGGCCGGGTCGAGCAGATCGGGGCGCCCGTCGAGATCTACGACCGCCCGGCCACGCCGTTCGTGGCCAGCTTCGTGGGCGCGGCCAATGTGCTGGATGGGCGGGTCGAGCACGGCCAGGCCGCGCTGGGCACGCTCAAGGTGGCGGCGCCGGGCGCGGCGGCCGAAGGGCAGCCCGTGCGCGCGTTCGTGCGGCCGCATGACGTGGTGGTGGCGCCGGCTGCGACGGCCGCCGTGGCCGCGCCGGCTGGCGAAGCCGTGCCCGAAAGCATGCCCGAGGTTGCGAGCGCGCGCGTGCACCGCCTGGTGCGGGTGGGCTGGACGGTCAAGGTGCATGTCGTCCTGAGCGACGGACAGCCGCTGGTCGTGCAGATGACCAAGGATCAGGTCGAGGCGATGCGCATCCAGGACGGCGACCGCGTGCTGGTGAACCTGAAGGAGGCGAAGATCTTTGTCCAGGACTACGCAATCTAGGGGCATCTTGGCGGGCGTGGCGCCGACGGTGGGCGCGACGCCGCTGGTCGAGCTGACGCGGCTCGCGGCCGCCGCGGGCGTGCGCGCCC
>DATFWX010000044.1:0-3070 GCA_035258845.1 Polyangia bacterium | reverse complement strand
CCCGAGGTGCGCAAGGCGCTCGGCCGCGACTGGATCGGGCAGGCCGAGGAGCTGCCGGCCGTGGCCGGAACCGCGGTTGCCGAAAAGAGTGGAGCCTAGCTAGTGACTGCGTCGTCTCATGGGCGACATCATCAACTACCGCTCGCGTCGCTCGCACGAGGAGACGACTGCTTACGTGGGCATGGTGATTTTTCTGGGCTCGTGGGCCATGCTGTTCGCCGGGCTGTTCTTCGTCTACGGCGCGGTGCGCCTGCGGGCTCCGGTGTGGCCACCGCCGGGCCAGGGGCCCCTGCCGGTGGCGCTGCCCGCCATCAACACGTTGGTGCTGGCACTCTCGAGCGCGGCCATGCAGGCGGGGCTGACCCTGCTCCGGCGCGGGCACACGCGCGCGCTGGCGCCCTTTCTGGGTACGACCGCGATCCTGGGCATGGTGTTTCTGGGGCTGCAGACCGTGGTCTGGAGCCGGGTTGCGAAGGCAGGCCTCAAGCCCGCGAGCGGACCCTACGCGTCGGCATTTTACGGGCTGACCTGGTTTCACGCGCTGCACGTGGGCGTGGGGCTGATTGCACTTCTGTGGCTGAGCTTCCGAGCCGTGCAGGGCGCCTACAGCCTGCCGCGCCACCAGTCGGTGCGGCTGTGGACCATGTACTGGCACTTCGTCGGCGTGGTGTGGGGCGTGATGTTCTTGACCGTTTACGTGATCTGAAGAGTCGAAGAGTTCGGAAAGGGACGGCATGAGAACTGTCTACGCATTGACGCTCGTGATCGCGCTCGGAGGCTGCGAGAAGGAGCCGTTTCCGCAGCCCCTGAAGCTGGGCGGCAAGGTGGTGTCGGCGGCGACCCTGAACGCCGGGCAAGAAGGCTACATGCTGTACTGCTACGCCTGCCACGGCGAGAAGGGTGACGGCCACGGGCCGTCGGCGCCCGGGCTGCGGCCGCCGCCGCGCGACTTCCGGCTGGGCAAGTTCAAGTTTGCGGCCGTGCCGAGCGGCCAGCTGCCCAACGACGACGACTTCGTGCGCATCGTCAAGAACGGTCTGCACGGCACCGCCATGCTGGCCTGGGACGTGCCGGACGTAACGCTCAGGAACATCATCCAGTACCTCAAGACCTTCTCGCCGCGCTGGAAGGACGAGGAACCGGGCGAGGCGCTCAAGCCGTCACCCGATCCGTACGGCGCGGCCCGCAAGGCCGAAGCGATCGGCCTCGGCAAGAAGATCTACCATGGGCTCGCCCAGTGCTGGGTGTGCCATCCCGCGTACACGACCCGGCAGGACATGCACGACGCGGCCAAGGAGCTGCGCCACGTCGAGCAGACCGAGTTCCGGGACGACCTCTACAATCCGGCGCTCAAGGACAGCGATTACGAGATCCCGGGCGAGGCCGGCAAGAAGCTCAACATCCTGCCGCCCGACTTCACGGTCCAGCAGCTGCGCTCGATTCGCGACGGCCACGAGCTCGAGGACTTCTACCGCGTGATCGGCTCCGGGATCGGCGGGACCGCGATGCCGCAGTGGAAGGGCACGGGCGCGATCACCGAGGAGCAACTGTGGGCGATGGCGTATTATGTCAAATCGCTCTACGACCTGCGTGACACGGCGGGCGCCCGGCAGCTCAAGGCCACGCTTCAGAGCCAGCCCGAGTGGAAGCCGCCCACACCGCCGCCGACCGCGCCGCCGGGGCCCCCGGGGCCGAGCGCGCCGCCGGCTCCGAAGACGCCCGAAAAGAAGTAAGCTCGGCGGGAGTGGACGCCCGTGCCGGCGCGCCCCTGATCGGCCTCCTGGCCGCGCTCGCGCTGGGCTATTTTCGCAGCCGCTCGCGTACCTCGGCCATCCCTGCCACCACCGGCACCGCCTGGAACACGGGCGCGGGCAGCGTGGTCTCCCAGCGCACACCGGGCGGGTAGATCGCCACCAGGTCCCAGGCCGGCCGCTCGGAGCTGGCCTGCACCTGCCCGCTCCGGATCAGCTCGGCCGCAACCAGGTGGCCGGGGTCCCAGAACTGGGTCGCGCGCGGGTCGCTGATGCGCGCCAGCGCGGCGGTCGTCGGTGGCGCCAGGTCCGAGAACAGGATCGGCTCCCACACCACGAATACCGAGAGGTCCGGCCGTGGCTGCTGGCCCAGCACCGTCTGCAGTGCGGAGGCCCCCCGCACGCACACCGGTCAGGTCGGCGAAAGCAGAAGCAAAAGCCGCGTCGTGTGGGCGCCGTCGTTGAAGCGCGCGCGCAGCCGGTTCAGGGCTTGCGCGTCCAGCCGTTCGAGCGGCGGCTGGCCCGGTGGCGTGTGCCGGGGCGCAAAGCGGAGGGTTGCGCCCAGCCCAGCGGTGACCGCCACCAGGGAGATCGCGATCCCGAGGAGCCAGCGCGCGCGCCGCTTCACGAGCGAGCCTGCTTGCGCAGGAACCAACGCAGATAGAGCGCGAGCGCCCCCGCGGCAACCACGCCGCCTACGCCCATGGCCAGGGCCCAGCCGTCACCGGTCCGCGCAAAGCGCAGCACGCCATAGACGAGCACCAGCACGCCCAGCGCGATTGCGAGCGAGATCAGGACCCGGTGCAGCGCGTACAGTGGGGAGGCGGGCACCCGTGCGAGTATAGTCGCATCCCACGGTGAGCGGTGAGGCGCGAAAGAGACCAGATGGACGCGGTGACCGAAGACGGCTGGCGGCTCCGGCTCAAGCGCTTTGCGCCGCCTGCGGGCGCGAGCGGCGTGGGCGCGGTGCTGGCCGCTCACGCCATGATGGCGCGCGGTCGCACGCTCGAGCGAATGGCGGCCCGCCTGGCGGCGGCCGGGCTGGAGGTGTTCGTGCTCGACTTCCGGGGCCACGGTGGGTCGGCGCCGCCGACGGCACGCGAGCGCGATTGGTGGTTCGACGACTACGTGCGCTATGACCTGCCGGCAGCCCGCGCGGCTGCGGCCGCAGCCGCCCAGGTGCGGGAGGGGGCCCTGGGCTATCTGGGCCACTCGCTGGGCGGCCTGGTGAGCCTGGCCGCGGGCGCGCCGTTTTTGCGCCAGGTCCTGATTACCACCAACCTGTGGCGGTTCGGATCGGGCGCCCGCACGTCCTGGCA
>DATFWX010000043.1:0-30190 GCA_035258845.1 Polyangia bacterium | reverse complement strand
GCGGATCGCGAGCGCACGCCGATACAGCTCGACCGCGCGCGTGTAGTCGCCCATGCGGCCGTACAGAAGCGCCAGGTTGTTGAGCGACACCGCGACATTTGGGTGATCCGGACCCAACGCCTTTTCCCGAATCGCCAGGCTGCGCCGCTCGAGCGCCTCCGATCGATCGTACTGGCCCAGGTAGCTGTAGACCACGGCCAGGTTCGAGAGCGAGCTTGCGAAGTCGGGGTTGTCGGGCCCGCTGGCACGCTCGTCGATCTCGACGGCGCGCTGGAAGAGCGGCGCGGCGCGCGCGTAGTCGCCCATGGCGACGTAGAGGGCGGCCAGGTTGCTGACCGCGGTCGCGACGTCGGGGTGGTTGGGGCCGCGTGCGGCCTCGCGCACCGCGATCGCGCGCCGGATGATGGGCTCGGCCTTCTCGAACGGCCCCTGCCGCAGGTAAAGCGCGCCCAGCCCGTTGAGCGCGTCCCCTAGCTCGACCGCGAATTTGCCCTTTTGCGATTCGAAAAGGGCCACCGCGCGCTGAAACAACTGCTCTGCGCGCGCAGCGTCGCCGGTCACCCGCAAGAGCTCGCCCAGCAGGCGCAGCGACTTTCCGGTCTCGGGATGGCGCGGCCCCAGCTCGCCTTCACGCAGCGCAAGCGCACGCTCGGCCAGCGGCAGCGCGTCCTTGAACTTGCCCTGCTCATAGAGCTGGTCGACCTTCTGGCTGAGCTCGTTCGCCTCGGCCAGGCGCGCGGCACGGTCGTCCGCCCGGGCTGGCGCGGCCAGCGTGCACACCATCACAAGAAGTCCGGCAACCCTCACGTGGCGCGTAGTGTACCGATTATGGCAGGTGTTGGAACCAGAACCTGAAGACCGCCACGCCCTGGGCATCGGTGCGGGCGTGCAGCACCTGCCCGTCGTCGTCGGCCACCGTGACCAGACCGCGCGTCTTCATGCTGAGCGCACCCGGGGCGGGCCGCGTGCGCCGCACGCGCGCCGGCCCGCTGTCTGCTTTTGCGATCGGGGCCCCGTGCGCGGGTGGCTCGCCGCCCAGGCTGGGTGCGGCCAGCGCCCCCGCGGGCTCCGGATCGGCGGGTAGCGCGCTCACGCCAGCGCCGCCGCCAGCGCCCGAGCCCCCACCCGCGCTGGCACCGGCGGCCGCGCTCGAGACCCGCACCTGCTCGACCACTTTGGCCACCGCCAGATCGGCCTGCGCCAGCGGCTTTCCGGCTGCCACCACGTAGATGTTCTCCTCACCGGTCGCGTCATCGAGCTGGAACGACTGGCCGCGCGCCGGGATGCGGTGGGGAGCGCCCGGCCGCAGCCGCAGATCGCCCTCGGGCGGGAACAGCACCGCCGACGAGTGATCGGGGAAGAACTGAACCACGTACACATAGGCCGGCTGGTCGACCTCGAGATACATCTCGATGCGGTCGCCCGAGTGCAGGGCCTCCCCGGGCCCGATCGGCCGGCGCGCGCCGCGGCTGGCCGCCTGCACGCGCAGCGATACATTGATGGGAGGCTCCTGCCGGGGGCTGGAACGGGGCTCGCTCGCGGCCGCCGCGGCATACGGTGCAGGGGCCGGTGCAGGATCCGATTTGACGGCCGGGGCTGCGCCGGCGCAGCCCAGAGCACACAGGGGAACCAGCCACCTCAGCATGTCGATGCTCCTTGATTAGGGCGCGGGCACGGGCGCCGCACAGCGGAAACCTACGTTGATCTGGACCAAATCTTCCTGCAGGCGGCTGCGGCCGGCGGCCCGGCAGGCCTCGGCCAGCTCGTTCCAGGCCCCACCCCGGACCACGCGCAGGGCGGCCGGGCTGTGGGTGGCCGCGGTCTCGCCGGCCACCGGATCGACGCAGCTCGGCTGGCAGCGGGTGTCGTACCGGTCGACAAACCGATCCAGCACCCATTCGGCGACGTTTCCAGCCAGATCATGAACGCCCTCGGCGCTCCGATCCTGGCTCGCCGAGCCCACCTCGGCCGGCCCGGACGAAGCGGCCGCGCACATCTGTCCGGCCGCGCGCGCGTGTACGACACCGGCGCAGGCCGGGTCGTCCTCGCCCCATGCAAAGCGTCGCCCGCCGGGCCCGCGGGCGGCCCACTCCCACTGCGCCTCGGTGGGCAGGCGCCCGCCGTGGGCCTGGCAATAGCGCTCGGCTGCGCTCCAGCTCACCTGCACGATGGGCCGATTGGCCAGGCCCTCGCGGGGCTCGTAGTGGCCGGCGCGATGCACCAGGCCGCTGTGGGCCGGATGCAGGTCCGCAATCAGCACGCCGCCCTCCTCGACGAACCGATCCTCGCGCAGGCTCAGGCCGGCCTCGCCGTTGAGCCAGGCCGCGAAGGCGGCGTTGGTGACCTCGGTTGCGTCCAGGAAAAACGGCGACAGCGTGACCCGGCGCTGGGGTTGCTCGCGCTCGTAGACGTCGCGACGGCACCCGGCCCCGGCCAGCCGCTGACACCAGGCGTACGCGGCCGCAATCTCGTCCTCGCGGCTGCCCATGCTGAAGAGGCCCCCTGGGATGAGCCGCATCCCTTTCGGGGGTGCGCCGACGCTGTGAGCCGGCGCCTGCCGCGGGGCCGTGCGCGGCAGCTCCTGCGCGACCGACGTGGGCGGCGGCCGCAAGATGCGAAAGCCCCACACCACCCCGCTCGCAACCAGCGCCAGGCCGCCCGCCAGAAGAAGCATCCGCCGCACCGGGCCCGTGCCGGCACGCTGGGCGGCTCGTGCGACCGGAGGTTTCGGCGGTGCCGGAACCAGCGCGGGCACCGCGGCGCCGTCGGTGCCCAGCTCCAGGGTCCGCTCCGCAACCGGCCGCGCGGCCGGGGCGGGCGGCTCGGCTGCCTCGGTGCCGTGCCGCTTCTGGCCCCGCTCGAGCGCCTGCTTCATCTCGAGCGCGCTCTGGTAGCGCAGCTCGGGCTCGCGCGCCAGCGCCTTCTCGACCACCCCATCCAGCCACTCGGGCACCTGGGGTCGGCGTTTGCGCGGATTCTGCTCGACTTCGCCGCGCGCGACCCGCGCCATCACCTCGAGCACGGTGGCGCCGCTCGCCGGCGACTGCCCGGTCAGCATCTCGTACAGGATGGCGCCCATCGAGTACAGATCGCCCCGATGATCGACGTGCGCCGCGTCCTTGATCTGGTCGGGGCTCATGTAGCGCGGGCTGCCCAGAAGCGCCCCCGGCTGGGTCAGGCCGGTGTCCGACAGGTCGTCGATCACCTTGGCAATGCCGAAGTCGAGGATCTTGACGTGATCACCGCGATGGGGCGAGTGGGCCCAGAACAGATTGCCGGGCTTGAGATCGCGGTGCACGATGCCCTGCGCGTGCGCGGCCGCCAGCGCGTCCAGCGCCTGCACCGTGATTTCGAGCGCGCGCTCGATCGGCAGCGGGCCATGCTGCAAGAGCTCGTCCACGCCCTGCCCGCGCAAGAGCTCCATCTCCAAAAACGGGCAGCCATCGGCATCCTGGCCGAAGTCGCGCACGTCCACGATGCCGGGATGGCCCAGCGCGGCCACCTTCTGGGCCTCGCGGTGGAAGCGCAGCGCGATGCGCGGGTTGCCCGAGTAACGGGCGTGCAGCATCTTGAGCGCGACCTGCTTCTTCAGGGTCAGGTGCTCGGCCTCGTAGACCGCGCCCATGCCCCCCACGCCGATGAGGCCGATGAGCTTGTATTTGTTGGCGACCGTGCGGCCCAGCCGCTGGCCAGGACACTCGGCCGAGCCCCGCACGTGATCGGCGTCGCAATGGGAGCACTCAGCCATCCGTTCCGATTTTAGCATCAGGCTGGGTAGCGCACGGCCGGGCTGCCCGCCGGATAGAACACGCCCAGAAGACACAGCTCGCCGGAGCCGGTGTTCTCGACGCAGTGGACCTGGCGGCGCGGCAGATAGATGCACGAGCCGGCAGCGATGGGCGCGCTCGAGCGGCCCGCCCACATCAGGCCGCGGCCCGACAGGATGACCAGCACCTCCTCGTACTGGTGGTAGTGGTCGGGCGCGCGGCCGGGCGGAATGCCGCCCACGAACTGGGTGACCTGCTCGTCGATGAGGACCTGGTACCAGCGATCCCCGGTCGGGCGCGCCTCCTTTTCGGCCCGGCGGGCCAGGTGGGGCCGCGCATCCGGGCGCCCCTGGGCCGGCGTGTCCACACACGCGCACGCAAGCGGGCCCCGCTCGACCGCCAGCGCCACGCCGCCGGGAAGATAGAGGCCCGTGTCGGCTGCCACCTCATGCACCGCGTCGCCAAGCCGCACCCGGCCCTGTCCGCGCAGCACATACAGGACCTGGTCACGGGCCGACTCCGCGAGCCTGCCGCCGGCCGCAAGCTCGAGCATGCGCAGCGCAATCGCCTGCCCGGACAGCGGCGCGCCTTGCGAGACCTGGCATCCCCCCTCGAGGATGATCATCGGCCCTCGTATACGACGCGACCACCCAGTATCGTCAAGGCCACCCGCGTCTCGGCAATGTGGTCGCGCTCCTTTGGATCCAGAATGTCGCGCGAGAGCACGACCAGGTCGGCCAGCTTGCCCGGCTCGAGCGAGCCGCGCTCGCGTTCGGCAAAGGCGGCGTAAGCGGCCCCGCGCGTGTAGCCCTCGAGCGCGGCCTGAACCGGGATGCGCTGCTCGGGGAACCAGCCGCCGGGATGCTTACCGTCGAGGGTGCGGCGATTCACAGCCGCGTCGATTCCGGTCAACGGATCCAGGGGCGCCACCGACCAGTCGGAGCCGAACGCCAGCCGCGCGCCCGCGTCTGCAAGCGCGCGCAGCGCGTACGAGGTCTCGCAGCGGCGCACCCCGATGCGCCCCTCGACCCACCGGCCGTCGTCGATGGCATGGTAGGGCTGCATGGACGCGATGACGCCCAGCTCGCGGAAGCGGGCCAGGTCCTGCCGCCGCAGATGCTGCGCGTGCTCGACTCGGAAGCGGCGGTCGCGCGCTCCGTTTTTCTGCGCGACCTCGGCGAAGATGGACAGGAGCTCGGCATTGGCGCGATCGCCGATGGCATGCACGATCACCTGCAGCCCGGCCGCGTCGGCGCCCCGGATCCACTCGCGCAGCGTGCCGAGCGGGGTCACATAGATCCCGGTCGAGCCGGGCTCGTTCAGGTAGGGCTCGTACATCTTGGCGGTGGAGGACCCGATCGATCCGTCGACGAAGCCCTTGACCCCGCCGATCTGCACAACGCTGTCGCCCAGGCCCTCGCGAACGCCCACATCCGCCAGCTGCTTCCATTCCGCGAGCGGCCAGTACACGCGCACCCGCACGGTCAGCTCGCCGGCCCGGGCCAGCCGCTGGTATTGCCGAAACAGCCGCCGCCGCACCTCGCTGCCCGAGCCCTCGAGGTCGCACAGGCTGGTCACGCCCACCCGGCGCGCCTCGGCCATGGCTGCGCGCACCGCGGCCTCGATGTCGGCGTCGCTGGGCGGCGGCACCACGCGCCCGACCAGATCCATGGCGCCATCGCGCAGAAGGCCCGTGGGCTCGCGCCGCCCGGGCGCGCGATAGATCACCCCGCCGGGCGGATCGGGCGTTCCGGCCGAGATCCCGGCCAGCGCCAGCGCACGTGTGTTGGCGAGCGCCATGTGGCCGTCGTAGCGGCTCAGGAAAACCGGCCGCCCGGACACATACTTGTCGAGCAGCGCAGCGGTCGGAAGCTGTCCTGAAAGCGCCCGGTCGTGATCCCAGTTGCCGCCCAGGAGCCAGGCCCCGGGCGGCAGCTTGCGGTCGAACTCGCGCAGCCGCCGGCCCAGCTCGGCCTCGTCGGGCGCGTCCTTGAGCTGGACGCGCGCGAGCGCCAGGCCCGAGTCGAGGAAGTGCACGTGGCTGTCGTGCAGCCCCGGCACCACGCGCCGTCCCTGAAGGTCGATGACGCGCGTGCGGGGGCCCGTAAGCGGCTTCATCTCGGCGCTCGACCCGAGCGCAAGGATGCGGTCGCGCCAGATCGCGATGGCCTGCGCCTCCGGCCGCCCCGGATCGCCAGTCCAGATGCGACCCCCCGACAGCACCAAGTCGGCAGCCACTGCCAGCGCGAGCAGGCCGTGCAGCATGGCGGCCACGGTACGCGACGCGGCGGGGGGAAGGCAAGTCGGCTCGTGGTAGCATGGGCGCGTGAGGGGCGAGCGAGCGAGCCGCGAAGGAATACAATGAGCGGCGAGCGCAGGCGCGGGGTTTCGAGGCTTGCGAGCGGAGTGCATACACAGGCAACCGCGCCCTGCTTGTCCGAGCCAGCCGAGCCGCCGAGCCGAGCCGGAGCGGGCCGCGAAAGAATAGAATGACCAGAGCGAGCAGGCTGCAGGCCCGGCTCGGCGACCGCGAACGGCAATTCCGGGAGCTGCTGGCGCGCGAGCTGGAGGTGGCCCTGCACGGCGGCACCTCGGTCTATCTGGGCCGCAAGCTCAACCCGTCGCTGCGCGAGCCCTGGGCGCTGCGCGAAACCGAGCGCTCGCGCAACCTGCTTTCGCTCGAGAAGGAAATCGAGCGGCTGTCGGACCTGCTCGGGCAGGCCCTGCTCGATACCTCTCTGGGCTGGCTCGACGAGTGGGTGGCCGAGATGCGGCGGCGCGGCAACCGGTGGCCGGGCGGCGAGACCGTGGTTTCTGAGAAGCTGCTCCACAAGCTTCGCAGCGCGTAGGTCGTGCTACGCTGGCGGCATGGCAACGAGGCTTCCCACCACCATGGTCGGCTCGTACCCGCGCCCGGCCTGGTTCCGCTACCAGCTCGACGGACGCGACATCCGCGAGGCGTTCAAGTTCATTCATCACGCCGAAGCGTTCGAGGATGCGGTGCGCACGGTGATTGCAGATCAGGAGCAGGCCGGGCTGGACATCCTGACCGACGGCCAGATGTGGTTCGACGACTACGGCATGGGCATCGGCTCGTTCCTCTGGTACTGGTTCGAGCGCATCCGGGGCTTCGGGCCCGAGAAGCTGCCCCATCCGGCGCGCGCCAAGGCGCGGGGCACCGATGTGTACGCGCTCGATCAGGCCGGTGGCGCGGCGGTGCGTGGGCCCATCGAGCGCGGGCCCATCCGGCTGGCCGAGCTGTATACGCTCGCGCAGCGCAACACGAGCCGGCCCATCAAGGCCTGCGTGGGCGCGGGCCCGGTTCAGCTCGCGACCATGGCCCACTTCGAGGGCGGCCCGATCAAGGATCGCTACCAGCTCTCGTATGCGCTCTCGGACATCTTCCGGGCCGAGATCGCGGACCTGTGTGCGGCCGGTTGCCAGTACATCCAGCTCGAGGACCTGGGCGCCTGGATCCCGAACCTGTCGGGGAACAAGGATTTCGCTTGGGTCGCGGACGTGGTCAACCGGACGCTGGCCGGCTGCAAGGTGCACAAGTCCTGGCATTTCTGCCTGGGCAACGTGTGGGGTACGCGCGTGCACGGGATGACCGCGGGCGGCTATGCACGCGTGCTGCCGCACTACTTTGAGGTCGACGTCGACCAGTTCGTGCTCGACTTCGCGTGCCGCGACATGCAGGACGCGCATCTATTGAAGGATCTGCCGCCCGGCAAGACGGTTGCGGTGGGCGTCATCGACGTGCGCAACCTCGAGGTCGAGCAGGCCGAGCAGGTGGCGGCGCGCATCCGCAAGGCGCTCGAGTTTATCGCACCCGAGCGGGTGACGCTGACCACCGACTGCGGCATGAAGCAGCTGCCGCGCCCGTGCGCGGTCGAGAAGTTGCGCTCGCTGTGCGCGGGGGCGGCCCTGGTGCGCCGCGAGCTCAAGCTGGAATGAGGAGGTTTTCCGGAGAGAGCTACTTTTCGGCTTTGTCGGATTTCGCGGCTTTTTTCGCCTGCAGGTCGCCGGCCTTGACCCGGGCCAGCTTGTCGACCTGGAAGTGCTTCTTGATCACGCGGCCCACGTCGTCCGAGCTCAGCTTCTGGATCTTGTCGTTCAAATTCTTCCAGTACTCGCCGGTCCGCTTGGCGTACATCTCGTTCGACAGCATGGCGGCCACGTAGCCGTTGTTGGATATCTGGTTCTCGAATTGCAGCTTGTAGCTGTGCTTGGCCTCGTCGAGCTCGCCGCTCGGGATGCCTTCCTTGACCAGCTTGCCCAGCTCTTCCATCATCGCCGTCATCGCCTTGTCGGCGTTCTGGGGCGCACAGATGGCGCCCGCGAACAGCTCGCCCTTGCGATCGAACGGATCGGCGCCCACGAACGAGAAGGCGCCATACGACAGCCCGTCTTTCTGGCGCAGCCGCTCGAACAGGCGCGACTTGGCGGCCCCGCCCAGCACGTGGTTGGTGAGCACCAGGGCCGGGTAGTCGGGATCGTCGTCGCGCACCTCGATCGACTGCGCGGCGCCGATCACGGCCATCTGCTTGTCGGGCGTCAAGATCAGCTCGTCGCCCGCCTCCACCGGCTTGTATGGGGTCACGATGCGCTCGAACGGGCGGCGCGACTTCCAGCTGCCGAAATGCTTGGCCAGCGCGTCTTTGACCGCCTTCTCGTCGAAGTCGCCCACGATCGCGATCTCGGCATTGGAGGCGCCCCAGAAGCTCTTGTGCAGCGCCACCACGTCCTCCAGCCGGGCCGCGCGCGTGCGCTCGATCTGCTCGGCGATCGTGGGTACGTAGCGCACGTTGTCCTTGGGATAGGGGGCCAGGCGCCGCGACAGCGCGAGGAAGCCCAGCGCCTGCGGCTCCGACAGCTGCTCCTCGAGCTGCGCGATGTTCTCCTTGCGCAGGATCTCGAACTGATCCTTGGGGAAGGTGGGCTCGTGCAGGCACTCGGATACCAGCGCCAGCACCGCCGGCAGGTTCTCGCGAATCGTCTTGATGCGGACCGTGCTCTGGTTGCTGTCGCTCCCGAAGCGGACCTCAGCCTTGAGCCGATCGAACTCGTCCTTGAGCTGCTGGTAGCTGTGATGCCTGGTGCCGCGGATGAGCATGTCCCCGATCATGCCGGCCGCCGTGGTCTTGCCTTTGATGTCGGCCTCGCGCGCGAAGTGGATGGCAAGCGACACGTGAACCGCATTGGCGCGCGTCTTCTTGGGCAAGAGCGCCACTTTGGCCCCGCTGGGCAGCGTGTAGCGGGACGTATGCTGCTCGATGTTCTCGATCGTTGCCGCGAACTGCTCGCCCTCGGCCACCGCCTGCGCGCCCTTGTAGTCTTTGACGAGAGCGACCACGTCTGCGGCCGCGGGCAGAGGCGCCCGGTCGGGGGTCTTGGTGGGCAGAAACAGCCCGACCGTGCGATTGGATGGCTTGAGATACTCCGCCGCCACCTTGCGCACGCGGTCGGTGGTCAGCGCCTGCACGCGATCGCGGTGCAGGAACAGGAGGCGCCAGTCGCCCTGGGCCGCCCACTCGGACACCTCGACGCCAATGCGGCCGCTGTCCGACATGGCCAGATCGAAGCGCTTGAGCGCCTTGACCCGGAACCGCGCAACCTCCTCATCGGTCACCTTGTTCTTGGCCAGACCCTCGACGATCTCGATCATCTTCTGCTTGACCGTCTCGGCCGACTTGTCGAGCCGCACCTGCGCAAAGCACTGCATCATGCCGGGCTCGGCCCACGGGAAGGCCTGGCCCTCCACGCTGGCGGCCAGACCCTTCTCGACCAGCGCCTTGTACAGGCGCCCCGACGGCTGGTCGTTAAGCAGCTCGATGAGCGCCTCCTCGGCCACGAAATCTTCGTGCGTGCCCGCCACCCCGTGATACGCCAAGCCCACCACCTGCACGTCGCCGGTCCGGCGCAAGATGACCTGCCGCTCGCCGTCCTGCTGGGGCTCGACCGTGTAGGTCGGCGTGAGCTTGCGCGCCGGCCTCGGGATGGCCCCGAAATCTTTCTGGATCAGGGCCAGCGTCGGGGCCGGGTCGAACTTGCCGGCCACCACCAGCATCACGTTGTCGGGCTGGTAGTACTTGCGATAGAACGCGCGCAGGCTCTCGATCGGCACCTTCTCGATGTCGCTCTTGGAGCCGATGGTCGGGCGCCCGTAGTTGTGCCAGATGTAGGCGCTCTCGTACATGCGCTCCTCGAGCACGTTGCGCGGGCTGTTCTCGCCCAGCTCGAACTCGTTGCGCACGACCGAAAACTCTTTGGCCAGATCCTCGGCCGAGACCCGGCTGTTCACCATGCGGTCGGCCTCGAACTCGAGCGCCCAGGTGAGGTTGTCGGCGCTGGCCGGCATGGTCTCGAAGTAATTGGTGCGGTCCACCCAGGTCGAGCCGTTGAAGAAGGCGCCGTGTGCCTCCAGCTCCTTCCAGGGCTCCTTGTGCAGGGTCGTGCCCTTGAACAGCATGTGCTCGAGCAGGTGCGCCATGCCGGCTTCGCCGGCACCCTCATGCCGCGAGCCCACGAAATAGGTGGCATTGACGGTCACGGTGGGCTTGGACGCATCGGGATAGAGCAGCACGCGCAGCCCGTTTGCGAGCTGGTACTCGGTGATCCCCTCGACCGTCGCCAGCTTGGTGGGCGCACCGGCGGGCGCGCCGGGCCCGGCCGCCGAAGCCGACTGCGCGGCCCCACCCTGCGCTACGGCTGGTCCGGCCGGCCCTGCCGTCGGTGTCGAGGCGCATGCGAGCGCCCCGCCGAAAACCGAAAGTGACAATAAATTCCGGATGGACATGCTCTCCTCCTAGGCCCCCAGGCATACACCAATCGCGCCTCCTCCTCTACGGCTTTGGGCGTGAAAACATTCCCGCTCGTGGTAGAGTTCGCCTGCGTGCGACGGCCAGGCCCTGCTCCTGTTCCCACTGTGACTCCGGCCACATTCGACCAGATCCTGCGCCCGCTGCATCGGTGGGTGTGGCGCGATGCCAACCGGCGCGCCCGCAAGCTGCTCGCCTTTGCCGAGACCGAAGCCGACGGCGGGCGTGACCTGTCGCGGGCGGCCGAGCTGACCCGGGACGCGCTGCTCAGGCGGCTGTACCTGCGCCACGCCCTCGACGAGCGCCGCCATGCCGAGCTGTTCCGCCAGCGCGGCCGCGCGATCCTTCACCAACTGGCCGCAAACGGGCCCGGGGCAGCCGGCGCCAGCGGGTTCCAGGCCAACTGGCTGGCGCCCGGCGAGCGCGGGCTCGACGACCTGCGGGTCGACAAGGAAACCGAGGACTCGCTGCTGGCATTTCTGCATCTGTCCGAAAAGGCGGCCGCCGGGCGCTTTGCCATCTATCACCAGGTGCTGGCGGTCGATCCGGAAACGCGCGATATCTTCTCGGATATCTTGCGCGACGAGGCATTTCACATGAACTACACCTACACGCAGCTCACCCGGGTCGCGCCCGCAAAACACCGCCGCCGGCTGTGGTGGGCGCGTCTTTCGCGACTCTGGAAAGGCTACCTGCGCATCGCCAGCGCGATCGCGGGCGTCCTCGGGGGGCTGCTCCTGCTTGTACAATATTTTCTGGTGTTGCCCTGGTTTGCCCTGCTGGCCCGGCGGGCCGCGCGGCGCGAGCCCCAGGGCTGGTTCCAACCATCGCGGCGCCCGCCGCAAGAGGCCCTCAAGAGCCAGTACTGACAATGAAAATATTAGGTATTTCTGCCCATTATCATGATTCAGCCGCGGCCCTTCTGATAGACGGAGTGCCGGTGTGCGCGGTGCAGGAGGAGCGGCTGTCGCGGCGCAAGAATGACGCGGCGTTCCCGCTCGAGGCCATCGATTTCTGCCTCGAGCACGCGAGCGTGCCGCCCGAACAGCTGGACGCGGTCGTGTTCTACGAAAAGCCGTTCCTCAAGTTCGAGCGCATCCTTTCGTGTGCGCTGCGGGCCTTCCCGCGCTCCTGGCGCTCCTTTCCCCACGCGATGAAGAACTCGCTGGGCGAGAAGGTGTGGGTCAAGGGCATCATCAAGTCGCATCTGGGCGTGTCCGGCAGCAAGATCCTGTTCACCGAGCACCACCAGGCGCATGCCGCCGCGGCCTTTCTGACCGCGCCCACGCGGCAGGCCGCCATCCTGACCGCCGACGGGGTGGGCGAGTGGGCCACGCTGTCGGTCGGCCACGGCGAGCGCAGCGCAGATGGAAAGGTCACCGTCGACCTCTTGCGCGAGGTCCACTTCCCGCACTCGCTGGGCATGCTGTACTCGACCTTCACCGCGTTTCTGGGCTTCGAGGTCAACGAGGGCGAGTACAAGGTCATGGGGCTGGCCGCGTACGGCCAGCCCCGTTTCGCGGCCGAGGTGCGCAAGCTGGCCGCACGCACGGAAGATGGCGCGATCCGGCTCGATCTCGACTACTTCGACTACCACACCACGGCCAAGCGATCGTTCTCGCAGAAGTTCGTCGAGGTGTTCGGTCCGCCCCGCGCGCCCCACGAGCCGCTCGATCCGGGCACGCCCGAGGGCGCACGCTACGCCGACATCGCGGCTTCGGTTCAGCTGGTGCTGGAGGAGCTTTTGGTCGACCTGACGCGCGCCCTGCACAAGGAAACCGGTCTTTCCGATCTGTGCCTGGGCGGCGGAGTGGCGCTCAACGGGGTGGCCAATGCGCGCATTCTGCGCGAGGCCGGCTTCGAGCGCGTGTTCGTGCCGCCGGCGCCGGGGGATGCCGGCTGCGCTCTCGGCGCGGCGCTGTACGCCGACCGCATCTTCTTCGGCCAGCCCGATCGCGAGGTGCCCGACCACCCGTTCTGGGGACCCCTGGTCGACGTGGACGAGCTCTTGCGCATCGCGGCCGAGGATGGGCTCAAGGTGGAGTCGACCTCGGACGAGGGGGCGCTCATCGCGCGCGTGGTCGACGAGCTGAGGCGCGACCGCATCGTGGGCTGGATGGACGGCGCCTGCGAGCTGGGCCCGCGCGCGCTGGGCCACCGCAGCATCCTGGCCGCGCCGCACTCGGTCGAGATGCGCGACCGGCTCAACCGCGACATCAAGTACCGGGAGGAATTCCGGCCCTTCGCACCCGCGGTCCCGATCGAGGTGGCCGACCGCTACTTCGATCTGCCGCCGGGCGGGGCCCGCCTGGGCCGCTTCATGTCGGCTGTGTTCCCGGTCAAGCCCGAGTGGCGCGCCAAGCTGGCCGCCATCACGCACGTCGACGGCACCGCGCGCGTGCAAACGGTCGAGCGCGCCATGGCGCCGCGCTTTCACGCGCTGCTGTCGGCCTACGGCGCGCGCACCGGCATTCCGGTCTTGCTCAACACCTCGTTCAACCTGGCCGGCGAGCCCATTGTCAACCGCGCGGTGGAGGGTTACTCGACCTTCCGCCGCTCCAGCATCGATCTCCTGGTGGCAGGCCTGGCCATCGTGTCTAAAACCCGAGTGGAGGCACGGGAGGAGGCGGAGCGCAGCATCGAGGAGGCAGTCGGATGATCAAGAAGCGAGGCAAGTTCAAGCGTGGCCTCATCATGATTGGTAGCGCAGTGCCGTCGATCGGAAACTTCACGCGCGGCCTCTGGCGCTCGCGCAGCAAGAATCGCTGGCTGGTGCCGCTGGTCGTGTTTCTGTGCGTAACCGGGATCGTCTTGATCCTGGCGACCAGCGTGGAGGCGCTGGCGCCCTTCATCTACTCGATTTTCTGAGTGCGGCTGTCGGCGGCATACGCACCGCTTCTGGCCTGTCCGGCCTGCTCGGGGCCGCTTACGACGGGGCTCGAATGCGCAAGCTGTGGCGTGAAGTACGAGGCGCCCGACGAAATTCCGGATCTCCGGGTGCGGGCCGCCGATGCGCGCACCGAGACCGTGCGCGAGTTCTACACGACGGCGCCGTTTCCCGGCTACCCGCCGCGGCTGTCCCTGCAGGGTCTGCGAGCGCGGGCGGCGCGCTCGGAGTTTGCGCGGCTGCTCGATCAGGCGGTCCCGGGCGATGCGCGCGTGGTGGAGGTGGGCTGCGGGACCGGTCAGATGAGCCTGTTTCTGGCGACCGCGGAGCGGGTGGTGGTGGGCGCCGATCTGACGCGCGCTTCGCTCGCTCTGGGCGCCGCCGCGGCGCGGCGGTTTGGCCTTTCGCGGGTCCTGTTCGTGGAAACCGATGTGCGTGCGCCGGGGCTGCGGGCGGGCGCGTTCGACGTGGTGTACTCGTCGGGAGTTCTGCACCACACGCCCGATCCGCGCGCCTCGTTTGCGGCGCTGGCGCGGCTGGCCCGGCCGGGCGGGATCATCGTGCTCGGGCTTTACAACGTGTATGCGCGGCTTCTCCACCGGCTGCGGCGCGGCCTCGCGCGTGCAACCGGGTTTCGATTGATCCCGTTCGACCCGGTGCTGCGCGACCGGGCGGCCGAGCCCGCGCGGCGTGAGGCCTGGCTGCGCGACCAGTACCAGCACCCCGAGGAGCACCGGCACACGCTGGCGGAGGTGCAGAGCTGGTTCCGCGAGCATGACGTGGAGTATCTGCGCGCCTACCCGTCGACCCTGATCGCGGCGCCCCCGCTCGAGGCCGGGCAGCTCTTTGAGCCGGCCGAGGACAACTGGGGCTTCGAGAATGTGCTCTCGCAGATTGGCTGGGTGCGCTCGCTGGCGCACGAGGGTGGGCTGTTCGTGACCATTGGCCGCCGGCGCGCGGCGGCTGCGGCACCGGCCGCCGGCGCGCCCGAGCCCGCGTCCGAGCGCGCGCGCGTCAGCGCGTGAGAGCCGCCACCCTGGTCGAGTCGCTGGCCGAGCTTCTGGACGGGCCTGCCCACAGCTTCCAGCTCATGGGCGAAGACCTGGCGCTTTTACCGGGGGCGCGGCTGCGCGCGGCGGCAGCTTCCTACGAGGAAGCGCTGGCCCGGATTCCGGCTTCTTTGCGCGATCCATTCGAGCGCGAGCAGGCGGCCGTGCTGCGGGAGGCGCACGGTTTTTTGCGCAAGCACAACCGAACCGTGCACACGCGCCTGGCCGGCTACCTGGAGC
Source organism: Polyangia bacterium (assembly GCA_035258845.1). Lineage (GTDB taxonomy): Bacteria > Myxococcota_A > Polyangia > JAHFDS01 > DATFWX01 > DATFWX01. The sequence goes on along the minus strand of DATFWX010000043.1, from coordinate 15,426 downwards.
TGGGCCGGCGCTGCGATTTCGAGTACCCGTGGCCGGTGGTGGCCATGCTCGGCATCTGCCAGGTGCTGAGCGGGCTGCACCGCAACCGCCTCTACGGCCTGTTCGTCCCGGCGGCCCAGCGCATCGGCTACCCCGCGCTCGCGCATCTGGTCGAGGGCACCGACGATGCGCTGCGGCGCACCAACCGCGGCATCTTCGCCGACTCGGTACCGCTCGTGCTGCTGGTGCTGCACGCCCAGGCGCTGCGCGCACGCGGCCAGGCCGAGCTGGCGGCGGCCCTGCTCGAGGGCCCGCTTCCGCCCGTCCTGGACCAGGAGAGCCGGGCGCTCGCACGCGGCCTGTTCGACGGGCTCGCTGAGCCCGACCGCGCGCGTCGCTTTGCCGGGCTGGCTGCGCTCACGCTGCGTCACTTCGGGCGCGAGCAGGCCATTTTCACGCATCATCTGGGCCCGCGCTCGGCGCGCCGGCGCCGCGATCCGCCCCTTCTGGCCCGCCTGTTCGCTCTGGAAAGCGTACCGGCGCCGGTGGTCGAGCAGGGCCGACGAGGCCGGCGCGTGGTGTTTCGGCCGTTTGCGCTGCCGCCCGGCTTCGACGTGCGCGATCACGCCGCGCGCGTGGCCGCCTTCGGGCGCGCGTTCGTCAGCTCGGTGACCTCCGACCCTGACGACTACCGGGCCGCGGTGCGTTACGTGATCGAGCGCTTTGGATAAGGGGGCGTCCAGCCCCCGCTGGACAGCTCGCCCTGACGGGCGCAAGGAGGCGCGTCAGGGACGGCGCGCCAGGAAGTCCAGCATCGCGCCCGCCAGGGCAGCCGGCTGCTCGAGCTGCACCATGTGGCCCGTGCGCGGCAGCATCAGGAGCTCGGCATCGCGCAGCCGGGCCATCCCCTGCTCGGCCACCTCGCGGGCGGTCCCAGTGTGAAGGATCGGGTTCGGGATCATGGCGTCGTCGGCCCCGAACACGACCAGCGTGGGCTGCGTGATCTCGTGCAGCCGATCGAGCACCGGCTCGGCCAGCATGGCGCCGACCGAGCGCGCCACCGCGCGCGCGAAGCCGTCGAAATCGGGCCCCCCGATGATGGCCAGCCGATCGCGCAGCACGAAGCCGGCTTCGGGCGGCATCTCGAAAAACGCCGCCTCCACGCGCGCCTGCACCAGCTCGGGCGGCGCGCTCCGAATGACCTCCTCGCTCCAGGCCGCGCGCAGCCACTTCTCCTCGCGCTCGCTGAAGGTCTCGAATCCGGCCGGCGCCACCAGCACCAGCGCGTCCACGCGGCGCGGCTGCGCAAGCGCTTGCAGAAGCGCGATCTGCCCGCCCATCGAGTGGCCGCACAGGGTGACCTGCGCGAGCTCGAGCGCCCCCATGACCCGATCGACCACGCGCGCCTGCCAGCTCATCGCGTAGGCGCAGTCGGGCTTGCTCGACCGGCCATGACCGGGCAGATCCAGGGCCACCACCCGGTGTCGCTCGCGGAGCGCGCCCAGCATGCGCGACCACACCGGCATGTAGCTGGCCAGGCCATGCAGAAGCAGGAGCGTCCGCCCGCCCTGCCCGCCGTCGCTGTACGCGATCTCGAGGTCGTCCACGGCCAGCGTGGACACGGCCATCGGATACAAAAGGTCGCGATACCCGTGCCCCCTTCGGTCGGCCATGGTGCGCAAGCTTACGATAGAATGCATAACGATCGGGCGCGGTGTGGGTCAAACTGAAGGAACCGGCTTCTGCCATGCCTTCCAGCCTCCTCATCAGGCTGCTCCTGGTGGCGCTCGCGCCGGCACCCGTGCACGCGCGGCTCGCGCCGGCCGACATCGACCGGCGCGTGCGCACCGAGTGGCGCCGGCAGCATCTGGTCCCGGCCCCGCCGGTCGATGATGCGCGCTTTCTGCGCCGCCTCTGGCTCGATCTGGCCGGCGTCATCCCACCGCCCGAGGCCGTGACCGCGTTCCTTGCCGATCGCGCGCCCGGAAAGCGCGCCCGCGCAGTCGAGCAGCTCCTCGAAAGCCCGCGCTATGCCGATCACTTCACGCAACTGTGGGAGAACCTGCTCCTGGGCCGCCAGGCGCCCGGCGGGGTGGTCGACCGTCTCGCGTTCCGCGAGTGGCTGCACGCTCAGTTCGCCGACAACCGGCCCTGGGACAAGCTCGTGTACGCGCTCGTCAGTGCGACCGGGGTCAATAGCGACGGCGGGCTCCGCAACGCCAATCCGCGGCAGGCGGTGCGGGCAGCGGTCCTGTCGGCGAGCAGCCCCGAGCCGGCGGCGTCAGCCCCCGACGCCAACAAGAACGGCGCGGTCAACTGGCTCCTCAAGTACACGCAGAATCCGCCCGATCTCGCGGGCGCGGTCGCGCGCACTTTTTTGGGGGTCAACATCCAGTGCGCGCAGTGCCATGACCACCCGATGGAGAAGTGGAAGCAGGACGACTTCCGCCGCTTCACGGCCGCCTTCGTGCGCACCGCGCCCATGCCGATCGATGAGGGTCAGGCCATGGGCATCCGGCGGGTGGCGCTGCGCGATCTGCCGGCTCCGGTGGCGCTCGGGCCCAAGAAGTCCGAGCTCGGCGAGATCGTGGCCGCCCATCCGACCGCTCTCGACGGCACCGACCTTCTGGCGGCGCCGGGCGGCCCGCGGCGCGCGCTGGCGGCCTGGATCACGGCGTCCGAAAACCCCTGGTTCGCGCGCGCGACGGTCAACCGCATGTGGGCGCACCTTACCGGCCGCGGCTTCGTGGAGCCGATTGACGACTTCCGGCGCTCCAATCCGGCCGTGATGCCCGAGCTTCTGGATCGGTTGGCGGTCGACTTCATCGCCTCGGGCTACGATCTCAAGCAGCTCATTCGCACCATCTGTGCCACCGAAGCCTACCAGCGTTCGTCCGCGCGCACGCGCGACCTCGAGCGCGCGACCCGCCACTTCGCGCGCCATCCGCTGCGCCCGCTCGCGCCCAACGCGCTCCTGGACTCGATCGCCCAGGCGACCGGGCTCGAGGCGGCGCTTCACAAGCAGGCGCCCGCCAACCTGGAGCGGGTGAAGGCTCAGCTCTTGAGCCAGCTTACCTTTTTGTTCGATGTCGACGAGGAGCCGCGCACGTCGAGCTTCGAAGGCACCATCCCGCAGGCGCTCCTGTTCATGAACGGAATCCTGGTCAACGCGGGGGCGAGCGCGCTCCCGTCGAGCACGCTCGAGCGCGTGCTCGCGCTGCCGGGCGGCGACCTGGAGAAGGTCGCGGCGCTGTGCGTGTGCACGCTGTCGCGCCCGCCGAGCGCGGCCGAGAGCGCGCGCTGGGTGGTCTATGTGCAGGCACCGCACGAGGTCGTCAAGCGCCCGCCCGCGCCGGCGGCGACCGCAGATCCGCTGGATCGGGCGGCGGCCCGTTTGCGCCTGCCCGAGCCCACGGCCAAACAGCAGGCCTATGAAGATCTGTTTTGGGCGCTGCTCAACTCGAGCGAATTTTTCTTCAACCACTGACGGTGAAGGGAGACATGGAGCGGCGGCGATTTTTGGAGCTTTCGGCAAGCGGCCTGGCGGGCCTTCTGGCCGCGCGCCTGGCCGCCCGATCGGCGCCTGCGCGTGCGGCCTCCCGGCGCGGCCCGGCGCCGCGCGCACGTGCGTGCATCGTGCTGTGGTGCAACGGCGGCCCCAGCCACGTCGACACCTGGGATCCCAAGCCGGGCGCGCCGTTCCGGGCCCTCCGCACGCGTGCGCCCGCCATCGAGATCTGCGAGCACCTGCCGCGGGTGGCCGCCGAGGCGCATCGGCTCGCAATCGTGCGCAGCCTGTCGAGCCGCGAGGGCAACCACGACCGCGCGCAGTTCCTGCTGCACACCGGCTACGCGCCCAATCCGACCGTCGCCTACCCGTCGCTGGGCGCGTGGGTGAGCGAGGAGCTGGGCGCGGGCGGCGCCGATCTGCCCGGCTTCGTCAGCATCTCGGGGCCGAGCGCGGGCGCGGGCTTCCTGGGCGTCGCGCACGGGCCCTTCGTGATCCCGAATCCCAGCCAGCCCCCGCAGAATCTGGCCTATCCGAGTCGGGTCGATTTCGTTCGCTTCGCACGCCGCAGGTCGGCGCTGGAGACGCTCGAGCAGGGGTTCGCCAACGAAACCGGCGACGCCAGGGTGCAGGCGCGCCGCGACCTTTTGGGCAAGGCCATCCGCATCATGTACTCGACGCGCCTGCGCGCGTTCGATCTGCAGGAGGAGCCCGATTCGGTGCGAGCGGCCTACGGCGACACCGATTTCGGGCGCGGCTGTTTGCTCGCGCGGCGGCTGGTGGAGGCGGGGGTTCGCTTCGTCGAGGTGGTGCTCGACGGCTGGGACACGCACCAGAACAACTTCGAGCGCACGAAGCGACTGATGGGCACGCTCGATCCGGCGCTGGCCACGTTGCTGGCGGAGCTTTTCGAGCGCGATCTGCTGCGCTCGACGCTGGTTCTGTGCCTGGGCGAGTTCGGCCGCACACCGAGCATCAACGCCAACGAGGGCCGCGATCACTACCCGGGCGCGTTTTCTGCGGTCCTGGCGGGCGGTGGCATCCGGGGCGGCCTCGTGCACGGCGCCACCGACGAAGCGGGCGGAAAAGTGGTGACGCCGCCGGTGGCGGTCGCCGATCTGTTCGCAACCTGCGCCAGCCTGCTCGGCCTCGACCCGGCGCTGACCATGCGAGCGCCGGGCGGACGTCCAGTCGCTCTGACCGACAACGGCAAGCCGCTGCACGATCTGATCGAATCTTCCTAATCTGATCGAATCTTCCTAATCGTAATATATCTTACGATTTATTTGAAATAAATATCGATCATCCACCTCTTTTTTTGGACCAAAATTGGTCTGATCTTGACGTGAAGCAAAGATCGGACGAAAATTTGTCCAACCGAGTGATCAAAGCGTTGGACAAAAAGAAGGCATCCCGCTGGACTGTGACGCCCAACGGCGCCTACGTCTGCGAGGGCCTCGGCGTGGTGATGTCGGTGCGCGAAGACGGGACCTGGTACGCTTATCCAAGTCGGGCAGGGGCCAGCCGGTTGGGGCCCTTTGGCACAGTCGAGGAAGCCCAGGCGGCGCTCGAGGCCGTCGACCAGGACGACGAGACCTAAAAAGACTGGGGGACGACTGGGTGGGATGGTGGCTCGATCGCCGCCAGCGTTGATCCGTGCGCGCGTCGCAGGCACGAATTACGATAGGTATACTTTTTTACGAAAATCTCCCTATTCTACTTTTTGCACTTTCGTTTAGTGATTTTCCTTGCCTATCGTGCGCTCGAGGCCTGCAGGTCGCGCAGCGCGGCTTGCGCATCGGGCAGCTGCCAGCCGCGCAGGAGCGGCTCGGGATCGAGGTAGCGCTCGCCACCGCGCGGGCCGCCCTCGCGCACCGACAGCGCAAAGTGAAGATGCGGCCCCGACAGCATGATTCCGCTACGGCCCACGCGGCCGATGAGCTGGCCGCCCGCAACATGGTCGCCCTCGGACAGATCGGCCCGAATCGTGTCGAGATGGATGTAACGCGTGACCACCATGCCGCTCTTGTGGCCGATCCGAACGTAGCGGCCGGCGCGGCCCCCGCGCTCGGCGTCGCGCTCGATCTTCTCGATCACGCCGTCGAAGGCCGCGAAGACGGGCTCGCCGACCGTGGTGCCCAGATCGACCCCGCAGTGGCCCAGCTCGCACTCGGGCGGGCGCGGCGGCGGCCGGCTGGCCCCGAAGCGCCTGTCTTCGGATAGCGGCAGCGCGCGCCGTGGCCCCGCCAGCGGGTGATACCAGACCAGCGTGACCGGCTGGGCCTCGGGCGGCTCCTGTCCCGGCAAGTAGGGTCCGAACGGGATCTTGGCCTTGTCAGGTGGAATCACCAGCGGGGCCAGCTCCGCTGGCGGATCGAATTTTTCTAGATAGGCGGCCAGCCCGCCCACAGCGGCGCGGGCCATCCGCGCGACCGCGCCGTTGCGCTCGCCCAGGAACCAGTCGCCGTGGCGGCGCAGCGCGCGTCCCACGTCATCGGCGAATCCGAACGCCAGGGCCAGCGCGAGCGCGCAGTTGGTCAGCGCGACAAAGCTGCCCGCGTCGGGGGGCTTCCGATGGCTGCGCGCGCGCACGAGATGCGCGATGCGATGGCGCAGAACGAGCGGCAAAAGGAGGCACGCGGCCACACCGACCAGCATCCGCAGCGCCTCGGCCTCGAGCACGTGCGCGCAAAGGGCGGTCACGATCACGAAGGCGGTCGCAACCGGCGCGGTCAGGGCCAGCGCCCGCCCGCCGATCGCAAACGCCGTCAGCCAGCCAGCCGCTGCGGGGGGACGGGGCTTGTCGGCCGCCATGTCCCCCCTTTTTACGCACGAGCTTGCCTACGGATCTGAGCGGGCAGAGAGCGCTTCGCGCAGTGCGTTCACGGAAAATGGCTTTTCGATCAAACGGTTAGGCACGCGTCCCAGGAAGTCGCGTGCGCGCGTGGTGAACACGCCGCCGGTCATGAACACGATGCGCCGCGCCACCGGGCGCTTGCTCACGCACAGCTGCTCGTACAGATCCATGCCCGTCAGCTCGGGCATCATGAGGTCGCACAGGATGTGATCGAACGTGTCGTCCTGCTCGAGCCGCGCCAGGGCGGCTCGTCCACTGCGCTCGACCGTGAGATCGAAGTCCTTGCCGAGCGCGCGCGTGAGCGTGGCCAGCAGCACCGGCTCGTCGTCAATCACGAGCACGCGCGGACGGCGCTCGCGGGCGGGCGCGGACGTGACCGGCGCCGCCTCTTTGGGAGCGGGCGCAAGCGATCCGGCGGTTTGAGCGCCCGCCCCTGGCAGCAGCACCCGGAAGGTCGAGCCCTGGCCGAGCACGCTCGAAACCTGGATCTCGCCTCCGAGCGCGGTCACGATGCCATGGCAGATGGCCAGACCCAGCCCGGTGCCGACGCCCACCGGCTTGGTGGTGAAGAACGGATCGAAAATCCGCGGCAGCAGCTGAGGCGGGATGCCGGAGCCGGTGTCGGAAACCTCGATCGCCACCCAACCACGTCCAGCTTCGCGCGTGCGCACGCAGATCTCATTGTCCTCGACCGCGCCTTCTCGGATCGCGTGAGCGGCATTGACCAGAAGATTGATCATGACCTGGCCCAGCCGCGACTGGTTGGCCTGCGCCGCCGGCACCACTCCGTAATCCTTGGTCAGGCGCGCCCGGTGCCGGATCTCGCCCCACACGATGTTGATCGAGGAGTCGATGACGGGTTGCACGTCGACCGGCCCCACCCGCTCCTCGTCCGCGCGCGCGAACAGCTTGAGGTCGCGCACGATCTGCTTGACCCGCGCCGTGCCCTGCAGCGCCTCTCCGAGCGAGTCCAGGAGCTCGCGGATCATCTTCGGGTCGGCCGGACCGGATGCATCGGGCTGCCCAGGCTCGCTCGGCGCCACCAGCCGCTGCAGCTCCTCGACCGCGAAGCCGAGGTTGGCCATCACGTAAGCGAGCGGGTTGTTGATCTCATGCGCGACCCCGGCCGCCAGCGTGCCCACCGAGGCCAGGCGCTCGGCCTGCTCGAGCTGCGCCTGCATGCGCTTGCGTTCCGAGATGTCGCGCAGAATGGCCGAGAAGCGCGTGACCTGGCCACTGGCATCGGGGATCGGCGACAGCGTGATCGACACGTCGACCAGCCGCCCATCCTTGCGCCGACGTACGCTCTCGAACGGGGGGATCGCATCGCCGCGCCGCAGGCACTCGACGAGCTCGCGCGCGTGGGCGCGCTTGTCCTCGGGCGTGATGAGCTCGACAATCGAGCGGCCGTTCGCCTCCTGGGCCGAGTAGCCCAGAAGCTTCTCGGCGCCCCGGTTCCACTGCTCGACCAGGCCGTCGATGGTCAGGCCGATGATTGCATCCTGCGACGACTCGACCAGGGCCGCCAGCCTCATCTGGACGGTCTCGGCGTGGCGGCGTTCGGTCAGATCGACAAACGAGCCAATCATGCGTAGCGGCTCGCCGCGCTGGTTGCGCGAGACCAGGCCTCGGTGCAGGACGGTGGCGTAACTGCCGTCGCCGCGTAGGAAACGGTACTCATCGGCCCACGCCTCGCGCTGGCGCGCGAGCGCGCCTCGGATGCCGGCGGTGACGCGCTGCCGATCCTCGGCGTGGATGCGCTCGCACCACCAATCGAAGGTTTCGCCGATCTGGCCGGGCGGGTAGCGGAAGGTACGGCCTGCCGCCTCGTTGCAAATCAGCTGACCGGAAGCCAGATCCCACAGCCAGATGATGTCCTTGGTGGCGCGAGCGACCGCGCCGGGGCGCTCGGAGTTGTCGCGCCATGCCGCCTCTTCGCGTTTGCGCTCGCTCGCATCGCGCACGGTCACGACCGAAAACCCACCGCTCTGGACGCGCGAAAGCTCGGCCGGAAACTCGGTCCCGTCTTTGCGCAGGGCCGTCAGCTCGGCGCGCGGGCCCAGCACGTGCAGCTGCGCGGCCGCGCCAATGACCTCGGGCAGCAGTCGGCCCATCACCTCGGCGCGGGTGTGGCCGAACGTGAGCTCGGCGGCCGGGTTCCAGTCCAGGATCCGACCCTGGGCGTCGACCAGAATGATGCAGTCGAGCGCCGAGTCGAGCACGGCCCGCAGGCGCAGCGCGGCCGCCAGCTCCTCGGGCTGGTCCTCCGAGCTCGGGCTTGGAGATGCGGGAATGGCGATTCCCCGTGCGCTCACGATGAATCGAAAATCGGCGGACGGAGGCTAAACTTGAGGGAGTCGAACGTCGAAAGTCGAAAGTCGAAAGAGGAGCGGACGGCAGCGAATTCGAGGGGCTGCGACGTTCTGATCAGTCGGTCGGGTGGTCGGATCCGTGTATGTGCCCATGCGACAGCTCCTCTGCTGTCGCATCACGCACACCGCGTACGGTCACCTCGAAGTGCAGCTCCTGGCCCGCCAAGGGATGGTTCGCGTCGACGACCACTTGATCGGCTTCGATCGACACCACCGTGACCGGAACCGGGTTGCCCTGGGTGTCGCGGCCGATATAGGTCTCGCCGGTCGCGATCTCCATGTCGGGCGGGAACATGGAGCGGCCCACCGCAAACACCGCCTTCTCGTCGCGCTGACCGTAGCCCTGTGCGGCTGACACCACGACTTGTCGCGACTCGCCATCCTGCGCCCCTTCGAGCGCCAGCTCCAGCCCCGGTACGATCTGGCCATGGCCGTGCAGGTACTCCAGCGGCTCGCTGCCTTCGGACGTGTCGAGTACCTGACCGTCCTTGTTGCGCAGCGTGTACTCGATGCAGACCACCCGACCCTTCCTGATGTCCATCTGATCAGCATAGCACCGGATCGTCGAAACCTCGACGACTGGGGCGGCGGGCTGGGCAAGTTTCGACGCATCGCCGCGGCAAGTTGCGATGCTCACAGGCGGGGCGATTGGGCCTCGCAGTTGCAAGCGAACCCGGCATGCACCTCTTGGCCATCGCGTTCCTGTGGCTCGAATCCCTGAGCGGGGTCGTGGTCGCGATCGACGGCAGCGACGTCATCGTCGATCTGGGCACCGAGAGCGGCCTGCCCCCGCGCGCCAAGGTCCAGCTCTTCCGCACGGTCGAGGTCCAGCACCCGCGCACCAAGAAGCGCATCCGCGACCAGTTCTTCCTGCATGCGCAGGATGTGGCGCAGGTGGGCGCGCGGCTCTCGATCGTGCGCCCGCCGGCCGAGGTGCTGAAGGAGCTCAAAGTCGGCGACACGGTCAGCGTGCTCATGCCCGAAGCCGCGACGCCTGCCCTGCGCCCGGCCGCCGGCAAAGGCGCCAAGACCGACAAGACAGATCCGGCGGACAAGGCGGCGCCCTGTACGGACGCCACGGTGCGCTTGGAAAAAGCGCGCGCCGAAGGCTTCCGAAGCGGCTACGAAGCCGGCCGCACCGAGGCGCCCGCCGAGCGAGTGCCGAGCGCTCCGGCGCCCGCGCCCATCGAGGTGCGCCACGTGGCGCCTCGGGTGCTGTTCCGAAAGACGCCCGCCCAGCTCGCGTTCGCGGTCGAGGGCCCGACCGCCCTGCGTGCGGGCTGGGTCTACTACCGGACCCAGGCCGGCGCCGACTACCAGCGGGTTCCGCTGCTGCCGGCGGGCGCCGGCTATCTGCGCGCCAGCCTGCCACCCGAGCTCCTGCGCGCCCACCAGATCGAGTATTTTGCCGAGGCCACGGTCGACGACGAGAGCGCGAGCGCTCTCCCGCTGTATGCGAGCGCGCAGCGCCCGGCGACGGTTCCGGTCGCCGAGTCCGACCCCACGGTGGCCGAGGCCCGCGCGCGCGAGCGCTCGGAAGTGCGCCTGTCCTACCAGTACGTCGATTTCAACAAGCTCCAGGGCAACGACCGCTACTGGGTGGCGGAGGGCGACTTCCTGTACCGCTGGGCCGGCATCATTCACTCGCTGCGCGTGGGCGCGGGCGCGTACGACGGTGTGGGCGGCGATCGGCAGCAGATCGACATGAACGTGCCCGGGGCCTCGCACGCGGTCGGCTTCAACTACGGCTACACCGAGATCGAGCTCCAGGTAGCCGCGAGCGTGGCGCTTCTGGGCAAGGTCCTGGCCGGGCTGACCCCGGGCGGTCTCGCCGGTGGGTTCGAATCCAAGATCCGGATCGGCGACGAGCGCGGCACCAATCTCGTGTTTGGCGGCCAGGTGGGGCCCTCGCCGATCGGCGACCTCGCGATGGCCAAGCTGACCTGGGACGTGATTCCGCGCCTGCCCATGGCGGGCACGGTCGAGGTGACCAACCAACCGGCCGCGAGCGATCTCGGGGTGCGCATGCTGCTCGACGTGGGCTGGCAGAAGTACAGCTTCTTCCGGCCCACGTTGACGCTGGGCTACGCGGTGCGCGCGGTCGACCATGGCGGCCCCACCCTGGGCCTGTCTTCGGTCTTCACCTGGTAGAGGAGCTGGCATGCTGATCTATGCACTGTTCGCAAGCGCGTTCTTGCATGTGCCGGTGGGCTCGGCGCCCGAGGGCCAGCCGCTGCGCATCGTGGGCCGCATGGCGCGCGACGCCAGCGTGGTCGTGCACTATCGAGCCGCGGCGGCGCGCGAGAGCACGCCGGCCTGGAACGAGGCCAGCCCGGTGCGCACGCCGAGCGGAGAGTTCGCAGTAGACCTGCCGGCGCGTGCCGTGCAGCCACCGGGGCTCGAGTACTACATCGAGGCCGACGGCGCGCCCGCCTTCGCGAGCGCCGACGAGCCCTATTTCGTGACCGTGGCCGCGACCGAGGAGTCTCTGCTCGCCAGCTCCGCGCTGCGCGCCAACGACGGCCGCCGCTCGCGCGCCCGCGTCCAAGGAGAGTACGTCGACTTCGGCTCGCGCGGCGATTTCTCCGACCGCTACTTCCGGCTCGAGGGCGACTACTCGTACAGCCTCTACCGGGCGGTCTACACCATCCGCATCGGCGGCGGCCTGTTGCGGGCAAGCACCTTCCAGGGCGACCTGGCGAGCGGCAGCGCCACCGCCGAGCAGCCGGGGCTCGACTACGGCTACGCCGAGATCCGGTTCCGGCTGGCCGAGAACGTGTTCCTGGACACGCGGGGCCTCTTGGGCGCGACCGAAGTCGGCTTCCAGGCCGGCGGCGGTGGCGCGGTTCTGCTCGGAAAGCCGGAGACGGTCTACGTGGCGCTGGGCGGCGAGGTCATGGGGCGCATCGGGGCCGAGGCCTTCTTGCGGCTGCACTGGGACACCATCCCGACCGTGCCCATGTCGGCCACGATTGCACTCAGCGACTTCCCGGGCCACGAGAGGCCCACCGGCGTGCGGCTGGTCGTCGACGCCAGTCACCCGGTGGGTCCGGTGACGCTGACCGCCAAGCTGGGCTACCAGGCGCGCGATACCGAGATCGGCGGAGCCACGCTGGGCCTGGGCGTCGAGCGCGCGTTCTAGTCGCCGGCACGCCCGACGGATGAGCACGAACCTGAACGAGGCAAGATGCAGGAGGTGAAAGATTCACTGACCAGTTGAGGGGTGACATTTTCACTGGACATCAAGATTTCATGCTTTTCCGCTTGACGAGAATTTGAATCATTTTCACTCTCTCACGGCGGCGCCGTCGGGACAGGCGTTCTCGTGCGCGCAGGGGGACGCTGCTGCGTCGTGGGATGGTCGGAGGGCGGTCGGCGCCAGCTCAGTCGAAAACGCGCCTCCTAGGCGCGCGCAGCGCGTTCCAGGAACGCCCGAAATCGCGTAGTAGAGAGAATCATGACCAAATCTTCTGCCCACGAGTGGACCGCCCGGCTCCAGCAGCTTCTGGGCCGTGAGCGCGAGATCCTGGTCGAGCTCGTGCTCGCGCTGGCTGACTTCGATCGCCAGCGCGCCTATCTCGAGCTTGGCTACAGCTCCCTTTGGGACTACGTGCACCGCGCTATCGGCCAATCCGAGACCATGACGCACTATCGGGTTAGCGCCGCCCGGTTCGTCCAGCGCTTCCCGCAGGCGGTAGAGCCGCTCCGCGCGGGCCGGCTGTGTATCACCACCCTGGCCACTCTGGCCCCGGTCGTGACCGAGGCCAACTGCGACGCCGTGCTGGCCGAGGCCATGGAAAAGCCCAAGCGCGAGGTCGAGCGCATCAAGGCCCGGCTGGCCCCGAAACCCGTGCCCAGAGACGTCGTCCGCAAGGCGCCCGCACCTTTCCCAGGAAAGGTTGCGCAAAGCCCGGTCCAGGTCGAGCTGCTGACGGAGGAGCTCGCGCGGCGGCACGTGACTACGGACCGCGAGTTCGAGGAGCTTCTGGCCGGAGCCCGCTCGGCGCTCTCGCACGCGATGCCGGGCGCCTCGGAGCTGGAGATCCTCAAGCAGGGGCTGCGGTGCATCGTCCGCGACCACGAGAAGCGGAAAGGGCTGACCGAACGGCCGCGGCCGCCGAGACAGCCGACCGCGCGCCCGTCACCGGATGCAGCGATTTCGCGTCCGGTTAGGCGCGCGGTGTGGCAGCGCGACCAGGGCCGGTGCCAGTGGCCGACCGAAGACGGCGGGATCTGCGGCTCGCGCCAGCGCGTCGAGTTCCATCATGTGATCGACCGCGGCAAGGGCGGCCCGAGCACAGAGGACAACCTGATCCTCGCCTGCGCGGTCCACAACCAGTACGCGGCCGATCAAACCTGGGGTCGCGAATTCATGGAAAAGCTCCGGCGGCACGGCGCGGGCCGACTGACAGCGGCCGTCGCGCCGAGGGCGCCGCCGCGGCGCCGACGCAGGTGAGGCCTGCACCGCGCACACTCAGATGTGACGAATCATGAGCGCAGCGGGCTGGGCGAATGTTGACAACTTTGGGTTCCGCTGAGACCCGACGTCATCACATCTGATGCGCAGGATGGAATCGGCCGGCGACCGGGATGCCCAGAGCCTTTTCAATCGTGGGCTTGACTGCTGGCATGTTGATTGCTGTCACATTTCGCTCATGCATACTCGAGTAGCTTATCTTTTCTTCGGGTGGATTCTTCTTCTGGCCAGCGTGGGCTCATCGGTCGCAAGCTGCGGCGACGATTCGGGCGGAACGGGCGGCCGTGGCGGCGCGGGCGGCTCCGGCGGCGTGGGCGGCTCCGGCGGCGCGGGCGGCTCCGGCGGCGTGGGCGGCGCCGGCGGCGTGGGCGGCTCCGGCGGCTCCGGCGGCGTGGGCGGCTCCGGTGGCTCCGGTGGCGTGGGCGGCTCGGGGGGCGCGGGCGGCGTGGGCGGCGCCGGCGGCAGGGGTGGCTCCGGCGGTGCGGGCGGTGCGGGCGGCGCTGGGGGCTCAGGCGGCAACGGCGAGCCGGACGGCGGCATGGCGTGCGGGTCCAACATGTGCGGCCCCCGAGAATTCTGCTGCCCCACCAGCATGATGTGCTGTTCGCTGACTGATTTCGGCTGCTGCCAGGCCGGCGACGCCGGCCCGATGTGCAGCCTGATCTCGCCCGGCAGCTGCAGCGATCCCAACTTGTCCTGCCAGTGCTGTTCGTCGGGCGGGCCCCTGCAGTTCTGCGTATGCACGACCACTTGCACAAGCGACGCCCAATGCACGAATCCGGAGCGGCCGGTCTGCCAGCGCACGACGGGTCAAGGGCAGGGCTTCTGCGCGCCGTCCGGCTTCATGTGTCAGTAGCCTTTATCGTAGGCTGACCGAAGTCTGGACGCGCCCCGCGTGGACCCGCTAAACTGGCGGAGGGGGCCCCGCTCTGCGCACTCCTGCAACCATCATCTCGGACCGGCTCGCGATCTATCTGGGGCCGCACACCGCGCGCAATGCGGTCAAGACGTTTTCCGAGCGCGCGCTCGGAAAATCGCCCGAGGCACTCACGCAGAAGGATTGCCCCGAGCTTCTGGCCGCGCTGCGTCCCATGATGCGAACGCTTCTGGGAGCAGCGCAAAGTGAGGTCATCTTGCGCCACCTGCGACGCGAGCTGGAGCTGGATCGGATGGCACCATGAGATACCGCATCGCGCTCGCGATCCCGCTTTTGTGTGCGGCCGCCCTGCTGGCCCTGGAGGGGCACGCGTTTCCCGATGCGGCCGCGCTGCATGCGCTCTGGCACATCGAGGTGCCGCTGGTCAAGGCGCTCGGTGGCCTGGGCTGCCTGGCGGCCGCGCTGCGCTTCACGCGCGGCGACTATCTGCGGCGCGCCTGGTTCTTCCTGAGCATGTGTTACTTCTTGCTGCTGGCCAAGGACATCCTGTTCGGCGGGGGCTCGCACTTCCAGCAGCCGCAGACGTTTTCGGTGACCGTGCAGTGGCTGCGCGGCTCCATCACGCTGGTGGCCAATGCGTGCACCGTGTACGGCACCTTCGTGCTGGCTCGGACGGCACGGGTGGCCGGCATCACGCTGCCCGGATCGGCGCGCAGCCGCGCGCTGGTGTTTGCGTGCGCGGTTGCGGTCGCGCTCGCCATCGCGGGCCAGGCCACCTGGCTCGATCTGCGCGAGGTCGCGCGCGGCAACATGGCGCAGCTCGTGGGCGCGGCGTCCGATCTGGGCGACATCGTGGCGGTCGCTCTCATCGCTCCCCTGCTTTTGACCGCGCTCGCGCTGCGGGGCGGGCTGCTCGGGTGGCCGTGGGCGCTTCTGACCGCGAGCTATCTAGGCTGGCTGTGCTACGACGCGACCGCGACCATCGGCTACTCGCTCCAGGCCGAGCCGCTCAAGCTGCGCGCGCTCGAGGAGCTGTTTCGCTGTCTGGCCTGCACGTTCGCGCTGGGCGCAGGGCTGGCACAACGGTGGGCGGTGGGAGGAAGCGGCGAGAGCTCGTAGGGGATCAGCAGCCAGCGGGGCTGGCGCAGGTTCCAATGTCTCCAAAACCGCCTGC
This sequence comes from Polyangia bacterium, assembly GCA_035258845.1. Classification (GTDB taxonomy): domain Bacteria; phylum Myxococcota_A; class Polyangia; order JAHFDS01; family DATFWX01; genus DATFWX01. Next base: position 182 of record DATFWX010000043.1, on the reverse strand, counting down.
CGGACCGGCCGGGCCGTCGTTGCCATCGCGTTCGGACAGCGGCGCCGACGGCGCGGACGGGCCGCCCGCGCCCCCCGGACCGGCCGAGCCACCGCTGAAAAGCACGTTGGTGGGGGTGATGGTCGAAGAGAACGAGTAGATGCCCCAGGAGCTTCCGCCTTCGCCCCCGCCGCCCCCGCCCG
>DATFWX010000042.1:0-21758 GCA_035258845.1 Polyangia bacterium | reverse complement strand
GACACCCTGGTCGAGCAGAACACCATCGTGAACTGTGGGCGCGGGGTCGGCTTCGGCCTGGGAGTAAGCGACGCCGGACGCAGCTATCCCGACAATCCATACCCGGGCGTGGGCTATGTCGGCCACTACGACGGCATCATTCGCAACAACATGATCGATGCCGATCAGCCTGGCTTCGACACCGGCATCGAGCTCGACCAGGCGCGCGGCGTGCGCGTGTACCACAACACCGTGTACTCGACCGACGCGGTGGTGAGCTTCTTCAGCTCCATCGACTACCGGTTTCCGAACACGGTGGCCGACATCCGCAACAACCTGGTCCGGGTGATCACGATGCGCGACGGCGCCACCGGCACCGTCGATCACAATCTGATGAACGTGCCGGCGGGCTACTTCGTCAGTCCACCCGCCGTCGACCTGCACCTGACCGCGAGCGCGACCGGCGCGATCGATCAGGGCGTGGTGCTCGATATGGCGGGCCTCGACATCGACGACCAGCCGCACGATCGCGGCCTGCCCGATCTGGGCGCCGACGAGCGTCAACCTTAGTCGACACACCTACATCGGAGGCGTGCACAACCGTTTGCAGTGGCGAGGGCTGCGCTCCCAGGTCGCGCGCCGCCAAGCGACCGATCTCGCTCGCGCACGGCGCGGGCAAGCCGGTTGCACTAGCGGTGACACATGACGAGATATCTGTATCCGACGGTTTACGCGATCGGGGTCGCGGTCGCGCTTGCGCTCGCGATGGCCGGCTGCGGCCTGGGCGAGATCGACGAAGGTCAGAGCATCACCGAGCTGCCCGAGGGGCTGACTGGTTGCCGCGGCCACGCCTCCTCCTCGATTCCCAGCTCCGGCAGCTATTTCTTGACCAGCTTCGGCAACGGCAGCGACTCGGGCATCATGTCGTGCGGAACCAACACCAACCACGGATCGTGGTACTACGCGGCCTCGCGCCAGCGCTACGGTTGCGGCTCGCACATTCAGATCGAGGCCAACGGCAAGTGCGTGGTCGCCAAGACCGACGACTACGGCCCCGACGTGTGCGTCGAGAACGCGGCCGGCGGGCCCATCATCGACGCCTCCCCGCTGGTGTCGGAGCACCTGTTCGGCGTCTCGTCTGCAGGCTGGAGCGATCGGTTGCGTGTGCACGTGACCGAGGTTCCCACCTCGACCCCGCTGGGTCCGTGCTCGGGGGGCGGCTCACCGCCTCCGCCCTCGCCGCCCCCACCCCCGCCGCAACCGAGCGGCTCCTGCCACTCGTCCACGCTCAGCGCCTACGTGCCCGCCGCAACCTGTGTGCAGTCGGCATCGGACCAGAGCTGGTACACCTGTCAGGGGGGCGCGTGGGTGGCCGGGCAGCACAGTTGCGCGATCAGCTACGCTTGGTGCTACTCGAGCACGCTTTCGGCCTACGAGCCGCCGCGCACGTGCGTGCAGTCGGCGCGGGATAGCGTCTGGTACCAGTGCACGGCCGACGGCTGGTCGTCGCCGGTTGCAGGCGGGGCGGGCCCGCTCGGCACCTGCTCAAGCTCGCATCCACTTTAGCCTAGCGGCCCTTTTCCAGCCTCTCCAGCCGCTTCTCGAGCTCGCGCAGCTGGCTGCGGGTTTGCTCGAGCTCCTTCTGGAGGTTGCCCCCGGCCAGCCAGCGCAGGCCCTGCAACCCCTCACCCGGGCTGAGGAAGAAGTCCATCCCATCCTTGCCCTTTCCCGCTTTCAGGGTCGCGCTCAGCATCTGTCGAGCCCGGTTGCGCACCACCCCCAGGCTGACCGTGTCGCCCGCCTTCTTGTCGGCGAGCACCGCGACCACATCCTCGGGCTCCTCCGCTTTCTCGCCGCCTACCTCGACGATCACGTCGCCGGCCTTGAGCCCGGCGCGTGCGCCCGGCCCGTCGGGCTCGACTCGATTGACCAGCACGCCCCGGTCGGCGGGCGCACCGAAGAAGGTCCGCAGATCCTCGCTCATTCCCGAAAGCTCGACGCCCAACCGCGCGCCCCCGCCCAGCCAGATCTGCATGCCCTTGACGTGTCCGCGCGGGCTTGCCAGCGCGCTTCCGCCTCCGAACAAAACCGGTGCCAGCAAAAGAGTCGACCATGCCCTCATGGAGCCCTCCCTTGTCTTGCCCAACCCATCGCGCGACGCGCCTATTCCCGGTAATATCTCCGCTCGTGGCCTGGCTGGTCGCGCTGGACGGAGACCTGGTGGGGATGCGCTTTCCGCTCGACGCGCCCTGCCTGGTCGGACGGGGACCGCTCAACCATGTGGTCATCGACGATCCCCGCATTTCGCGCCAGCACGCCAAGATCTCGCCCGAGTCGGGCGGCCACATGGTGTACGACCTCAACAGTGCCAACGGAACCTTCGTCAACGACGAGCCGGTCAAGCGGCACCAGCTGGCGACCGCAGACGTGGTGCGCTTCGGCCCCTTCCGCTTCCGCTTCGAGACCGAGGCCGAGTCCAAGGACGAGCGCCTGCGGGCCGGTTTCGCGGGCGGCGGGTTGGAGGTGCGCACGCTGGTTGGCATCGAGGGCGCGGCCAACATCGTCGATTCGCTCGATGCCACCCGGGCCACGTCCAGCCCCGAGGTAACGGGCCTGGCCGAGCTCGAGGACGCCGACCGCAAGCTGCGCACCCTATACTCGTTCATGCACTCGATCGCGACCACGCTCGATACTCCCGAGCTGCTCGACCGCATCGCGAGCAACCTGATCGAGGTGTTCGCGGACGCGGAGCTGTGCGCGATCTATCTGCGCGATGGCGATCCAGGAACCATGGTGCCGCGCAAGGCAGTGGGACGCGATCGCAAGCCGGCTCCCGCGTTTTCGCTGAGCGCCCAGATCCACGACGAGGTGGTCGGCAGGGGCCGCGCGATTCTATCCACCCCGACGCTGCCGCCAACACGCAAGGGTCGGGCGCCCCAGGGCGGCCTGACCATGCACGCGCCCATGATCTACCGCGATCGCACGCAGGGAGTGATCATGGTGCGCGGCACGCCGGGCCGGGACGGGCAGTTTCTCCAGCGCGACCTGGACCTTCTGACCGGGCTGGCAGCGCTGGCCGCGATGGCGCTCCAGAACGCGCGCCTGCACGCCGAGATGCTCAAGCAGCAGCGCCTGTCCCAGGATCTGCTGGTGGCGCAGCAGATCCAGAAAAGCTTCCTGCCCCGACAGCTCCCCCAGGTGCCCGGGGTCGAGTTCATCACCGAGTACCAGCCCGCCTACACGGTGGGCGGCGATTTTTACGATGTCTTCATGCTGTCGCGCAACCGACTGGGACTTTTCATCGGTGACGTCGCCGGCAAGGGCGTGTCGGCCGCGCTCCTGATGGCGCGCATCTCGAGCGACCTGCGAGAAGCCGCGCTGGCCGAGCCCGACCCGTCGCGCGTGCTGGCGCGGGTCAACCGCCTGGTGCTGGAGCGCAACCAGGACGACTTCTTCGTAACCGGCGTCTATCTGACGCTCGATCTGTCGTCGCACGAGCTGGTGCTGGCCAACGCGGGCCATCTGCCGCCCTTCATCCGGCGGCGCGAGCAGGGACAGATCGCGTGCGTGGGCGAGGGGCTGGGGACGGCCATCGGGTTTTTCGCAGATGCCGACTACCGGCAGACGCGGGTGGTGCTCGGGTCCGGCGATACGCTGGTTCTGTGCACCGACGGCGTGATGGAGGCGCAGAACACGGCGGGCGAGCAGTTCGGGTTTGCGCGCTTCCAGGCCAGCCTGGCCGCCGGATCCTCGCTCTCGCGCGAGGTGGCGCAGCGACTTTTGCGCGATCTCAAGCAGCACGTCGGCGATGCGCCCCAGTACGACGACCTGACCCTGCTCGTGTGCGGCGTGACCGGCTGACCGGCGCGGCGCGGACGCGCACGCCGACGCGGCCCGGTAAACCAAAGTTGATACCCGCCGCCGACGGAAACGACTACAATCCCGACATGAGCGGCCAGCGCAGGCGCGGGGTTTCGAGGCTTGCGAGCGGAGTGCCGCGGAGCGAGCCGCCGAGCCGCGCCGGAGCGAGCCGCGAAGGAAGACCAATGTCCTTGGGCCTAAGACTTGGGGTCGTATTGTGCGGTCTGCTCGCGCCCGCGTGCGGCCAGGATGTGCACCTTCCGGTGGCGCTCCTATGGAGCCCGGGCGCTGGCGAGCTGGACGTATTTCCCGACGATGCGTTCACGCGCGACGATCCGAGCGCGCGCACCGGGATCCGGCTCAGCTTCGATCCCGATCGCTTCGCACAGCTGCGCAATCTGCCGGCGACCTTCAAGGACATCTTCCGTACGCTCTCGACCCTCGACGGGTTCGGACTCCAGGCCGGCGTGATCCTCCGCTTCGACGGAAAGCTCGACCCGGCCGCGTTGCCCGAGCAGGTGGCCGCTGCCGATCGGTCCGCGCCCATTGTGCTCTTGGTCGAGCGGGCGGGCAGCCTCGAGCCGTGGCCGTACCTGGCCACGCTGATCGATGACAGCGCTTCCGTGATCCTGGAGCCGCTCAGGCCCCTGCCCCCGCGCGCGCACGCGATGGTGGCGGTGACCAGCCGCCTCCTCGGCGCCGATGGGCTGCCGGTGCGCGCATCGCACGACATGGGGTTTGCGCTGCGTGGATTCAGCGTGGATGCCGCCACGGCACGGGTGGCGCAGCGGATCGGGGCGGCGGCGCAAACGCTGGTCGACATGGGGGTGGTCGCGCGCATCGAAGACCTGGCTGGTGTGGTCGTGTTCAGCACGCAATCGGTGCACGAGGACTCGCTGGCCATCGCAGCCGACGTGGCGCAGCGCCAGATCCGGCCCGCGCCCGGCACCGTGTGCACGCAAGAGCCGCAGTGGGTGCGCTGCGAGGGCCATTTCACCGCGGTCGACTATCGCGGCCTCACCCACGTTATGCCCGACCTTCTGGGCCCGCCCGACATCTCGGTGACCTACGTCCTGCCGTTCACGGTCTGGCTGCCCTTGCAGCGCCCGGGGCCGTACGGCGGCAGCGCGCTCCCGACCTTGATGTACGGCCACGGCCTGGGTGGCGACCGCACGCAGGCGGCCCGATTGGCCGAGTTTGCGGCGCCGCGCGGGGTCGCCACCATTGCCATCGACGCGGTCAGCCACGGCCAGCACCCGACCGCCACTGCGACAGATACCCTGGGCCGCGTGCTCAGCTTCTTTGCCATCTCGGTCAGCGACGGCACCTTCGCCCCGCTCGAGATGCGTGAGCACTTCAGGCAGTCCAGCTATGACAAGCTGCAGCTCGCGCGCATGGTCGAGCTGGGCCTCGATCTGGACGGTGACGGCCGGCCCGATCTGGACGCGCAGCGCTTTTCGTACCTGGGCGTGTCGCTGGGCGGCATTATGGGGCCCGAGCCGCTCGCGCTGTTGCCGGCGCTGCGCACGGGCATCCTGGTAGTGCCGGGTGCGCGCGTCGGCACCATCATCCGCGACTCGCAAACCTTCCAGCCCCTGATCACGCTCATGAAGCCGCCCGGTACCACCGACGGCGACGTGGCGCGATTTTTTCCCATCCTGCAGACGCTGATCGATCGCGGCGATCCGGGGGTGTGGGCGCCGCACCTGCTCGACACGCCGGCCGAAAGGCCGGCTGGCTTTCCACCCGCGTGGCCGCACATCCTGATGGGCATGGTGATCGATGACGACACAGTGCCCAACAGCTCCAACCGCGCGCTGGCGCGAGCGCTCGGCGTGCCGGTGGTACCGCCCGTGCGCCAGCCGGTGGAGCTGGTCGGCATGACCGGGGCCGCGCCGGTGCGTGGCAACTGGCCCGACGGCAGGACCGCGGGTCTTCTGCAGTTCGACCGCGTGCTGGCCGACGACGGCCACACGATCCAGCCGGCCACGCACTCCAACATCGGAGCATCGAGCGTGGGCGCCGACGCCTGGCTCAAGTTCCTGGACGGCGAGCTCAAGACCGGCACGCCCGTGATCGTGGATCCGTATGTCGACCTGGGCCTGCCCCCGTAGCTGACACAGCCGACACAGGGGCTGACACAACTGTGTCAGGTCGCGCCGTGCAAATGCTCGATTGCACGCGCCCGGCGTCGAGGCACGCGAGTTGCTACCACACCCAAAAGGCTCGTCGCACCAGCAGGACCAGCGGGTCCTGCGGAGCTGGTGGGGCCCGTCGGCGCCGGTCCGGCGGCTTCTGCGGGGCTCGCAGGTCCTGCCGATTCGACGAGCCTCTTACAAAAGGCCGTACCGCCGCAGCTTGTTGATGAGTGTCGTGCGCGCGATTCCGAGCGCGCGTGCGGCGTGCGACTGGTTGCCGCCGGCCGCGCGCAGGGCCGCCACCAGGCGCCGTTTCTCGATCGACTCCATGACATCGCGGTGATGGGTCGCATCGGCGGCCCACGCCGGCTCGGGCGGCGCCTCGACCGGTGCAGGCACGTCCGGCACCGCCAGGTCATCGGCCGAAATGCGGTCGCTCTCGCACAAAACGACCGCACGCTCGAGCACGTTCTCGAGCTCGCGCACGTTGCCCGGCCACCCGTACGCGCACAGGCGCGCCATGGCCTCGGGCGACAGCGTGCGCGGCGGCCGATGGTCGCGCCGGCACAGCCGCGGCAGCAGGTACTCGCACAGGGCCGGGATGTCGCTCTTGTGGGTGCGCAGGGGCGGCACCTCGATCTCGATCACGCGCAGCCGAAAGTACAGATCCTCGCGGAACTCGCCGCGCGCGACCATCTCGCTCAGGTTGCGGTTGGTGGCCACCACGATGCGCACGTCGACCTCGACCGGCCGGCCGCCGCCCACGCGCACCACGCTGCGCTCCTGCAGCACGCGTAGGAGCTTGGGCTGGAGCCCGAGCGGCAGCTCCCCGATCTCATCGAGGAACAGCGTGCCGCCGTCGGCCAGCTCGAACGGACCGCGGCGCGTGCGCACCGCCCCCGTGAACGAGCCGCGCTCGTGGCCGAACAGCTCGCTCTCGAACACGCCGGGCGGAATGGCCGCGCAGTCGAGGTGAATGAAGCGCCCGTGGGCTCGGCTCGACATCGTGTGCAGCGTGCGCGCGACCAGACCCTTGCCGCTGCCGCTCTCGCCGTGCAGCAGGACCAGCGCGCTGGTGGAGGCCGCGCGCTCCATCTGGCGCTCCAGCTCCCGCATGACCTTGGAGCTGCCGATCAGGGCCGCCCCGTCGCGGGTGGCATCCAGGCGTCCGCGCAGATAGACGTTCTCGTCCTCGAGCTTGTCGCGCAGCTCGCGGATCTCGAGGTTCTGCGCCTCCAGCGTGCGGCCGAGGCCCGCGATGGTACCGAAGGCGCGCGCGTTGTCGAGCGCAACCGCGAGCTGGCCGGCCAGCGCGCCCAGGAGGTCGCGGTCCTGGGTCCCGTACAGGTCACCGCCCAGGCGGGCGCCCAAAACCAGAACCCCGGCCTGCGCGATCGGCACCGCCACCCCGTCCTCGGGCGGGGTCAGCGCTTGCGCGCGGGGCAGCCGGGCCGCGAACGCGCCCCCGCGCGCGTGCGCCAGCTCCAGATCGGCGGCCGAGTCGCGGTGGGAAGCCAGATACAGCGCGCCCGAGGAGGCGCGTAGGGTCTCTACCGTACGGTCGACGATCTCGCGCGCCAGATCGGCGGGCTCGCGCACGCGCGTCAGGGCCTCCGACAGCTCGCGCAGCGCCTGCACGTAGTGCAGCCGATCGCGGAAGAAGCGCCGATCGAGCCAGTGCGTGACCCGGGCGCGAATGGGCCCGAACAGCATGGCCGCCGCCACCCCGGCCACCAGCGGCGGCCACAGCCGCGCTCGTCCGAACAGCCAATCGGCCAGCAGGCCCACCGCAAGCACCATCAGAAAGTAGATCCCGGCTGCGCAGCCGGATGCGATCGCGTATGCGACCGAGCGCTTGATCACCGCGTCGACGTCGGCCAGCCGCACGCCCAAGACCGCGAGGCTGGCGGTGGCGAACCACAGGATCGCAATCGCCACCAGAAAGGGTCGATAGCCGGTCGTCAAAAACCAATCGAGGTCGGCGATCGCGAACGGGACTGCGAAAAGCATCGGCAGCAGGCACAGCGCAAAGCCAAAAAAGAGCCACTTGAGCTGGCCGCGCTCGCGTCCACTCGCGCCCACCCGGCGCAGGTGGCGGTACTGTGCGAACATCCCCACGCATACGACCACGGTCGAGAACGCCAGTTGCCAGCTCACGAAACGCACGGTGTAGGAAAGCGCGCGATCGCCCGGCCGGCCCGCCCAAAGGTCGCCCAGCGCAATCGCGAGCGAGAGCGCGGTCCCGGCGCCGAGCACCAGCGTGGGCGCCCAGCCCAGGGCGCGCCAGCCGCGCACCGGCGGCTGCAGCGGCTGCGGGAACGACAGCCCGAAGTCCATGCCCAGCGGCGGTGCCAGGAACAGCATGACCCCGAACACCGCGGACAGCACCGGATGAACCACGAGGTGGGTCCACGACAGGCCGCCCGCGTACACGATCGCGTACAGGACGGTCGAGCGCCAGAACCGGCGCGCGGCGACGTCGTCGGGCCGGCCGTAGCGCGCCACCAGGCCCAGAAGACACAGCACCGCCGCCAGACCGGACGCGACCAGAGCCGAAACCGGGGCGGGCGAGCGACCGAGCTGGATCACCGCCCGCACCGGCTGCCCGGCGCGCTCGAGGTCGAGCACGACCGTGACGCCGGGGCGGCGGCGCAGAAGGCGCTGGGCGTACTCGAGCGTCGAGCGGACGGGCATGCCGTCGATGGCGCGAAGGACGTCACCGCGCTCCAGGCCGGCACGCTGGGCCGGCCCGCCCGGCGTCACGTCGACGATGCGGCGGCCCGTGAACGCCAGGAAGCCCTTGTCGGGCGCGCGCCAGGCCACCACCACCACTGCGATGGCATACGCCAACGCGGCCAGGCTGAGCGCGAGCGGCCACAGCGGACGGGGCGCGCTGCCCCCGGATTTCACGGAGCTACTCTAGCGCAGATTCCACGGCGCGCGCGAGTGCCTGCAAACCGGCCTCGATGTCCCCGCCCAGGTCGACCCGCAGCGCCCGCCGGCCTCGGCCGTCGAGCACGCGCAAATCGCCCAGGGCCTGGGCGAAAAGCAGGGTGCCGAAGCCGTAGGGCGCCCCGGGAATGGGCAGCTCGGGCCCGGCCGGCGCGGTCACCTGCAAGAAGACCCCGGTGGCGGGCCCGCCCTTGTGAAGCTGGCCGGTCGAATGCAGAAAGCGGGGCCCGTAGCCGAGCGTGGTCGCGCGCTCGAGACGGTCGCGCAGGGTGCGTCGGATGCGCGCCAGCAGCCCGTGCCGGTCGGGCGTACGGTGAAGGTAGGCGCACAGCGCGATGTAGTCGCCTTCGGTCGCCGAGCGCAGGTGCGCGCGCAGGAGCGCGACCGCGTCCGTGCCCGCGGCGGCAAGCCGGGCCGCCGACTGCGGACCGGCCTGCAGCCTGAGCGGCCCCAGGCTGGCCAGCGGCGCGTCCGCAGGCAGCTTGCCCTCGCGCTGGAACTGGGCGAGCACCTGCTTGGTGGTGTCCTTGGCCTCGGTCACGTTGGGCTCATCGAACGGATCGACGCCCAGCACGGCGCCCGCGACCGCGGTCGCCACCTCCCAGCGCCAGAACTCGCCGCCCAGTGCGGACCGGTCGGCGATCTCGATGCGCACGATGGGGTGGTGCGCCTCGGCGAGGGGCCCCAGCGCGGGGTCCTCGGGCTCGCCCCGGGTGCGGATCGAGACGAACAGGCGATCGACGTCGTACACGGGCGGCGGGCCCAGCGGCTCGTCGTCCACCGGCAGAAGGCCCTTGCCTTCCTTGCCGGTGCTTTCCGCGATCAGCTGCTCGACCCACGCACCGAAGGCCGCCAGCTCGCGCGAGAGCACGAACGTGACCTTGTCGCGCCCGGCCAGGCCCAGCTCGCCCAGCGCCGCGCCCAGCACGAAGGCCGGGTTCTGGCGCGGCTCCACCTGAGGGCCGCAGCGCGCGGCCAGATCCTGCGCAGACGCCAGCAGCGCGGCCACATCCAGCCCCAGAAGTGCCGCCGGCACCAACCCGAAATAGGACAGCGCCGAATAGCGCCCGCCAATGTCGGCCGGATTCAAGAACGTGCGCCGGAAACGCTCGGTCGCCGCCAGCTTCTCGAGCGGGGTCTGCGGATCGGTGATGGCCACGAAGTGGTCGCCCACGTGCGCGACGCCGGAGGCGCGCAGCCGCTCCTGGAAATAGCGCTGCAGGGACAGCGTCTCGGTCGTGGTCCCCGACTTGGTCGACACCAGGAACAGCGTTTGCGGCAGCGTGACCGCCTGCTCGACCGCGCGCACCGACTCGGGCGAGGTCGAGTCGAGCACGCGCAAATCAGGGAACCCAGGCGTGGCGCCGAAGGTCTGCGCCAGCACTTCCGGGCACAGGCTCGATCCGCCCATGCCGAGCAGAACCACATGGCGCAGGCCCGCCCCGCGCACCTCCTCGGCAAATCCGCGCAGGGCAGCCACCTCGCGCGCCATCGCAGGCGCCACCTCCAGCCAGCCCATCCGGTTTCGAATCACCTTGGCGTGCGCAGGGTCGTCCTTCCACAGCGCCGCATCGTGCGCCCAGAAGCGCTCGCCGAAGCGCGCGGCCGCAAGCGCCGTCAGCCGCTTGTCGACCGCGACCTGATACCTGCCCAGTTGGAGTTGCATGCCGCGACCTTACCCCCACCAGTACGACAGCTTCAAGAGCAGCACGTTGGCGGCTGGACCGCGCTGGATGGCGCCGAAGTCGAGGCTCGCACCCTGGCCCTGCGCGAGCTGGAGCTGCGGTACCTGCGAGCGCGTGTAGACCAGAAACAGCGTCGAGCCCAACCGGTATTCCCAGCGCAGCACCAGGTTGACGTTGAGCACGCCGTCCTCGCTGTCGGTGCAGGTGGTGGCGGGCGGGCACATGGGGGGCGGGGCGGCTCGCAGATCGGACAGGCGAACGGTTGGCCGCGGCCCCATTGGATCCGACTGTGCGGTCGAGAAATCGGAGTAATGCAGCGCCGCCAAGAACAGCTGCGCATAGGCCTGCAGCGTCAGCCGCGGCGTGAAGGTATAGGTCGCACGCAGCGTGGTGCCCACGCTCTGGGCCGACAGCTTACCGAAGTAGTACTGGCCGGGCGCGGTGATCGCGTTGGCCAGATAGCGCGGCTCGCCGGCATTGTAGGTCAGGGTGGGGAGGAGCTCGAGGTCGAGCTGCGGCAGCAGGCGCAAGGTGAGGACGACGTCGCCCTCGAAGTGAAAGCCGTCGAAGATGAACTGGGTCTGGCTGTCGAGGCCAAGCTGCACGCGCCGCCGCGGATCGGTGTGCATGCTGAGCTCGATGCCGATGAGGCCATCACGCTCGAGCGCGGTGCCGTCACCGACCTCGCGATCGTCGAAGTGGGCCTCGCGATAGTGCAGCTCCAGGAACCAGCCCCAGAAATTGGTCAGCTTGCCGCGCGAGTTGACTTGATACCCGCGCGCGAGCTTGCGGCCGTCCAGGCTCTGGCGGCCGTACAGCTCCAGGCCCCACTGCGTCTCCAGGGTCTTCCAGCGCGGCTCGAGCGTGCGGTAGTAGGCGTCGAGCCACAGGTGGTGCACGTTCTGGCGGCCCAGGAAGCCCAGGTCGTTGTAGTCGAGCTTGCGCCCGTAGCCTTCGTAGCCGACATCGCCCACCCAGCGTCCGCCCTCCTTGGAAAGGGTCACGATGCCGCCCGCGTCGGCATCGCCGTCTCCGATCACGGTGCCGTCGCGCAGCGTGCGCGCGGGCCCGTGCTCGATCAGCGTGGCCAGCGCCTGCGCCGACGCCGCATAGTCGCCCGACGGCGAGCGCCAACGGGCATCGGCGCCGCCCACATAGGCGTCGTGAAAGCAGCGCGGACGCGCGGGCGTGGTGAGCGGGTAGGTGTCGCCGCTCGGGCACAGAAGGGTCGGGGTTGCTGTCGGGTCGGGCGCCACCACCGGATAGTCGCCGGTCGGCTCCACGCGCCCGACCGCGCTCGCGATCAGGCCCACGTGCCCGTTGCCGAATGCGTCGCGCCGGAGCCGAAGCAGGTTGTAGATCGTGAGCGGTTCGGCCACCCGGCTGAGCCGCGCCCCACCACCCGCCGACTGGGCTTGCACGTCCTCGCGCCCGGTGACCGCCGACAGGGCGCCGATCGACAGGCGCTGGGTCAGCCGGCCGCTGAGCTTGGCGGCGCCGTAGATGGTGGCCGGGTCGGGCGTGTCGTACAGCTCTTCGCCGTAGGGCGGGTCGCTTCGCAGTGCGGGCGCGGCCGGCACGTGCCCGATGCGGCGCGTGTATAGAACTGCCAGCGGGGTCGCGAAGGTATCGATGCCCTCGAGGAAGAAGGGCCGCTTCTCCGGATACTCGATCTCGAAGTTGGTCAGGTTGAGGATGACCTGATCGGCCTCCACCTGCGCGAAGTCGGGATTGAACGTGGCATCGAGGGTCAGGCCCTGGGTGGCGTGCCATTTCAGGTCGAGCCCGGCCGAGCCGCTGGCGTCCACGCCGGCGGCCAGCATGGCGGTGACCGGGTCGCGCTGGCGCAGCTTGCCCACGACGAATGGACGCAGCTCGAGCCGCGAGCCCGGATGCAGATCGCGAAGGTTGTCGAGCCGCCCGTAGTGCGACACCTCGCCGGCCGCGGTACGCGGGATGAAGGCCCACTCGTCGGTTTCCTGGCGCATCGAGATGTAGCGGCGGGCCTGGAAGCCCCAGTCCTGCACGGGCAGCCGTTCAAAGCGCAGGATGCGCAGCGGGATGCGGAACTCGGCCGACCAGCCGCTCGCGCTGCGTGCGGTGCGGGCCTCCCAGTTTTCGTCCCAGTCGCTCGAGGAGTCAGTATCGTTGAACAGGAGATAGTCGGAGAGCACGCCGGCCGCGTTGACCGTGAACTGAAACGCGCTGCGGCCGTCGCGCCGGGTATCGATGGCGATGGAGACGTGATCGGCCTCGATCTCGCGGTCGCGTCGAGTCAGCCGCGCCACCATGGGCGCCCGCAGCTGCGCGCACTCGAAGCCCACGTACACTGCTTCGTCGTCGTACAGCACGCGCACGACCGTGTGCTCGCTGGGTGCGCGCCCCTCGTCGGGGAACTTTTGCGTGAAGGCGTCGCTCGGGGTGGCCAGCTGCCACACCGGGTCATCGAGCCGGCCGTCGATCGCGGGCGCCTGCGGCGCGCGGGCGGCCGTAAGATGCGGCGCCTGCGCGAGCGCAAGGAGCAGCGCGAACCCGCTCACAAGGGTGCGTTTATACCATTACCCCGGGGGCCCAGGGAACGAGTCGGCTCGGCTCAAGTGCCAACCGCTACCCGCCGCCGGATCCGCGCGGCGGGATGAGCGCGATCCCATCGGGGAACACGCCAATCGGGATGGACACGATCATGCTTCCCGCCGAAAGGTCGAGCAGCACCAGCCGACCCGGCCCGACGTGATCCCCCTCACACACCAGGTAGCCGGTCTTGTCGTCGTCCGAGATCAGGATCATGTGCGCATTCAAGCAGTCGTTGCGCGCGAACGGGCCGATGTGCCCCACCTCGACCGGCGCCTGCCCGCGCGCCTTGGGATCGTAGATGCGCACGAAATCCTGAAAACCCTGCTCGGGCACGTACACGCGCCAGCCGCTCGGTGCGTGCGTGAAGGCGGCGAACAGCGCGCGCCCGTTGACCGGTGCCACGCGCGCGGGGTCGAACGCGCCCAGAGCCGGGTCATACACACGCACGTCGCCGCCGCCCGATCCGCCGCCGTTGGGACCCAGGTCGCCCACCCACACGGTGCCGTCGGGCGCGACGTTGAGGCCGTACGGGCAGCGGTCGCAGCTGGGGCCCTCGGTCGATTGCGCAGTCAGCGGCACCCGCGTGACCGGCAGCCCGGGCTCGGACAGCCGGATGACCGCGATCTGGTCGGGGCCACAGGTCGAATAGGCCACCTGGCCATCGGCCGAGGTCCGAAGGCCGTGGGCGGCGAAGCAGATCGGGACTTTCTTCTGAACGTTCATGGTGTCCGCGTCGATCACGGCCAGCGTCGAGTAGAACATCGAGATCAGTGAGGGATCGGGCGGGCTCATCTGGTAATAGCGGGTCCACTTGATAAGATCGTAGTGGGTCGCGTAGACCGTCTTGCCGTCGGGCGAAATGGTGTTGTCGCCGGGGTTGGGATCGACCTGCGCCCATTTGACCAGCGACGCGGTCTGGGCCTCCATCTTGAGCACGAAGCCGGGCTGGGTGCCGGTGCCGTGCGCACCGTGCGGGCCCGAGCCCGAGCCGGTCACCGCCTCCGACAGGTTGAAGTAGAAGAAGTCGCCCAGCGGTGACGCCGAGACGTGGTGCGGCCCTTCCAGCTCCACCGGGATGAACCCCACCGGAACCTGCCACATCATGCGCCGCTGGGTCGGATCGCACACTGCGAGCGTGTCGTCGCCGTTGTCGGTCGCCACGATGCGGCCGTTGAGCGGACCGGGCCGCGGCGGGTCGGTGTCGAAGCCGGGCCCGGAAAAAACCGGGATCTCGCGCCCGCCGCAGGACAAGACCAAGAAGCTCAAGCCGAAAACCAAGGAGCGGCCCAAACGGCCCATACGCGCCAAGTGTAGCCTCATGGCTCCGGCGCCGCCAGCTCGGCCACCGGCAGGTGGAGCGTGAAGCTGGCGCCCTTGCCCTCGGCGCCGCGTGCGCTGATGCGGCCGCCGTGATCGGTCACGATGCGGTGCACGATGGCCAGGCCCAGCCCGGTGCCGCTTTCCTTGGTCGTGAAGTAGGGCGTGAAGAGCCGCTCGCGCACCGAGTCCGACAGGCCGATGCCGGTGTCCTCGACCTCGAGCTCGACCGCGGCGCCGTTCTTGCGCGCGCGCACGACGATTTCGCCGCTGCCTTTGCGCTGCACGGCGTCGCGCGCGTTCTCGAGCAGATTGAGAATCACCTGCTGCAGCTGCTGCTTGTCGGCCATGACGGCGGGCAGGGCGGCCGGGGGCAGCTCGGCCCGCACCGGGGTGGCGCCGCCTTGATACAGGGTGAGCGCACCGCGCGCAATCTCGCCCAGGTCGCACGGCGAAAGCTCGGGCTTGGGCATGCGTGCGAAGTCCGAGAATTCCTGCACGATTCGCTTGAGCCGCGCCACCTCGTCGAGGATGGTGCGAGTTCCCTCGTCGAAGATCTCGCCGAACTCGGCGCGGTCCTGGGTCTTGCGCATGGTTTCGATCGACATCTGGATGGGCGTGAGCGGATTCTTGATCTCATGTGCGATCCGGCGCGCGATCTCGCGCCAGGCGGCCACACGCTCGGCCTGCACGAGCTGCTCCTTGGAGCGCGCGAGCTCCTCGGTCATGGCGTTGAACGCTCGCAAAAGGTCCCACAGCTCGTCGCTGCGCGGCCGCGACTCCAGGCGCACGTCGAGACGCCCGCGCGCGATCGCCTCGGCGCCGCGCGCCATCTCGCGCACCGGCTGCGTGATGCGATGGGCCACGAACATCCCGAGCACGAGGGCCAAAAGGAGAGCGCCCGCGGCCGCCAGCGTGGCGCCTTGCGTGATGCCCTCGAGAACGCTGCGCAGATCGGTGTCGATGACGGCCAGCTCGAGCCAGGCCCGCACCACGTGGTCGGCCCCGGCCAGCTGCAGCGCCTCCGACGGGTGGCGGTGCAAAGTGTCCCAGCCCTCGGGCAAGGCGGCCAGCTCGGCCACGCCGCCGGGCGTGACCAGGCGCGCCTCCAGCCGGCCGTGCTGGTGCAGCCCTTCCAGAAACTGGGCGTCGAGCTTGCGCCCGGCCACGATGAGGACCCCGGCGCCGGCGCCCTCGAGCCGGGCCCAGCGCAGGGTCTCCACGGCCAGCGCGGGCTCGAGCCGGCCGCCCGTGAGCACGTGCTCGTCGACCAGGAGCGGCTGGCCCTCGAAGCGGGCTGCGCGCGCGAGCGCCTCCGGATCGGTATCGCCGACCCGTGCCGGCACGTGCCCGCACGCCAGCACGCGCCCAGATCGATCGACGATCTCGAGCAGATCGAGGCCGCGCTCGCGCAAAAGCTCGGGCGCCCGATGCGCCAGCTCGCGCTGCCGATCCTCGTCGAAGGTGCCGCGCTGCAGGTCGACCAGAAGATCGTGGGTGTCCCGATCGTGCGGATCGGCCAGCGCACCGGCGGCGTCCTGGACCGTGCGTGCGAGCGCATGGAACTGCGCCTCACCGACTCGGCGCGCGTTGGCGAGCACCCGGGCCGCTGCGTCCTCGTATGTCCTGCGGATGGTCACGCGCAGGACCAGTGTGGCGCCCAGGATCGGGGTCAGCGCCGCCACGCCGAATACGGCCGTGAACTTGCCGCGCAGCTTCATGGCCGCGCCGCCCCCGCCTTGCGCCACAGGAACGCGTCGTCGAAGCGGAGCCGACCGGCGGCGTCGATGCGCAGCCCGCGCAGCTCGAGGGCATGGTGCGCGCGCAGCCCGCTGCGATACAGGGCCACCGCGCCGCCGTCGCCGCACACGCGGGTGCCGGCCAGCTGGGGCGCACACTGGCCCACAAAAAGGTCAAACCCACTGTTGGCGGCCAGACGACGCTCGAACTCGCTCGCGGACGCGCTCTCGATGCGCACGGTCAGACCGACCCGCTGCAGCTGGGCCTGCACCTTCTGCGCGACATCGTCATCGGCAAAGCGCGACTTGTCTGTGAGCAGGGTGAGGGTCTTGCCATGCCAGGCCGAGCTCGCGAGCAGGGCGCGCGCGCGCGCCGGATTGGCGGCCGGCCGGGCCACCGTGGTGGCAGGCTCACGGGCTGCGAAGCGGCGCACCGCGTCGGCGTCGATGGCGAGCGCAACCGCCTGCCGGGCCTCGGGCGGCGCGGCCGCGGCAAATCCGACGAAGGTGAGAAGCGCCGCCGCTTCCGTGGCTGGCCACACCAGCGGCTCGCCGGCGCCGTCCCGCCGCCGGAGGCTGCCGTGGAGGAGCATCTGCGCGCTGCCCAGCTCGAATGCGCTGACCTCGTTGGAGCGGCTGTCGTAGGCGCGCAGGATCACGCGGTCGAGCCAGGGCCGGCCGCCGTGATAGCCCGAAAACGCATCCAGCCGCACTTCGTGGGCATCGGCACCGCCGAGCACGAAGGGGCCGGTGCGGGGGACCGCGGCCTGGGGCGCGCTCAAGATCGCCGCCAGGTCGGCCGGTGCTGCCGGCGCCGACAGTGCCAGCTCGACCGCGTCGGACCCGACCGCCTGCACGCCGCGGACGGGGCCAAGCACGAAGCCGAGCGGGGACGCGCGCAGCTTGTCGAGCGCGGCCGCCACCTCGGCGGCGGTGACCGGACGGCCGTCATGCGTGCGCACGCCCGCACGCACTCGCACGCGCGCACCGAGAGGCGACGTGACGACCGGATCTCCGTCGGCCAGTGCGGGCCGGCCGTCCTGGTACAGCCCCTCCGAGGTGGCCAGCGCAATCACTTGATCGGCCCAGCGCAGGGCGCGCACCGGGTCGCCGGGCGCAACTGGCTGCTCGCCCAACGGCACCACGATGCTGCCGCCGGGCACAGGCCGGGTCTCGGCGTCCGCTCGCGTGGCGGCACCGAGAAGCGCCAGCAGCGCGATCACTCGACGATCCACAGCTCGGTTCTCCGGGCCACCCGATCGCGCACCGCCGCCACCAGCTCGGGCTTGCCGTCCCCGTCGAAATCGCCGGCCGCGAGCGCGGTCACCGCACCCGTGATGGGTGGGCTGCGCCACAGCTCGCCGCGCGCGCCCCGGATGAGAATCAGATCGCCGTCGCCAGGTGCAGTGGGCGCCGAGGTGGCAACCTCGGGCTGGCCGTCCCGATCGGCGTCGTAGAGCGCAACCGCGTCTCCGGCGCCGGCGGCCGCAAACAAGAGGTTTCCGGGCGCGCCCTGGTACACCAAAAGCTGCGCGCTGTCGTCGACCGCAGCCCCGAACCAGCGGGCCTCGTAAGGCGCCGTCTGCACCCACGCGGTCGCCACCGCGTGCAGGTGGGCCGGCCAGGGCGCGCTCAGCGCGAAGGTGCCGCTTTCGAGCGCGAGCGTGGCCAGAAGCGGGCTGCGATCCGGGAGCTGGCCGACCGGGAAACCGGCGCGCACGCCCAGCCCCTCGGCGCGGTCGGCCAGACGGGCCAGGATCTGGCCGGGCTGCGCAACCAGCAGCACGCCCAGGCGCGCGCGCGGCACGACCGGGGCCGGCGGCTGTGCCATCACGATCCGGCGCCGCTCGGTGAGCGCACCGCGCGCCACGTCCACCGACCAGATCAAGAGGTCGCGCTCGCCCAGGCCGACCAGATGCGTGCGACCGTCGCCCAGCGCGTCACCGGCCGCCAGCGCCAGGATCTCCAGGTCGCCGAGCGGGACCTTCTTGATGGAGCTGGGCCGCTGCGCGGCCGCAAGCGGCGCGGTCGGTGCGCCCGCCAGCTCGCGGGCGTCGGCGTCGGCCGCCTGCTGTACAAACACGCGCCCGATGTCGTCGCCGGCCGGAGCCCCGGCGGCCGCCCGCCACAGCTCGCCGCCCACTGCACGCACCCTGCACTCGACGCTCACGCGTCCGCCCCCCAGCGTGGCTAAGCACTCGATGCGATAGTCGGCGGCACCGGGCGGCGGATCGACGAGCCGACCGCGCTCACGCAGCTGACCTGCCAGCAGGCCCTCGAGCGTCGAGCCCAGCCGCCCCGGCCCCCGCACCGCGATCGCGAGCCCGCCCCGCTCGGGCAGCTTGTGCGCCACCTCGGCCGCCAGCTGTGCGAGGGCACCCAGGACCAGCGCGAGGGCGGCCGGCATCGGCTAGTTCCCGGCGGCTTGATGGAGCAGGAAGTTCTCGGTCGAGTCGCCGTCTTGCGGCGCCACCTGCGTGGGCGCGGTGCCGTCCAGGAAGTACTCGTCGATTGCGGTGGTGGCGCCAGGCGGCGCCAAGAGGCCGGTTTTGGGATCGATGCGCTGCACCACCACGCCCGACGGCTGCACGAACGGCCGCGGCGGCTGATTCTTGAGCGCCTGCACCATGAAGCTGGTCCAGATGGGCAGCGCCGCGCGCGCGCCCTGCTCGCCCCTGCCGAGCTGGCGCATGTCGTCGAATCCCACCCACACGGCCGCGCACAGATCGGGCGTGAAGCCGATGAACCAGGCGTCGCGATGCGAGTTGGTGGTGCCGGTTTTCCCGGCGGCGGGCCGGTGGATCTGCGATGCCGCCGCACGGGCGGTGCCCTCCTGGATCACGCTGGTCAGGACCTGCGTCATCAGGAACGCAACTTCCGGCTTGAGCACCTCGGAAGGCGGCTGGATGGGCTGAGCGGCGCCCGCTATCTCCTTGATAAGGACCGGCTCCGCGTATTTGCCGCCGCTGGGAAAGGTCGAGTAGGCGTTGGCCATCTCGAGCGGCGTCACGCCCGATGCGCCCAGCGCCAGCGACAGATCGGTCGTCAGCTCGCTCTTGATGCCGAGCTTGCGCGCGGTGTCGATGACGGCCGCGGTTCCGATGTCGGACATCACGCGGATGGCGACCGTGTTGATGGAGTCGGCGACCGCGATGCGCAGCCGCACCGGCCCGCGGAACTGCTCCTTCTCGTCGTTCTGCGGCTTCCAGAGCTGGTAGACCTCGGGCGCGTCGTTGACCAGCGAGGCCGGCGTGTACTTGCGCGAGTCGAACGCGGTTGCGTACAGGAATGGCTTGAACGAGGACCCGGGCTGTCGATGGGCCCGCAGCGCGCGGTTGTAGGAGCCGGGCACGAAGCTGTAGCCGCCTACGATAGCCTTGATCTCGCGCGTCTCGGGCGCGATGACGACCATGGCCGCCTGCGGACCGAACTCGGGAATGAAAAGGTACGCTTCGCCCCGGCGCTCGCCGGTCGGGCGTACGCGGATCACGTCGCCGGGCCGAAAGCGCTTGGACGCCGCCAGCTTCTTGGGGTTGTAGCGGTGGTCGTCGGCCAGCGGCAGAAGGCCGGCCAGACCGCCCAGGTTGACCTCGACCGCGTTCGCCTTGTCGTCGACCGCGCTGACCAGCGCCTCGTACACGCTGCCGGTCTTGGGCGGCTGCCCGCCCAGCTCCTTGCGCAAAGCGGCCACCTGGGCGTCGCGCTTGCGCCCATCGAGGTGGCGCAGCGGCTTCGCAAAGCCTTCGCGCGCATCGAGCGCGATAAGGCCCTGCTCGAGCGACTGTCGGGCCAGCTCCTGCAGGTGGCCGTCGATGGTGGTTTTCACATCGACGCCCAGCGACCACACCTTGTCTTCGCCATACTTCTCGACCAGCGCCTGCCGCACCAGATCAATGACCTCGGCCGCCAGCGTGGCCTGGCGCTCGCTTGCCCGCACGATCTTGATGGGCTCGTGCTCGATGCGCTGTGCGGCCTCGGGCTTGGCGTGCCCGCGCCGGATCATCTGCTCGAGCACGTAGATCTGGCGCCGCTTGGCCGCCTCAGGATGGTGGAGCGGGTCGAGCCGCGCCGGCGACTGCGGAAGCCCGGCCAAGAGCGCCGCCTGAGCCAGATCGATGTCGGCACAGCTCTTGGCGAAATAGAACCGCGCCGCCTCCTCGCACCCGTAGCGGCCGTGGCCGTAGTTGTTCAGGTTGATGTAGAGCTCGAGGATCTCGTCTTTGGTCAGCGAGCTTTCGAGCCGGTAGGCCAGGTAGATCTCCTGGATCTTGCGCTTGAACTTTCTCTCGGGCGTGAGCAGCAGGTTCTTGACCACCTGCTGCGTGATGGTGGAGCCGCCCTGCATGCCCCCGCCCGGCCGCAGGTTCTTGAGAAACGCGCGCAGCATGCCCCAGTACGACACGCCGCCATGCTCGTAGAACTCGGCGTCCTCGGCGTCGACGACCGCCTGCTGCAGGGTTTTCGAGATCTTGTCGAGCTTGACGAACGTGCGCTTTTCCTGCGCCAGCTCGCCAATCAGCTCGCCGCTGGCACCATAGATCCGGGTCACCAGCTTGGGCCGATAGTCGGACAGGCGCGAGATGTTCGGCACGTTGGGGTCATGGGCCATCCAGAGGAAGAGCAGGCCCAGGCTCAAGACCCCCGCTCCGAGGCCCAGCAGGGTCCCTTGGATCAACCGCTTGGCCCAGACTTTCCAGCGTTTGCGTTCCGGCATCCTGGTCGTCTTTCGCAAGGTGCGTGCCTTTCCGTGCCTGATCCTAGCGCGCGAGATCTGAGGGTTCAAGAAGCGGTGTGTCAGGGCGCACACGCCGAGTGTGGCTGGCTCGACGCCCGAATCATCCTGCGTGCTTGCCCGCGATCACGCCGGCGCGCCGCAGAACTGCCTCGGCTCCCCGCACATCGGCCGCGTACCAGCGCGCGCGCAGAGCAGCTCGTGCCGCCGGATCGAGGTCGCCGCCCGCGCGCAGGGCCTCGCGCCGGCGTGCGGCGGCCGTGTTCACGGCCAGGGCCACCGCCACCGACAGGTTCAGGCTGCGCGTCATGCCGACCATCGGCAGCGCGAACGAGAGATCGGCGGCCGCTCGGACCGCTTCCGACAAGCCGGTGTGCTCGTTGCCGAAGCAGAGTGCCAGCCGCTCGGCGCCGTCGAGGGCGTCCAGGCTCTTTTCGGCCTCGGGCAGCGCCGCCGCCAGAACGAAACCGCCCGCGCGCAGCGTGCGCACCGCGTCCGCGCTGGCGCGATAGCGCGTAAGGTCCAGCCAGCGCTGACAGCCCTGCGTCACCTTGGGCGAGAAGCGGAAGCGAGCGCGGCCCTCGATGACGTGGATCGCCTGCACGCCGGCGGCTTCGCACGAGCGCACGGCGGCGGCGCCGTTGTGCGGGTTGGAGAGGTTCTCGAGCACCACGGTGAGGCCCGAAAGCCGCGCCGCCAGCACGACCTCGATGCGGGCGCGTCGCTCGGGCGCGATGAGAGGCGCCAGCGCTGCGCAGACGCGAGCCGGGTCGAGCCCGTC
>DATFWX010000041.1:0-23105 GCA_035258845.1 Polyangia bacterium | reverse complement strand
CGCTCCGCGCACGCCCAGGAGGAACGCCAGGTTTGACTTGGCGACTCGCAGTGCCGACCGAGCGTTCGCGACGGCTTGGTCGGCCTCCAGCTTGGCGACCTCGACCTTCGCCACGTCGGCCTCCGAGATGGCGCCTTTCTGGTAGCGCGTCTCGTTGAGCTTGAGCGTTTGCGTCGATGACCGTTGCACTTCGAGCGCGAAATCGAGTTGATCGCGCGCGAGCACGGCCTGCATGTATTGCTGCTTGACCTGGAACTCCAACGTGCGCTGTGCGTCGACCCGGCTTTGCCGGGCCGCCGCGAGAGCGGCCTTTGCGACCCGCAGGCGAAGGCCTCGCTTGCCCAGGAGCGAGTCCGAGATGGCGGACTGATCATTGAGTGCGGCGCCGATGGTGTTGGCCGTGCAGGTCGCGTTGCTCTGCGAGCAGGCGTTCGTCGGATCCGACGAATCGGGCTGGTAGGTGAAGGCGTGCCCGAAGCTGAGCCCCAACGACGGATTCGGCACCGCCCCCGCGATATTCAGGTCGCCCTGGGCGCTCTCGACCTGCGCTTCGGCGATGATGAGGTCGAAGCCGCGCTCGCGGAAGAGTCGAAGCGCGTCGCCAAGGGTCAGGTGCGACGGCAGGGAGTTGGCGGACGCTGCGAGCAGCGTCGCCCACGCCAGCCCGGTTGTAAGCAGCCCGCCGCCTGTCATCGGTCGAGCACGTACCGCAATCGGCGGACCGGCCGCCGAAAACGCCATCACGGGGACTTAGCTCACACGACGCGAATGACCCTCTTAAAACTCTTGAGAGACCCTCGAAAGAAGCTTCCTAGAAGGATCTTGTGAAAGATTCTTGGACCACCGCATCCAGTCAGTGCGGTCTCGCCATTCCGGGGGAGTGGGCGCCACTTGTGCGCCCGCACACATGCGGAATGAATGTTCATTCCGCTTTTTTCCGATAAGGTAGCGGGGCTCGGCTTCGAATACTCAGATGGGGAAGGAGTGAGGCGGGATCATGCTGCGATCGGGGCTTCTGCTCGTGACGTGCGCGCTGCTCGGCTGTGGAGACGAGGCGTCTCCGATGATGCCCCCGACACCCGATGCTGCGCCCGGCCTTCCGAGTGGAATCTATCGGCTGACCGGAACCGACCCCAATCTGCCCGACGACGATCTGGCGCCCCTCGACGCGCTGATCGGCAACGCGCCCCTGGTCGCGCTCGGGGAGAGCATTCACACGTCGGGCGGCTACTCGGCCGCCAAGGTGCGCATCTTCGAGCATCTGGTCAGCAAGCAGCACTTCCGCGTGTTCGCGTTCGAGACCCCACGCACCGACGCGCTCGCCACCGGCGCCTACGTGGCAACCTGCAACGGCACGCTCGAGCAGGCGCTGGGCGGGCTCTTCCCCGTGTGGGCGAACACGAGCGTGCGCGACCTCCTGGCCTGGATGTGTCAGTGGAACCAGCAGCACCCTCAGGATCCGGTGGCGTTCTACGGCTTCGACATCCAGCAGCCCTGGGACGACGGGCGCGCGCTGCGCAGGTTCCTGCCCCAGATCGGTGCGACCTCGCTCGCCGCGGGCATCGCCCAGTGCGACGGTGCCAGCTTCGACTCCGCGAATGCGTACTTCCAGGCTCATCCGAATGGGCCCGCCAACATCACGCCGGCGCAGAATCAGTCCTGTCTCGACGGGTTGCGCGCGATCGACGACTACTTCAGCGCGCACGAGAACGAGATCATCGCGGCCACCTCGCGCGAGGCGCTCGCCGAGGCGCGCATGGCCAGCCGCAGCCTGCGCGCCTGGCAGGGCGAGGCCTACAACTACACATCCGATCTGCCGGCGTCGATGGTGGCGCGCGACCAGGGCATGGCCGATGTGCTGCTGGCGCTGCGTGCGCTGCGCTTCCCGAGCGCACGGGCGGTCGTGTGGGCGCACAACTTCCACATCGCGGCCCATCAGGAGGAAGTGCAGTACCCGTTCTCGGGTGCCAAGAGCATGGGCAGCTTTCTGGCGGAGCGTCTCGGCGACGACTATGGGCCCATTGGGCTGGTCGGTTATCAGGTCGACATCAACTGGCCGAGCGTGGGCTGCGGTCCCCAGCCGGTCCCCACCGCAGCCAACGCCGTCGAGCGCATGCTGCACGGCCTGGGCGAGCCCTTCCTGCTTATCGATCTCGCAACCACGACATTTTTCGCATCCGGGATGAGCTATGAGCTGGGCGGCGAACAGCAGGGTCAGGGCTCACACATGATTCCCGCCCATGCCTTCCGCGCGCTGGTCTATCTCGATCACTCACCGGCCATGCAAGCGATTCTCTGGCAAACCTGCACGCCGCCCATGCATTAGCGCGAGACCAGGCGCGACCGGACCGCTCCGGGGTCGGCTTGCCACGGCCCGACTGCGCGTGAGAAGGTTGTGATATGGTCGAGGGCACTCGGTCGCTGGACGACAGCGCGTCCGATGCGGTCCCGGCGGCATCGTCCACGAGCGCCCAGGCCGCGGAGCCGCCCGTCGCCATCGGTGACTGCCTCGATCGCTACACCGTTCGCGCGCGCCTGGGCGCCGGCGGCATGGGTGAAGTCTTCGCGGCCCACGATGCCGAGCTCGATCGGATGGTCGCCCTGAAGGTGATCAAGCCCGATCTGGCTGGGTCTTCGCCGGCCGCCCGGGCGCGCTTCCAGCGCGAGGCGCAGGCCATGGCGCGACTGAACCATCCCAACGTGGTCTCGGTGTTCGACGTCGGCGAGGTCGGTGGGCGTGTCTTCGTCGCCATGGAGCTCGTGCGTGGGCCCACCCTGGCCGCGTGGATGGCCGAGCGCCCGCATTCCTGGCGCGAGGTGGTCGCCGTGTTTCTCGAGGCCGGGCGCGGGCTCGAGGCGGCGCATGCCGCCGGCATCGTGCACCGGGACTTCAAGCC
This sequence comes from Polyangia bacterium, assembly GCA_035258845.1. Taxonomy (GTDB): domain Bacteria; phylum Myxococcota_A; class Polyangia; order JAHFDS01; family DATFWX01; genus DATFWX01. Next base: position 20,208 of record DATFWX010000041.1, on the reverse strand, counting down.
GGCCAACGTTATCCTGGGCGAGCGCGTGCGCGTCGCCGACTTCGGTCTGGCCCGCGCGGTCGACGCTGCCGACGAGGAGGCTGCGGGGCCGGGGCCGCTGCCGACACCGCTTCAGGGCCTGGTGACCCGCACCGGCCAGGCGGTCGGCACGCCGGCCTACATGGCACCCGAGCAGGGCGCGGGTGGGCCCGCGAGCCCGCTCTCCGATCAGTACGGGTTCGCGATCGCCCTCCACGAGGCGCTGTTCGGCGCCCGGCCGGGTGAGTCGGCGCCCACGCGCGCGGTCCCGGCCCGGCTGCGCGCGATCGTCGTGCGCGGGCTGGCAGTGCGGCCCCAGGATCGCTACCCGTCGATGCGTGAGCTGCTCGCCGATCTCGGGCGCGACCCGGCGCGCACGCGCCGGCGCTGGCTCGCGGTCAGCGGCGCCATCGGGCTGGCCGCGCTGTCGCTGTGGCTGGCGCGCAGCGCCGCGCCTGGGGCCTCGTGCGCCGGGCTGGACGCGCCCCTGGCCGCGGCCTGGAATCGACCAAAGGCGGACGCGCTGCGGGCACGCTTCATCGCCGCCGGCGCCAGCTACGCGGCGGTTGCCGCCGAACGCGTGATCGCGGGACTCGACAACTATGCCGCCGGCTGGACGAGCAGCCGCACCGATGCCTGCACCCAGGCGCGGGCGGGCGTGCAATCGCAGGAGCGGCTCGATCGCCGGATGCGCTGTCTCGATCAACGGCTGCTCGAGGTGACAACGGTCGTGGGCGCGCTCGTGGAGGCCGATCCGGCGACGATCCGGAACGCGGGCGAGGCGGTGGATACTCTGCGCCCCCTCAGCGACTGCGATGATCCGCGCGAGGCGGTGCCGCGACCCGTCGGCAAGAAAGTGCGCGCCGACATTGCGCAGGCGGAGGCGGCCCTGGCCCGCGCGTGGGCCTTCCAGGGGCTGCATCAGTTCGAGCGCGCCCTGCCCCTAGCGAAACAGGCGGCCGAGATCGGCCAGCGTACGGGGTGGGCGCCCCTTTCGGCGCAAGCGCTGCTCCTGCGTGCCGAATGCGAGAACCGCATGCGCGACTACACGGCCGCGCTGGCGACGTTCGAGCAGGCAGCGACCGTGGGAGCGCAGGCTCAGGACGACGGCGTCGAGGTAGAGGCGCTGGCCGGTCGCTTCCTCGTCCTCGGCGAGAATATGGGCAAGCCAGCCGAGGCGCTCGCCGACCGGAGGTTCATTGAGCTGGCGCTCGAGCGGGCCGGCCAGCCGCCGCGCTCGCGTGCGATCTGGCTGCACAACCTGGCCATCCTCCTGCTCGGCCAGGAGAAGTACGACCAGGCGCTGGCTGCCGAGGTCGAGGCGGTGGCGAAGTGGCGCACCCTCGTGCCGCCCGGCCACGTCTACCTCACCGATTCACTCGAGACCGAGGGCAACATCCAGATCTACCGGGGCCAGTTCGATGCCGCCGAGGCGCTGCTGCTCGAGGTGCTGAAGGAAAAAACCGCCGCGCGCGGGCCCGACCACCTCGCGGTCGCGAATACGCTGCAAAACCTGGGCGTGCTGGAGGCGCAACGCGGCAATCTGCCGGCTGCGATCGAACGCTGGGAGCGCGCGCTCACCATTCTGCGCGTCGCACGCACAATGACCTTCATCGCTGTCTTCAACCTCGGCACCGCAAAGTTCTTCGTCGGCCGCTGGCGGGCTGCCGCCGACGACCTCACGACCGCCCTTGCCCTCGCCGAGCGCGAAGCGCCCGGCCCGACGCGGTGGGTCGGGAATGCGGCCGACGCGCTCGGCGCCACCCTGGCGGCCCTGGGCGAGCACGACCGGGCCGCCGCCCTGTTCGACCGCGCCATCGAGGCCCTGCGCTCGAGCGGGGCTCCGAACGTCCGGGATCCGCTGGCCCACGCGTCGCGGCTTGCCCTCGTGCGCGGCGATCGAACCACCGCCAGGGCGCGGTTGGCGGAGGCTATGAAGGCGGCTCACGATCAGACGGCGCTGCTGGCGCTGGCCGGCGCCGACCTCACGCGCGCCGAAAACGGCTGTAGCGCCGCCCGATCGAGCTACCAGCTCGCGATCCGGCTGGCCAAGAAGGAACCCGACCAGGCGGTGGAGGCCGACGCGACCATCAGCCTGGGCGAATGCCAGATCGAGCTGGGCGCAGCCGCCCAGGCGGTGGCAGCGCTCGAGCCGCTGGTGAAGTGGCTCCAGGACGTCCACGCCGACGCCGACGCGGCGGCGCCTGCTCAGTTTGCGCTTGCACGCGCGCTCATCGCGACGGGCGGCGATGGCCGGCGCGCCCGTGCTCTCGCCGAGCGGGCCCAGGCCGGCTTCGCGAAGACGAGGCACGCGGCCGAGGTCGCGCGCTGGCTGGCCGCCCACGGGCGGCCCGGTTCCCGCTCGTCGCCGACCCAGCGCTGAGACGGGCTGGCATCACTCGGACGGCGCGGGCAGCGTCATCAGCGTCAGGTCGCCCATTTCACGGCTGCACAGAATCAAACGCCCGTCGGGCGACCAGCGGGGGTTGGTCAGGCGCGTCCGCACATCGGTGAGCTGCCGGACCCCCGTTCCGTCGCGGTTCATCACGAAGATCTCGAAATGCTTGCCCATGCGGCGCACGAGCACGACGCGGAAACGCCCGGCCGGAGTCTAACAAGCCTCGGCAATCGACTAGCAACTTTTCTTCGCATCGACCGATAATCAAGGTTACTGGTCGGAGGTCTCATGCGTTTGAATGTGGTCTTAATGAGTAGCCTGTGGGTGGTGGTGGGCTGCGGGGACGTCGTGGCGAGCTCGGACGCCGCGCTGGGGAGCGGGGGCACGGGTGGTAGCGCCGGGGTTGGGAGCGGTGGCAGCGGCGGCACGGCCGGCAGCGGCGGCATGGCAGGCAGCGGCGGCAGCGGCGGCAGTGGCGGCATGGCCGGCAGCGGCGGCAGCGGCGGCAGCCCGGCCGATGCGGCGCTCCCCGACGCGGCGCCCGACGCCCGAGTTCAGTGCACAAGCAACGCCGAGTGCGACGACGGCAACCCGTGCACCGCCGACACCTGCTCACCAGCCGCCGGAATGTGCATGCACATGGCCGTGGCCAACGGCACCACCTGCGCGACCGATCGGTGCCTGTCGGGCCAGAGCTGCCTCAATGGAATCTGCCAGGGCGGTACGGCCATCAGCTGCGACGACCAGAACGTGTGCACGGCCGACTCGTGCGATGCCATGCTGGGCTGTCAGCATGTCCCGCAGGATCGCATTGCGTGCGGCACCCTGCCCCACATGTTCTGCTGCAGCGGGCAGTGCCAGACCGCAACCGTCTGCACGGGCAGCAACTGCGGCCCCCACGCCTTCTGTGGCGGCAACGTCCAATGCACGTGCGACGACCCCACGCTGGTCTGTCGAACCGGCGGGGTGTGCGCTTGCCCGACCACGCCGTGCATGTGAGCGCGGTCGCGCGCAGCGCTGGCTGGCTGCTTTCCGTGCTGGCGTTCGCTTGCGCGGGGAATTCCGCGCTCTCGCCTGAGGCCGGCCTTCCCGTCGACGGCTCGAACGGCCACGACACGGCCTGGGTCATGGCTTACTACGCCGGCTATGACGCGGCGCGGCTCCCCATCGCCGAGATCGATTGGAGCGCGATCACGCATCTGGCAGTCGCGTTCTACCTGCCCGACGGATCCGGCGGCCTCAACGAATCACTCGGGCAGGGTGGCCCCGCCCTGGGCCACGCGCTGGTCGCAGCCGCGCACGCCAACGGCAGGCCGGCCCTGGCATCGATCGGCGGCGCCGGTCAGCACGACCTGTTCGCCGCCTCGGCAGCGAGCGCCAACCGCCCCGCTTTCGTCGCCCGCATCGCCACGCTGGTCGGCGATTATGGTTACGATGGCGTCGACCTCGACTGGGAGCCGATTCGTGCCGGCGAGGGCGCGACCATTGGCGCGCTGGCGCAGGATCTCAAGGCCGCGCTACCCGGCAAGCTGCTCACGCTGCCGATCGGGCAGATCAACCCGAACGCGCCGCCCGATCTGTCCTACCTGGCGCCGATGGCACCTCTTTTCGATCGCATCAACCTGATGAGCTACGGCATGTCGGGTGCGTACACGGGCTGGAAGAGCTGGCACTCGTCGCCGCTGCATTGGAACAGCGTGCACGCGACTCCGGCCGGCATCGACGTCAGCGTCGACGCTGTTCTCGCCGCCGGTGTGCCGGCGCGCAAGCTGGGCATCGGCTCCGGCTTCTACGGCCTGTGCTACACGGCCCCAGTCACGGCGCCCGTCCAGGACCTCGCCGGCGCGACCATCAAGGACGTCATCTACTCACAGATCTTGAGCGGCTATTTCTCGGCGAGCGCACGGCAGTGGGACGACGGCGCCAAGGTGCCCTATCTGTCGTTCGCATCGCCGCAGGGCTCCGATGGCTGCACCTACCTGAGCTACGAGGACGCGCAGTCCCTGGGCGAGAAGGCGGCGTGGGCCCGGAGCCGGGGCCTGGGCTCGATCATCGTCTGGACCATGAACCAGGGCTATGTCGCCAACGCACCGGCCGGGCAGCGCAACCCGCTCCTGGACGCGCTGAGGAGTTTCTCGCAATAATCCCGTATCCACAGCGGAGGAGGGCTTCGATGATCGCGCAGCGTCTCTTCCTCGCGCTGAGAGCTCTCTTTTTCGTCGCGCTCCTGCCCGGGACCATCGCCGGCTACGTCCCCTTCCGAATGCTCCGAGCCAGCAGCCTGCTTCGGGTCCCGAGTCTCTCCCTGTCCTCGGTAGCCGCGGGAGCTCTCGCGCTCGCGGGCGCGGCTGTGCTGCTTCGATGTGTCTGGGACTTTTTCGCGGCCGGTCAGGGCACGCTCGCGCCGGTGGATCCGCCTCGCCACCTGGTCGTCCGGGGGCTCTATCGATTCACGCGAAACCCCATGTACAATGGCGTCCTTGCGCTCCTGCTCGGTCAGGCGTGGCTCTTCCGGAGCGTCGCGCTGGTCGAGTACACGGCCGCAGTCTTCGCGGGCTTTCACCTTTTCGTCGTGCTCTACGAGGAGCCCACGCTCGAGTCACGATTTGGCGATTCGTACCGGGAGTATCGGAGACGCGTGCCACGCTGGGGCTTCACCATTCGCCCCTATTCCGAGAGCTCATAGAGCGGGCTTTCGCGTGCGCATCCAGGTCGAATGCTATGCCGGTTACCGGGGCGAGGAAACGCCGCGCGCGCTCGTGATTGACGAGCGCCGGGTCGAGGTCAAAAGAGTGCTCGATCGCTGGCTGGCCCCCGACCATCGCTACTTCAAAGTGCTCGGCAGCGACGGGGCAGTCTACATCCTGCGCCACGATGAAGCGAGCGCCGAGTGGGATCTCACCGTGTACACCCGCCCGTGATTGCCGAGGACCAGCAGGGAGCAGACCGGCTCAAGGCGGGCTGGGCTCGGCTCCGGCGCGCTCGCTGATCAGCGATCGCGCGGTCCACCTGGTGTGTGATGAAGGATCGCGCTGGCCGGGCCCACCACGCGCAAAGTGCGCGCGTCGGAGCCGCGCAGAGCGCCCAGCGGCCGAGCCCCTACGCTGGCTTCGACGGCCCAGGTTGCCCCGTCGTAGTGCAGGATGACGCCGGAGTACACGCCCCCGACCGCCCAGGCCTGCGCCGCCTCGCTCCACACGGAATACAGCGGGTCGGTGGTGGGAGAAGCCACCTGCTGCCAGGACGAGCCCGCAAAATGCAGGATGGTTCCCTGGCCCCCAACCGCCCACACGTCGTTGGCCGCGCTGCCCCAGACCCCGTGAAGGTCCTCGGACGTGGGGCTTGCCACCGGGCTCCAAGTGCCGCCCGTGAAGTGCGTGATGCGCCCGCCGGCGCCCACGACCCAGACGTCATCTCCGGCGCTCCCCCACACACCGTAGTGCCAGAGCCCGGAGTGGGCCTCGACGATGGTCCAGCGGGTGCCATTCCAGTGCGCGAGCGTGCCCAGGCCGACCGCCCACACATCGTTGGGCGCCGACGCCCACAAGCGTGCCAGCGGATCCGAATCAGACAGGCCGGGCACTGGCGCCCAGGAGGCGCCATCGTAGTGCCAGATGATGCCGCACGGATAGGTGGTCACCCCTTGCCTGCAGTATGCGCCTCCGGCCGCCCAGGCGTCGTTCGCGGCAGTGGCCCACACGTCTGCGAATCCGCTCTGCGCGGGGCTCTGTAGGACTTGTGTCCATGCCGCTCCGTCCCAGTGTGCGATGCTGGGCCCGACCGCCCAGGCATCGCTTGCGCCCCTGACGTGGATGCCCGCGAAATCGGTCAGCACGCCGCCGGTAACGCGAGACCAGCGCGCTCCGTCGAAGTGGCACAGGTTGCCGGGGTAGCCCACGGCCCATATGTCGTCGCCAGCGCTGCCCCAGGCCGAAATCTCGTTGCCCCAGCCATCCATGTCGCAGTTGGAAACCGCCGACCAGGCGGCACCGTCGAAGTGGTAGTTGGTGTGGAACTGACCGAGCGCCCACGCATCGCCGCGGCTGAACACGACGACGGAGCTCAAGAACTCCCCGTTGTCCGGATAAGGCACTGCGAACCGCGGCCTGGACCAGCCCCTTCCATCCCAGTGCAGGACCGAGCAGAAGCCGAATATTTCGTCGCAGCTTCCGGTGACCCAGACGTCGTCGGGGGCACTCCCGGAGACGCTGGTGGGAACCATGATGGCGTTGGCGCCACTGACGGCGACGGACCATTCGGCACCGTTCCAGTGCAGGACGATGCCGCCACTCGATACGCCCATCGCGTCGGTCATGTCGCCGACGGCCCAGGCGTCGGCGGGACCGCTGGCCCATACCCGGGACAGATCCGCGGTCGTTCCGCTCGGCGAGGGCAACCACGACGAGCCGTCCCAATGCAGAATGCGCCCGCCCGGGCCCACCGCCCAGACGTCACGCGGTCCGCTGCCCCAGACTCCGGAGAGTGTGAAGGTCGGAGTGGACGCAATCGACCAGCTCGTCCCGTCGCCATGCAGGATGATGCCGGCGCTGGCATCGCCGCCCACCGCCCACAGATCGTCCGGTGCGCTGCCCCACACCGCGTTCAGAAATCGCTGAGTCGGTGCAGCGACGCAAGACCAGGCGGTGCCGTTCCAGTGCAGGATGGTTCCGTGCGAGCCGACCGCCCAGGCATTCGTTCGCGAGAACCCGAATACCGAGGGCAGCGCGTTGCCCTGCGGAAGCGGATTCTCCCAGGTCCACGATTGCAATCCGCAGAGCGCGGATGAGCCGGGTGCGCCATCGGGGAGGCCGGTCCCGCCGTCGCCGTCGCTGGACGCGTCCACGCTGGAGTCCGGGTGAGGGGCTGCGTCTGGGCCCGTCGCGGCATCCTGCCCACAACCCAGGGCGGAAAGAGCAGCCAGTGCGAGCGCGAAAACTCGATGGGGGGTCATCGGTGGCTGCGCGGATGTGCAAGCGCCGTACCGCAGCCAACCCTGCGAGATCGAACTCGCGTGGCCACGCCACCATGACGCGCGTGTCGCGCTGACCCCTTGCGTTGCGCGCCGTCCGCTCATACTGTGCTTATGTGGGGGGAGGCTGGACTCGCGAGCGGTGCCGCCGATGGCGGCTCGCCGTGGCGTTGGTCACGGTCGCCGTAGCCTTGGAAGCCCGGCCCGCGCCAGGGCGCGCCGAAGAATGGGGGTTCAGCCCGGGCGTCAAGCTCGGCTGGACGCCCGGCCATGGATTGACCTACGGCATCGAGGTGAGCGTCATCCGGCTGCCCGACATCCTGGACGCCCCGACCGGCTCGCTGCTCGAGGACGCGTACAACGCTGGCGTCAACTTCATCACCAGGGCCTACGGTGTCGTGCTCAACCTCGACACCAATTTCAACGGTCTGTTCAAGCTGCGCGTTGGTGTGGAGTGGGTGGGACCATTCATCGGGCTGGAAGCCGGTCCCTCGCTGGTCGTCGATCGCGAGCGCGGCACGCACCTGGCGATCGGATTCACGCCCTGGCTGGGCTACACCCTCATCGGCTACTACACCTACACATTCGTCTTTGGGGCACCCAACCTTCATGAGCTCGGCCTCTATCTCAAGTCACCTCTGCTCGGTTTCGGCCAGGGAACCGGCCACCACCTCCATTTCGACGAGGATCACCACCACTAACGGCGGCGCTGCGCCGGTGGCGGGTCGGGCTGGACGGCGGCGTCATCGGGCAAACCGGCTGCGATAGGCGCTTGGGCTCACGCGCAAGGTGCGCTGGAAGGCGCGCCGCATCGATTCGCGGGTGCCGAAGCCGCACTGCGCGGCAATTTCGTCGATACCGGCCGCGCTTTCCTCGAGCCGGCGGCGGGCGGCCTCCACGCGCAGCTTCTCGACCTGGCGAGCCGGCGTGGTGCCGAGCGAGCGCACGAACACGCGTGCGAAGTTGCGCGGGCTCATGGCGGCGCGGCGCGCCAGTGCCACGACCGAGAGATCGGCGCCCAGGTGATCGGCGATCCACGCGTGCAGCTCGGCCAGCGGTGCCCGATCGGCCAGCTGGGTCTGCAACTGGGCGCTGAACTGCGTCTGCCCGCCCGGGCGCTTGAGGAACAGCACGAGCTCGCGGGCCACCTGCCGGGCCAGCTTGGGGCCGTGGTCGTCCTCGACCAGCGCGAGCGCCAGGTCCATGCCCGCAGTGACGCCGGCCGAGGTGAAGACGCGGCCCTGGCGCACGAAGATGGGATCCGGGTCGACGGTCACGTTGGGGTAGCGCGCGGCCAGACGTGCGCAGCTGCGCCAGTGGGTGGCGGCGCGCTTGCCGTCGAGGAGCCCGGCTTCGGCGAGGATGAACGCGCCCGTGCACACCGACGCCAGCCGCCCGACTCGGCGTGCCATGCGCCGCAGCCAGTGCAAGAGCCCGGGATCGCGGAGCGTCGACTCGACGCCGCGACCTCCGGCCACGAACAGGGTGTCGATGCCGCTCCGCACCCTGCGATAGGCGCGCCCGGCGACCACCGCGATGCCTGAGGAGGTGACGACGGGGCCGGGCGTGCGCGCCAGGATCTCGACCGTATACGGGGCGGGGCCGCACCGGCCCTCGTCCGTGAGCAGACGGCTCGCGCGCGAGAACACCTCGAGCGGGCCCACGACGTCGAGGATCTGGGCCTCGGCAAAGGCGAGCATGGCGACGCGATGAGGGCGCGGGGGCGACATGCTCCGATCGTGCCCAAACCTCACCATGGCAGCAATGTCAAAGAGGCCACGAATTCTGCCAAGCGAACAGCCTGCTGGGAGCGGGGCCCTCGCGGTGCGCTGTCTCTTCAGTGCTACCCAGTCTGTTACGTCACGCGTGACAAATCGCGCTCGCGGCGCCGCAGCCTGGCGAAATCACTGTGCGACTTGTTGGCCCCCGGATTGCTCCACACATCGCCAAGGGAAGGGGAATGACATGTTGAAACGATTGAGACGGAAGTGCTGCAGCGCTGCGGTTGTGGCGGGCCTCGCGCTCCTGAACGGGCTCGTCGGTTGGAGCTGTGGTGCCGGCGTCATCGACACCTCGCACGATCCCACCCAGCCCGCGCTCGTGCAGTTGGCCGGCACGTGGACCCAGGGCACGGTGGTGGCGCGCACCGCCCTGCTCGTGTGCGAGCGGGCCATCGCGAGCCTGCAGGACCCGCTGGCCGACCCCCAGCTCGACGCCCGCCAAGCGCGCGCGCTGCGCGCTGCCAGCACGGCCACCGCGGCGGCGGTGGGGGCAGCCGCGCAGGCAATCGTCCTGTCGGGACATCCCGAGATCCCGTCCACACGCGCAGCCGCCGCCGACTCGGTTCTGGCTGCGTTTCGCGCGGCCGCGCTCGTGCGCTCGCTGGAGGCAAGGGTAGGACCGGAGCTCGCGCCCAAGGTGCGCGACGCCCGCATTGCCGCACGCATCGCGTCGGAGGCGGCCATGGCCATCACGCGCCTGCGCGCGCAGGATATCGAGGGCGCCGGCAAGATGACGGCGGTCGCGTTCGACACCTCGATGGCGGCGCGCGACCCGCGGGCGCACGCGTTGGCGGCCGCAATCGCGGCGCTCGTGACCGCGCCCAACCTCGAGCGAGCGGCCGACCACGAGATGGCCCTGCAGGCGCTGTGGACGGCCAAGCTGGCGACCCGTGCCACGCGCCACGCGGCCGCGGCCGGTGACGTCGAAGGAGCCATCGCGGGCGCGGCGGGCGCGCACGCGGTGGCCGAGATGTTCGCTGCGGTCGCAGTCCGCCAGCCCAGCCTGACGCCGCTCGCGCATGTCGCTCAGCGAGCGGCCGCGGCAGCGAGCCGATACCTGGGCACCGTCGACAGGGCCGCCGTGGCTACTGGAATCGTCGAGCTGACCCGACAGGGTCAATCGAACGTGCTGCGTCATGCCGCGGCTGCGTATGCCGCCGCCGCGCCGAGCGGCCTGGCGACCGCTGCCGAGACCACCAGTGCCGATGCGATCATGGATGCCATCGACAGAAGCCTGGACCGAATGGTCTCCAGCGCGGCGGGCGCGAACGACACGCTCGGCCTGCTTGCAACCAGCCTGCATGCCGCCGAGCAGCATGCGACCTCGCATCCGCAAGCGCTCGCGGTGAGCGTGCAGGGGCTCCGCCGTGCGGGCGCGTTGGCGAGCACGCTGGGCTTGTACATGCGAGCGGCGAGCGACTGGATCGCATACGCCCATCGAATCTACGGCACCATGGACCCGACCAGCTCCGATACCCAGCCATTGCAGCAGGCGGCCGCCACTATCCAGGGGCTGATCTCCCACATGGAAGGGCTGCAGCAGCGGATCGCCACCCTGGGGGCTCCCGTTCAGCAGCTCGGCGATCCCGCTCGCATTCCGGTCCGGGACGATCCCAACGTCGACGGGAACCCGCCGCCGATCGTGGAGGTTGGAGAGACCGCTGCCGATTTCGCCGCGCAGGCGCAGGGTGATGCGAACGCAGCCGTGAGCTACGCGGGCGAGGCCGACTTCAATGCGTTTGGGGTCAGCATTACGCCGAGCGCTCCCCCCGAAGCAATGGACCTGGCAGCACAAGGAGCAAACGTCGCGCAGCAGGGTGCGCAAATGGCCCAGCAGGCGGCCACCCTGGCCGAGCAGGCGGCCCAGAACGGCGACCTGGCGGCCGCCCAGGCCAACGCAAACGCGGCCGCCTTGGCCCAAACGTCGGCCCAGCTCGGCCTCGCAGCAACCCAGAACGCCCTGGATGTGACCAACGGCTTCGCGAACAGTTTGTCACCCGGGCAGGTCGCCCTGGGTACGGCCCAAAACAACTTGGCGGCTGCGCAGAACAACCTGACCACACCCGCGCCGCCAGCCCCCGAGCCGCCGCCCGACCCCAATGCACCACCGCCGGATCCGCCGCCGTCGCCTCCGCCGGATCCGCCGCCGTCGCCTCCACCGGATCCACCGCCGGATGCCCCGCCGGCTCCGCCCGACACCAGTCCGCCCGCGGATCCCACGCCCTCCGATCCCGCGCCCTCCGATCCCGGCCCCGGCCCCGGACCGGGCGGAGAAGGTGAAGGCGAGGGCGAGGGCGAAGGCGAAGGCGAATAGGCCGCGCCCGTCACTCCGTGACCACGAACTTCTTGCCGCCTCCCTTGCGGTAGCGGAGCACATAGGGCCCGCCCTGGGGCGGCAGCCGAAAGCGCAGCCGAAACAGCTCGCTGGCCCCCACCTCGAGCGGCTCGCGCGCGGCCGTTTCCTCGTCGGCCGGCTCACCGGTGGCCGATCGGCTGTCGGCGCCCTGCACCGTGAAGCCCGCAGCCTCGATCCAGATCCCGGTATCGAGTCGATTTCGCACGCCCAGCTGCAGCCACAGCCCGTCCCGGTCGGCGCCCGCGCGCTCGATAGCGACCCCAATTCCGTCCTGCAAGTCGCTGTAGTTGCGCTGCTGGGCGACGATGAGCGGCTGCTCGATGCGCGGCTGCAGCTCGCCCAGCCGCTCGACCACGCCCGGGGCGTCGGGCCGAATCATGCGCGCCACCAGCAGCGCGCGGTACGCCCTGGGCAGCTCCCCCGCCGTTCTCGCAGCCTCGGCCAGTGGCGCCAGACGCGCAAGCAGGGCGCGCGCATCCGCGTCGTCGAGGCGCAGCTCGGCGCCGGCCAGGTCGGCCAGCGTGGCCTGCATCTCGGAAAACGCCTGACGCGCCAGCTGGCCGAGCAGCAGCGCGCGCGCCGCCATGACGAGCCCGGGTCCACGTTCGGTCCGCACCGCTTGCCAATCTTCCGGCTCCAGGCAGCTCGTGCCGGGCAGCCCGCGCGCCAGGCCGATGGCAACCGGTGCCGGCACCCGCGGATCCCGAACCACGCGCCGCAGCGCGTCCGCCGACAGACGCCGGATGTCCGCGTCCAGCTCGCTCGAGCAGGCCAGCCGATGGGCCGCGGCGCCGAGCGCGCTCCAGTCCTTTTGCGCCAGCGCCTCCTCGAGGCCCACCCGATCCGGATCATTGGCCCAGGCCGGCCAACCTGCGCGCGGCACCGGCACCGCCTGCGCCTCCACGCCCAGCCACCGCTCGGCATTGCGCCGGAAGAAGCGGGTAAGGAGCGGCTCCGGCAGCGCGAGCCCGGGATGCCACTCGTCGCGCAGCTTCCGGTACGCCTCGTCGAAAATGGGCAGGCGGAACCGCCCGGCCCCGTAAAGACCGAAATAGGCCCCCATCATGTCCTCGATCCAGGCGGCGTCCTTGCGCGGATGGAGCGTCACCACGGTGTCCGAGCCCCAGAAGAAGCGATCCGGGAATTGGTCATAGAGCGCGCGAAAGGCCGCGCGGCTTGCGCTGATGCGGCGAAGCGCATCCGCCATGAAGATGTGAAAGCCGTGCGAGAGGTCGACCGACAGGTTGGGATAGTCCTCGAGCAGCTGGCGCACTGTCTCCGGATGCTCGGTGCTCATGCAATGGTGCGGGCAGTCGAGGCGCAGGCCCGGCACCTGGTCCAGAACCCGTCGCAGCTCGTCGAGGTAAAGCCCGGTGTTGACGTGCCAGAGCACGGGGACCCGATGATCGGCCAGCCATTTGTAGACCGGCATCATGCCCGGGTGGTCGAGCGGCCGGCCCTGATGAAAGGTGCCGTGGCCCGAATAGAGCTTCACGCCCTTGGCGCCCTTCCGGATCCAGCGCTCCAGGCGCTCGATGTTGTCGGAGTCGGTTGGGTTCAGGGTCACGAACGGCACCAGCCGCTCCGGCCACGCCCGCGCGGCGGCCAGCATCTCCTGGTTGTTCTGGTCATAGCCCACGAAGCCGACCCCTTTGACGCCGAGCGTGGTGATGGTCGAGCCGGCGCACACGACCGTTTTCGCGATGCCGAGCTGATCCATGGCCTCGATGAGACGCGGAATGGCCTGGCGACCCTGCGCGTGCTCGTGCGCGTTGATGATCAGCAGGCGGGCCGGCAGGTGGCGCCGCTGGGCGGCCGGGGAGTCGTCCTTGTGCCAGCGCCACCGCCAGACGCGAAAGCCAATCAACGAGACCAGAGCCAGACCGGAAAGGGCCGCGAGCAGGACGACGACCACGCGCGTGCGCCGGGACACCCGCTCCATGAGCGCGACCGACTACCGAATGTGAAAGACCGAGCTTCGCACCTGACCGTCCTCGGACTCCATCTTGCGCCAGCCGCTGGCGTCGTTGAGCGGCACCCACCGGCGCTCCTCCTTCCGGTAATGCATGTCCTTGTCGATCTGATAGAAGACCTGCATGTTCCGGCTCTCCAGGATGTTCAGGATCTCGTTGTCGTGGAAGTTGGCCTCATCGAAGTCGGTGACCGCGCGCTGACCCATCTCGGAGTACAGCTCGTTCAGCTCGAGCAGGTGGTCGTTGATGACCGGATCGAGCGCTTCGGCCGGGATGCCGATCCGCCGCGCTTCCCGGAGCGTGATGGGATAGGAATGCGCCGGGTACTCGGCGTTCAGGTGCATGCTGATGTTCGCGGCCCGCTTGGGCGTCTTCAGATGATACGAGAGGATCTCGCGGCACAACATGATGGACAGCGAGCGCGCTCGATCGACCGCTCCAATGACGAGCGGGTGGACGTGCCCGAACAGCGCCTGGTACGGGTTGGCCTTGTCGCCCCGGAATTCCTTGCGCCACAGGTTCACGATCCGGGTCAGCTCATCCTGGCTGACGCTGACCAGGTCGTTGTCGCGATCGAGCGGCGACAGCGCGTGCGTGATGGATGTGTCGATGGGCGTAAGATAGGCGAGCGGACCCATTAGAATGCGATTGGCGCCCAGGACCAGCATGGTGGCCGCCGACTGGCACTCCAGCGGCACCGCGGCGATCAGATGCGAAGCGTGATTGCGCAAGAGGTGAACCATGCGCAAGGCCGCCGTGCCGGTGCCTCCGCCTGACTTGACGAACAGCACCAGCTCCTTGGTGCGTTTGCGGCCGCGCAGCATTTCATAGAGACCCACCACGTCGTTGTGGCAGACGCTGCCGCGCGTCGAGTTCCAGTAGGTCAGAAACGGGCGCCCGGTCTTGTCCTCGATCTCGGCGATGATCTTCTGGGTTTTCTCGAACAGGATGGGCGGGCGGTTGATCTTGCGTCCCACCGGCGGGGCGGGGGCGGTCTCGGGCTGGGTCATGCACCTACTATATCCCGTAAGTCCTACGGCGGGCGCGGGCGGCTGACTGTCAGTTCGTCCACTGAATCCAGATCGGGCTCGACCACACCGCCTCGTCGGCGCTCACCAGGCTGCCGGGCGCTTTCAGAAATGCGCGCAGGTAGTACAGCCATTCCTGGGTGCCGCCGCCGGAGGGCACCGGGTTCGAGATGGGCACGGTGGCCGTGTACTGGTCGGTGTTGGGCGAAGCGGTCTCGACCAGCTGATAGGAGCCGGGCGGGCCCCCCACCTGGACCGTCCACAGCTCGACCGTGGCGATGCTCATTCCGGCGAGCAGCGTGATCGACGCGGTGGCCTGGGCCGCGCTCAGGCTCATCTGCGTGCCCATCGGCTGCCCGTCGATCGAGTAGTCGAGCCACGCACGTATGCCGCTGGTCGCGTAGGTTGCCCGATGCGAGAGCGCATTGAAAATCGCGTCGCGATCGCGGGTCGCCGACAGGACGACCGCGTAGCCGCCCGGCTCGTTGGAATGATAGTTGACGCCGTCGAGATCGATGTCGTCGTTCACGCCCGGCATCTGCGAATGATTGTCCGAGGAGCCGATGAGACCGATGTGGGCGCCGTGCTGACGCCACCCGTAGCGGTAGTGCCAGCGTCCGGTCGCGCTATCGCCGGTCTCGAAGATGGTCAGCGTCGGCTTGCCGTAGGCTCGTCGTTGATCGATGGCGCGCGCCGAGAAGATCTCGCCCAGCTTGTGGTAGCTGTCGAGCTGCGCGCGCGTCGCCACCGTGTTGGTGGAGCCGTAGGTCAGGTCCCAATCGATGTTGGTGTCCGCGGCCTGCATCATATGGGGGACGATGAGCACGCGGTCGGGTCCGAAGCCAACCAGCGACATGAAGCGAACGATGCACTGCGGCGAGATGTTGGCGAGATCACCGGCCAGGATGGGCAGGGGCGCGTTCGCCGGGTCGGGCGAGAAGTCATGGAACAGCACCACGCGGTGGAGCGGTGAGGTGTCGGTCGCCTGCGTATGCGTTGCATGCCACTCGAAGGCCGGGAAGGCAATGAAGGCGCCGCCGGCCTGCGTGTTGAAGGTTTCGACGATCTGCTGATGCATGGTGAACCAGTTGGGCAGGCCGGCGATGGGGCGATGGGTTCCTGCACAGGCGCCGCCGGTCTGGAACTGCGGATCGGCGGCCACCGCCGACGGCAGCGTGTAGCTGTCCCAGGGCTGGGCGTGCTCGCTGACCGCGCCGAAGTCGTACCCGGCCACCTCCTGCATGTAGCGCAGGGCGTCGTGGGTTCGACTGAACAGGCCGTTGTGATCGCCGGCTGCAAAGTTGCCGATGAACTTTCGCTGAGCGCCGCCGTCGCCGGAGTGGCTGTGCACGTCGCCGACCAGGCGCAAAAGGGGCGGCGGTCCGGTGGTGGCCATCGTGTACTGATACAAGCTGCGCAGCCCGGTCATTGCGGGAACGATCTTGTGGGGGCCCGGCGTGGCGTAGCGGACGCCAGCAAGCTCCCGGCGCCATTCGTTGGTGAGCTGCAATTCGGCGCTCACGTCGCCCGTCAACATGACCGAGCCGGTGAGCGCCGATGGATTGCCATAGTGGTCGGTCACCACCACCCAGACGGAGAAGGGCACGCCGGTCTGCACGTCGAGCGGCGCGAGCGCCCGCACGAACTTGGGCGGCTGCGCGGTCAGATTGAGCGGCTGTACCTGGCTGTCGTCGAGCAGGGTCCAGGGGCCCGGCTGGCCGCCCACGAACGAGCGATAGCGGCAGTTGGCGATGAGCGGGGCCATGGTCCAATCGGTGGCACTGCCCGGCACCTTGCCGAGGAAATTGAGCTCGACCACCTCGCCCTGGTGGATGAGATCGGTGGCCGGTAGGAACACGCCGAAGACGGTGTGGTACGCGCCCGCCCGGAGGGAATCGGTTTCCGAGTGGCCGAGCTGCACCTCGCGCGGGGCGCCGTTCGCCCCGCGCACGGTGGCGCTCCAGTAGCCATCCATGGTCGCGTTGGGGCACGCTGAACCCACCGAGCAGAACAGCGGCGCGCTGAAGCTGCGCACGCCGGTGGAGACCAGCGCGGCCTCGTCGGTCGAGCCCCAGCCCTGCGGTAGCTCCAGCTCCAGCACCGCCAGGTTGCCTCGACCGGAGGTGAGGTCGGGCGGCAATCCGCCGCCGGCGAGATCGGTGGGCGCGGTGAACTTGAACTGCAGGGTGGGCTCTCCGGGACCACCGACGTGCTGCCGTACGGTGAGCTGGCTCGGCGAAACCGAGAGCAGGTAGCCTCGGCCAGCGGAATCGGAGCCGCCGTCGATTCCCGCATCGGCGGCCGCGCCGGGAGGGGAGCCCGAACAGCCCAGGAGCAGCATGAGCAGGCAGAGTCGAGGATTCACGTGGTGCCGACACCCACCTTGCCACGGAAGTTAGGCACCGACTTCCGTAATCTTCCCTCCTGACGCGCGCGCCGCATCGCGATATGATCGAGCGATGCGGACTCTACATGTCAGCCTTTTCCTCACCCTGATGGTGGTCGCAGTCGTCGGCTGCGCCGGCTGCGGCGACAGCAAGGAGCAGGCCGGCAGTGCCTGCACCATGGCCTCGCAGTGCTATCCCTTGGTGCCCAACCCGAGCACGATCCATGGCATGGTCGTGTGCCTGACCCAGTACCAGGGCGGCTACTGCACGCACACGTGCGCGGCCGACACCGATTGCTGCGCGATCAATGGCGAGTGTCGGACCGGTTTCAAGCAGGTGTGCTCGCCCTTCGAGAACCAGCCCACGACGTACTGTTTTTTGAGCTGCGAGGCTGCCGATATCGCAGCCGCGCCCAACGGCGGCGTGACCGATCCGAACGCCTTTTGCCAGCGCTTTGGCGGCCCCTCGATGAGCTGCCGATCGACCGGCGGTGGAAGCGCGAATCGCCACTTCTGCGGCTGACGCCACCGTTGTTGCTGACGGTGCCATCCGCGCGGGCTGCGGGAATTCTGCCCATGCCGTCGGGGTCCGGAAACAAATCTATCAGGAGGCGCAGCAGGACAGTGCGCTGGCCGGCCTCAAGAAGCCATCGCTTCGCACGGCGCCGCTGGGCCGCACCAAGGTCCGCGCGACCCTGCTCTCGCTCGGGCGCACGATGCCGGGGACGAACGAACAGCGCCTGCCGCAGAAGGGCGCTACCTTCAAGCTCTTCCAGACCAGCGAAGGCCAGATCGCCACGCCGGTCAAAGTGAGGGGAAAGGTCTGGCAGCAGCTCTACGTGCGCGGCCGCGTGCGTCAGTCATCGCGGAGGATGGGCCAGCCGGCGCGATGGCTCGTCATTGCATTGCATTGGCACGTAAGCACCTGGCGCCCGCTTGACCTACCGGAGCGGTGGGCATAGCCTGGCGCCGGTGCTGCGGCTCGCTCTCGTTCTTCTCGCTGTCGGCCCTGCACCGGCGGCGTCGCGTCGGCCGCAGACGGTGCGGGTGCTGATCCAGACCGACCGCGGCGACATCGTGGTGGCGCTCGACACCGCGCGCGCCCCCGCGACCGCAGCCAACTTCCTCCGCTATGTGGACGCGGGGCTGTACGAGGGCGGGCAGTTCCATCGCACCGTACGAGCGGGCAACCAGGCCGGACACCCGACCCCAATCGCGGTGATCCAGGCTGGGATCGACCCCGCGCGCGAGCAGAACGGCTTTGCGCCCATCGCCCTCGAGCGCACGAACGCCACCGGCCTGCGCCACCTCGACGGCACCATTTCGATGGCCCGCGACGGGCCCGACACGGCCACCTCCGACTTCTTCATCTGCATCGGCGACCAGCCGTCGCTCGACTACGGCGGCAAGCGCAACCCCGACGGCCAGGGCTTCGCCGCCTTCGGGCGGGTCGTCAAAGGCATGCCGGTCGTCCGCAGGATCCAGGGCGCCCCCGCCGACGGCGAGTGGCTCACACCGCCGATCGTGATCCGCTCGCTGCGCCGGCTGCCGTGACCGCGCTCGGGGAGCGCCTGCGCCGCCGGCTCGACGACCTGGTCGCGCGCGGCGCGATTGCCGGCATCCAGTATGTTGTGGTCGACGCCGGCGCCGTGCGATTTCAGCATGAGGCTGGCCGGAGCGATCTCGCGACCGGGCGGCCGGTGACGGCCGAGACCGCGTTCATGGCGGCCTCGTCCACGAAACCAGGCCGAGCAAAATTAGCGAGATTTCCCCACGAACCAGGCCACTGCAGCCAGGAACTGATCGGGGCTGCCGTGCTGGTCCGCGCCCGCGCCGTTGTAGGGCGCCGGGTTGGGCAGCTGGTAGCCGGCTGCGCGCATCGCGGAGACGATCTGCTCCGCCAGCGCGAACTGGCCCCCCGGGCCGACCTGGCCCCAGGGCGCGAAGCCGATCTGGGCCGCCGTCTGCGCGGGACCGTCGGCTGCATTGACGTCGTTTGCCCAATAGGCCGCAAACCACGACTCGCGCAGATGAAAGCCCAGCGACTCTGCGGCCGTGGTGCCCGCCGACTCGCCGAGCAGGTAAGACTGATCGTTGGCGATGTTGTAGTGCATGCGAACGTCGTCGAGCACGGCGGCTCCGGCAGCGCCGTCGTCGCGGTATTGCACGCCGTCGAGCACCGCCCGGATGAAACCGTCGGTCCCGGTCTGGGGCCCGACGGCGATCAGGTTCTGCGTCATCTGGGCGCCGCCTTCGGTGCCGCTGTAGACGATGAGGAACGGGGTGGGCGCTCCCGCATAGCTCCCGGGAACGATGAGGCGGTAGCTGATGCTTCCCGCTTGCTCGAGCTGTCCGCTGAGCGGGGCCGCTCCGCCGCTTCCGCCCGAGCTGCCGCCCCGCGGCGGAATCAGGCCGCCTCCTGCCCCATCGGGCGGCATCATCCTCGCGTCCACGTCCTGCGCGTCCTGCGCGTCGGCACCCGCGTCCACCTGCGGGGTCGGCGGTGGCGAGAGCGCGCCGCCGCCGCAGGCTGCCAGTGCCAGCGCCGCGACCCAGCTGCCGCCGCCGCGTCTCATAGGGTGCCTACCATGCGGCTCCGCTCTCGCTGCGCCGCCGAGATCGCCGCTCCAGACTCGCCTCGCCCCACGCCCCGGCTGGGCCGGGCCGGGACCGGGATCCTCGGTTGCGCGGGGCCCCTCGGCTCGTCTCATTGCCCGAACACGAACGTCCAGAAGTGACGGCCATCCGCCGTTCCGACGTGGCCGATGCCCATGCGACTCATCCCGTCGATGCGAACGACCTCCGCTCGAAAGTAGGCGTTGCCGAGGTTGTAGAACACGGGCGCGGGGCCCTGCTGCATGAAAGGCCCGCCGCCGGGAGGCGGGCAGTCGCACGAGGTCGGCGTCTCCATGCCTGCCATCGCGCGCTGGCCCTGGTAGGTCCCATCCCAGTAGGGCTCGTAGCCGAGGGAGCTATTGTCCCGAACCATTCCGCTGGGCGCCAGCCCGGCCGCGTAGCGGTTTGCGTAGTCCTGGGCAACCGCTGCCAGCGCGTCGTCCCAGAGCACATGCTCGGGCTCGAACACGTGCGTTCCGTCGTGATAGTAGTCGGCACGCGAGGCGGCGAAGCGCGGGTAGAACCCGGCCGGATCGCTTGGACAGGGCGGCAGGTGGGCCAGGTCGTTGGCGGCCCCGAAACCGCCTCCGCAGATGCGGCCGTTGCTGTTGCCGTGCGTAGCGCCGGTCCCACCGTCGGGGCCCGAAGCACCACCAGCACCGCCAGCGCCGCCGCCGCCACCC
>DATFWX010000040.1:0-14755 GCA_035258845.1 Polyangia bacterium | reverse complement strand
AAAAGCTCGCCCGCCGGCCAGCCCAGAAGCTGCTCGGCGGCAGCGTTCACATAGATGATGTGGCCCGAGTCATCGCTGGCCACGACCGCATCTGCAAACGCGTCGAGCACCTGCCGATAATCGAAGCTGGGCAGAGGGGTGTCCCCCGTGCGTTTCATGACGGCCCCGATTTTCAGCATACTGCCCCCCTGGGCTGCGATTTTTGCGAAATTGTAAGTACTCGTAATTATCTGCTTATTTTCGATTTTTTAGCACTCGACCCGACCCCTTGACAACAAAACCACGATGGTTACCCTACCGTCGCCGAGGGCAGGTGCATGCCAAGCCACGAGTATCGATGCCGATCCTGCCCACCAACCAACCAGGGAGCGGAGGGTAAGACATGAAGATTCGGCCACTACACGACCGGATTCTGGTCAAGCGGCTGGCGGAGCAGGAGCGCACCGCCGGCGGTCTGTACATCCCCGACACCGCGAAGGAGAAGCCGATCGAGGCGCAGGTGGTCGCGGTCGGATCGGGCAAGGTGCTCGAGGACGGTACGACGCGCAAGCTCGAGGTCAAGGCGGGCGACAAGGTGCTGTTCGCCAAGTACTCGGGCAGCGAGGTCAAGATCGACGGGGAGGAGCACCTGATTCTGCGCGAGGAAGACATCCTCGCCATCATTGAGTAAGGAGATAGAGCCATGGCTGCCAAGGAAATCGTATTCGGTCAGAATGCGCGTTCGAGCATCGCGTACGGGCTCAACGTGCTTGCCAATGCCGTCAAGGTCACGTTGGGCCCGCGCGGCCGCAACGTGGTCATCGAGAAGTCGTGGGGCGCGCCCACGGTCACCAAGGACGGCGTGACGGTGGCGAAGGAAGTCGAGCTCGAGGACAAGCTGGCCAACATGGGCGCGCAGATGGTCAAGGAAGTGGCGTCCAAGACCTCCGACGTGGCCGGTGACGGCACCACGACGGCAACCGTGCTCGCGCAGTCGATCTATCTCGAGGGCGCCAAGCTGGTGGTGGCGGGCCACAACCCGATGGACATCAAGCGCGGCATCGACTCGGCGGTCGAGAAGGTGGTGGCCGAGCTCAAGCAGATGTCGAAGCCGACCAAAGGCAAGACCGAGATCGCTCAGGTTGGCACCATCAGCGCCAACGGCGACACCATGATCGGCGACATCATCGCCGAGGCCATGGAGAAGGTGGGCAAGGAGGGCGTCATCACCGTCGAGGAAGCCAAATCGATGGAGACCCAGCTCGAGGTGGTTGAGGGTATGCAGTTCGACCGGGGCTACCTGTCGCCCTACTTCGTGACCGACGCCGAGCGCATGGAAGCGGTGCTCGAGGACGCCTACATCCTGATCCACGAGAAAAAGATCTCGAACATGAAGGACCTCCTGCCGCTGCTCGAGCAGGTGGCCAAGAGCGGCAAACCGCTCCTGATCGTGGCCGAGGAGGTCGACGGCGAGGCGCTGGCCACCCTGGTGGTCAACAAGCTGCGGGGCACGCTGCACGCTTGCGCGGTCAAGGCGCCCGGCTTCGGCGATCGGCGCAAGGAGATGCTGAAGGACATCGCGGTGCTCACGGGCGGCCAGGCCATCACCGAGGATCTGGGGCTCAAGCTCGAGAGCGTGACGCTGAAGGATATGGGTCGAGCCAAGCGGGTGGTGGTGGACAAGGACAACACCACCATCGTCGAGGGTTCGGGCAAGAAGGCCGAAATCGAGGGGCGGGTCAAGCAGATCCGCACGCAGATCGACGAGACCACGAGCGATTACGACCGCGAGAAGCTGCAGGAGCGGCTGGCCAAGCTGGTTGGCGGCGTTGCGGTGATCAAGGTGGGCGCGGCCACCGAGACCGAGATGAAGGAGAAGAAGGCGCGGGTCGAGGATGCGCTGCATGCGACGCGCGCTGCGGTCGAGGAAGGCATCGTGCCGGGCGGCGGCGTGGCGCTCCTGCGCTGCCTGCCGGTGCTCGAGAAGGTCAAGTTCGACGACGATCGTCAGTACGGCGTCAAGATCCTGCTGCGCGCGCTCGAGGAGCCGCTGCGGCAGATCGCCGGGAATGCGGGCGTCGACGGATCGATCGTGGTCGAGAGGGTCAAGGCGGGCAAGGCGGCCTTCGGGTTCAACGCCGCCACCGAGGAGTACGAGGATCTGGTCAAGGCGGGCGTCATCGATCCGACCAAGGTCGTCCGCTGCGCGCTCCAGAATGCCTCGTCGGTGGCCTCGCTGATGCTGACCACCGAGGCGCTGGTGGCCGAGAAGCCCAAGAAGAAGGAAAAGGGCGCGGCCGCGGGCGGTCCTCCGGGTGGCGGCATGGGCGGCGAGGACTTCGGCGGCGACTTCTAGCAAGCGATCGAGCGCCCACCTCGCTTTGTTCATACGAGAGGGGCGACCGGCGCCAAGCCGGCCGCCCCTCGGTTTTCACGCCCTCTCAGAAGCTCGACCGCCAGGCAGCGCCTGCAAAGTGCGGTCCGACCGTGGGCACGAGCGCGTGCTCGCTCGCCGCGCGACCCTCGTAGAAAAAGAGAATCGCACCGGTGACGGCAGCGGCACCGGCCACGCCGAACATCACGTTGGCGGCCGTGCCCTTGCTGCGCGCGCTGTCGATGGTGTCGAAGTCTTTCGGGTCGCGCACCACGCCGTCGGGATATTTCTTGTTCAAATCGTCGACGTCCGAATTGTAGGACAAGCCCAGCACGACCCCCGTCGCCAGCGCGGCCACGGCCACTCCGCCCGCCACCCAGGTCCAGATGCGGCGCGGCGATTCGGGGCCGCCCTTAACCACCTCGCCGATGCGACCATCACGAAGCGCCAGCGCGGTCGGGCCGGCCTCGTCGGGCGCGCAGCTTGCGTAGCGCGCGTTGCCGTGGCGATCGACCATGGCCATGTGCACGCGCCCGTCGGCAGACCAATATGCGAGCACACCGTCGGCGCCCAGAAGCTGTGCCACTTCAACCGCGTGGCGCGCGAGCTGCGCCTTGCGCGCGGTCGCCGACGGGTACACGAGCGCCGCCCCACCGTCGGTGCGGAGCGCCCTGTCGAGCGCCGGATCGACCTCGATCTCGTTGTCGCCCGCGCCCAGCTCGACGATGCGCTGGCGGCTGGTCTCGGAGCCCTGCCGCAGATGCAGCCGGTAGCGACCCGCAAACACGCGGCGCAGCTCGAGCGGGGTCACGCCAACCAGGCGCCCGTTCAGGTATACGCTCGCCTGCTCGCCCGGCGTGCGCACGCGCAGCCGCCCGGTGGGGCCGCTTTCCATGTGCTGCCTGACCTGCCGATAGAACTTGATGTTCTCGGGCCCATACTCGGCCACCGTCGGCTCGAGGTTGGGGAACGTGCGCAGGGCCTCTTTCATGGCCTCGGTGGCCTCGCCCAGCGAGCTGCCGCCGCGCGCGTGCAGCGTGAACGCGAGGTACATGTGGGCCTTGAACAGGGTCTCCGCAGCCTGCCGCTCCTCCTCGAATGATTCGATGGCTTTCCCGAGCACGTCGCGCGCTTGCGCAAGCTCGGTGGTTGCTTCCTCGAATTTGCCGTCGAGATAGGCGTCGCGTCCCTTGACGAACAGCCGCTCTGCCTCCAGCACCGGCTCCGACTTTCCGCCCGGCATAACCGGCGGCAGCCGGTCAGCGAGCGCCGCGCCCGCCTCGGCCGGCGTCACCGCACCCAGCGCGCGGGCGACGGCTTGCCCGGTTTCTGGGTCGCGCGGCCGATCCGCGGTCGGCGCCTCCACGACAGCGATGTGCCCGGCCGCCGTGAATGCAATCAGCGTCGCAAGCATCCCAGCGAAACCAGTCGGGGCAGCCGCTCAGGCCAGCGCTTTGGCCAGAGACACGAAGCGAAGCGGCCCCACGGTCCGCTCGGATCGCTGAGCGAAGCCTCGGTGCTCCAGAAACTCCACGAGGCCCCGGTCGGCCGGCACCTCGGTCGCGAGCTGATGCAGGCCGCGCGACGCCGCTTCCTGCTCGACCGATCGCAGAAGCGCAGCTGCAATTCCGCGCCGGCGATGGAGCGGATGGACGACCAGCCGGGCCACCCGGACGCCCTCTCCGTCCCCTCGGAAGCGCACCGCACCCACGGCCAATCCACCGTAATGGGCCACCAGCATCCGCCACCCGGCGTCCATGTCGCGCGCCAGCGACTCCTCGTCCTCGTCGACGAACAAAACCGGAGTGCCCGCACGATAGGGCTCCGCATATGCGCGCTGGGTCAGGTAGACCACGTCGGCCGCGTCGACGACGTTGGCGGTCCTGATATCACAGTCCGCGAGCAGCGTTCGAACGCGCATCGGAAACCTCCCCCGTGAGGTGTGCTCGGAGCCTACATCAACCGCTTCAGTGAAATCAAGCTTACCGATTTTTCACCACCGTGTGTCCACGGGCGGTTACCGCTCGTGCTCGAGCGCGTCGAAGAAGCGCTCGATCGCAATCTGCAGCCGGTCGAGATCCCGTCGGTATGCGCGCCGCGAGGCCAGCACCGAAACGCCGGCCAAGCCGCCGCCCGCCGCCAGCACGACCAGCTCGCTCGCAATCGCGTGCAGAAACAGCCCGCTCACAACCGCACCCGCGCCCAGCACCAACCCGGCCGCGGCCGCGCCCGCGCGCGTACGACGAAGCGCGCGCACGTCCAGCTTCATGCGCACGCGCACGCGCCCCGAGCCATCGGGCTCCTCGGTGATCGCGCTCTCGATCTCGACGCCCTGGGCCAGCGCGTACTGGCGCGACCAGTCGAACGCGCGCACCAGACCCGGCCAGAAGCCCTGCGCCTGCTGCCACACCACGCGATCGCCGAAGTTGCGCTTGACCCGCATGAGCTGCCCGCGCAAAAAGCGCTCGACGCGCGCGCGTACCTCTGCGAGCGGGCCCGGCACCACACGCTCGACCACGAGCGCAGCCGGGCCGATCGTGCGGTCGAGAGCGGTCGGCGGCGCGGCCGGCGCCAGGCCTCCCACACGCACCTCGGCCAGCGCGCGCTGCAGGGCCTCGCGCGACAGGCCCGCCTCGAGGCCGGCCCGCTCGGCTTCTTCCTCGCTGACCAGCTCGTCGGCTTGTCCGCCGCTCTGCTCGAGCTCGGCCGCCCGCCGCAGCACCAGCTCGAGCTGGGTGCGGGTCAGCTTGTCGCGTCTGCTCTCGTCCGCCACCGCTCGATGATCTAGCATATTGTTGCGCGCGATGGATGTGCGAGCTGCCCTGGTCGACTGGTACGAACGGTCGCGTCGCGATCTGCCCTGGCGCCGCAGCCGCGACCCGTACGCCATCTGGGTGAGCGAGATCATGCTGCAGCAGACTCGGGTCGAGGTGGTGTGCGCCTATTACGAGCGCTGGATGGTCGCGCTCCCGACGGTGGCGGCGCTGGCCGCGGCGCCGCTCGACCAGGTGCTCGGGCTCTGGGCCGGGCTGGGCTACTACTCGCGCGCGCGCAATCTGCACCGCGCCGCGCAGCAGGTGGTGGCCGAGCATGGCGGCCGGCTTCCCGACACCGTGGAGGCCCTGCGCGCGCTGCCCGGGATCGGCCGCTACACGGCCGGTGCCATCGCCTCGATCGCGTTCGGCCAGCCCGCCCCGGCCCTCGACGGCAATGCCCTGCGCGTGCTGGCGCGCCTGTTTCTCGCCGAGGATGGCAAGGCGGCCTGGCAGGTCGCGTCCGAGCTGGTGCGGGGCGGCCCGGCCCCGGGCTCGTTCAATCAGGCCCTGATGGAGCTGGGCGCAACCGTCTGCACGCCGCGCCAGCCCGCCTGTCTGGTCTGCCCGGCCGTCGCGTTCTGTCAGGCGCGCGCGCGCGGCATCCAGGAGCAAGTGCCGCCGCCGCGTCCCGCGCGCACGGTGCCGCTGGTCGAGGAAGCGGTCGTGGTCTTGCGCCGGCAGGGCCGCCTGCTCCTGGTGCGCCGCCCGCCCCGCGGCCTGTGGGGCGGGCTGTGGGAGTTCCCGACCGGCCAGTCACCGCGCGACGCCGTGCACCGGGTGGGGCTGCGCATGCGCACGGCGCGGGAGGTGGGGCTGGTCGAGCACACGCTCACGCATCGCCACATGCGGTTCCACATTTTCGGTGCCGAGGCGGCTGCGGGCCGCGTCCGGCTGGCCGGCTACGAGGCCCACCGGTGGGCCGCCCCGCCCGAGGTCGCGCACGCGCCCATCTCGACCGCCACCCGGCGCATCCTCAGTGCGTGGGCGGCCGCGCGCCGTTGAAGCGCTGCTGGTTGTGGCAGCTCTGCAGGGTGCCGCAGCCTGGATCGTTGTTGGTCACGGTCGAGTAGTCGATGGTGCCCATGATGGCGTCGCCGGAGACGGTTGCGGTCGCCTGCGCGACGATGCGGTAGGTACAGGTGCCTTGCGTCTGCGCCTTGGTGCATGCGATGCCGACCTGCAAGGTGCCCTTGTCCACTGTGCCCACCAGATCTCGGCCGCCGCACACGAAGTTGACCCAGTCGCCGGCGAGCCCACCGATCGTCGCCACCACATTGGAGCCGTTCTGCGTGATTGCGAGCGGGATGCCCGAGCTCATGGCACCCGTGCTCCAATCCGCGAAGTTGCAGCCATTGGCGCCGTTGGTCACGTTGACCGAATACTGGCCGCTGACGTTGAAATTGGACGACAGCCCATCGAAGTCGTAGCAGCCGGCCGCGAGCAGGCCGCAGGCCAGCCAGCGCAGCCGCCTCAAAACCGCACTCCAGATGTGACGCCACCTAGCGTCGGCAAGATCCAGGCCCGCCGCTCCGGCCGACCCGACCGCGGCTGCAGCAGCCACAGCACGGCGCCGGTCGCAACCGCGGCCGCGCCCACACCGATCAGCACGTAGCCGGTCTCGACGCGGGTGTGGAGCCCGCTCCAGGAGCCCGGATCACAGCTGGGCGCGCAGGTCTGCTTGAGGTGGTCGTAGTCGCCCCCGACCGACAGCACCAGGATGGTGCCGGTAGCCGCCACCGCAACCCCGACCCCGCCCACCACATACGGCAACCACCCGGACGACGATCGCTCGGACGCGGGCGGCGGCGCCGACGGTTGCGGTTCAGGAAGCGGGCCGCGCCCGAAATCGGCGATCACCGTCTTGGATTGCTCGATCAAGGCCTCCACGCCGCGCGCCTGGCGGATGGTGTTGCGCACCATCTTGGCAGTCGCCACCTCGATCAGCTTGACGTTGAG
The DNA here is from genome assembly GCA_035258845.1 of Polyangia bacterium. Lineage (GTDB taxonomy): Bacteria > Myxococcota_A > Polyangia > JAHFDS01 > DATFWX01 > DATFWX01. The sequence continues at coordinate 7,630 of DATFWX010000040.1, read as the reverse complement.
GATGAACTCGTCGCCCACGCCGCGCGAAACCTGACCCACCAGAATCCGTTCCACCCGCAGCGCCTCGCCCGCGCGACGGATGCAGGCTGCGTCGGCGGCACAATCCAGGATGCTGCGGCCGGTCAGGCCCATGTGGGCCCGGAAGTCCTCGCTGGCCACGACCGGTGCGTGCGTCAGCTCGGCCACGCTGGCCTCGAGCACGCTCGACAGATCCTGGGCCAGGCTGGCATCGGCCGGATCGACCGGCACCACCGCCACCGCCCAGGGTCCGGCCAACCACAGACCGTAAAGCGCAAGCTGCATGCAAGCCTCGTCGGTTTCAGCCTATCCGAGCGCCCGCGCAGCGTCAACCGAGCGGCTGCGCCACCGGGGCGGCCGCCGTGCGCGGCATCAGCATGAGGTAGAGCAGCCCGGCCACACCGAAGCCGACGAACCAGGCATAGCTGTAAAGCGGCTTGAGCGGCGGCACCACGAGCCCAATCCAGGCGGCCGTGCAGCCGGCCAGCGTGGCCACCACCGCGCGCCAGTTCCAGCCCGCGTACACGCCGCTCGGCAGGTACAGATCGCGCAGCGCGAGCTCGCGCCGCCGTACGATCCAGTAGTCGACGATCAGCACACCGGCAATCGAGCCCAGCCCGCCCGAGTAGCCGACCAGCCAGCCGTCGATGTAGCGGGTCGGATTCTCGAGCAGCTTCCAGGGCTTCATCGCGATTCCGATGATGCCGGTGAGCAGCCCGCCGCGGCGGAACGTGATCCAGCGCGGGAACGCGTTGGCCAGGTCGTTGGCCGGCGACACCACGTTGGCCGCGATGTTGACCGATAACGTGGCCACCGCGACCGTGAACATTGCAATGGCAACGATCCAGGCGTGCCCGAACCGACCCACCAGGTCGACCGGGTCCCAGATCGCTTTGCCGTAGATGATCGCGCTCGCGCTGGTGATGACCACGCCCATGGCCGCGAACACGGTCATGGTGGTCGGAAGCGCCACCACCTGCCCGACCGCCTGCTCGCGCTGGCTGCGTCCGAACCGGGTGAAGTCGGACATGTTGAGCGACAACGTGGCCCAGTAGCCCACCATCCCGGTCAAAGACAGGATGAAAACCGGCCAGAACTCGCCAAAGCTGGCAAATCGGCTGGGCGTGGCCAGAATGGGCCCCAGCCCGTGCGCCCGTGTCAGCGCCCACCACACCAGAAGCGCGGTCATGACCAGCACGAACGGCGCCGCCCAGTTCTCCACTTTGCGCAAAAGGTTCATGCCGCGATAGATGATGAGGATGTTGATGGCCCAGAACAGCAGGAACGACAGCCACTCGGTGGGCGCGTGGCCGGCCACCGGGCCTCCCAGGAGCGTCGGCCAGCTGGGATAGAGCGTGCGGAAAAACACGTGCAGCGCTTCGCCGCCGATCCACGATTGAATGCCGAACCATCCGCACGCGACCAGCGCGCGCATGAGCGCGGGCAGGTTCGACCCGATGGTGCCGTAAGCGGCCCGCGCGAACACCGGAAACGGGATGCCGTACTTGGTGCCCGGGTGCGAGTTGAGCAGAATTGGAATCAGTACAATCGAGTTACCGAGCAGAATCGTAAACAGCGCCTGGCTCCAGCTCATCCCTTTTGCGATCAGCCCCGACGCATAGGTGTAGGTCGGGATGCAATGCGCCATCCCGATCCAGAGCGCGGCGTAGTTGTAGGTGGTCCAGGTGCGCTCGGCAATCGGGACCGGCGCCAGATCGCGGTTGGAAAGCGGCGACCCTACGATCTCGCGCCACGATTCCAGCTCGACCCGCCCGTCAGCGAGCCGGCGCTCCCCCACGCTCCACCTCGGAGAGCGCCTGATCCATGCGGTCGCACGCCGCATCGATCTCGGCTGGCTCGATGAGCATCGGCGGCGACAGACGCGCCACGTTGCCGTACAGGCCGCCCTTGCCGATGAGCAGGCCACGCCGCTTGCACGCCTCCATGAAGGCGTCGGTCTCCTCCATCGCCGGCTGCTTGGTCTTGCGGTCGCGCACCAGCTCGACGGCCTGCATGAGGCCCAGGCCGCGCACATCGCCCACCAGCGGGTGCTTTTCCTTGAGCAGCCCGAGCCGCTCGCGCAACCGGGCGCCCAGACGAGCCGCCCGCTCGGGGATGTTTTCGCGCGCCATCACGTCGAGCGTGGCCAGGGCCGCGGTGGCCGACACCGGATTTCCGCCGAAGGTGGAGATGGTCGCGGCTTGCCACGACTTGGCAATCTCGTCCGTGGTGGTGGTTGCGCCCAGCGCAAAGCCGTTGGCGATGCCCTTGGCGAAGGTCACGATGTCGGGCTCCACGTTCCAGTGCTCGATGCCGCACCAACTCTCGCCAGTGCGGCCGAAGCCGGTCTGCACCTCGTCGCAGATGAACAGGCCGCCGTGCTTGCGCACGATCCCGACCGCCACCTGGAAGTACTCTTTGGGCGGCGTGATGAAGCCGCCTACGCCCTGGATGGGCTCGGCGATGAACGCGGCCGGCCGCCCGCAGGTCGTGGTCAGGATCAGCTCCTCGATGTCCTGCGCGCACTTGAGCTCGCAGCTCGGATAGGTGAGCCCGAACGGGCAGCGATAGCAATACGGTGAAACCGCATGCACGACGCCCGGGACCTGCGATCCGTGCGGCCGGTACCGCGCGTGCGCGGTCACGGTCTGCGCGAGTAGCGAGCGCCCGCTGTAGGCGTGGCGCAGCGCGATGATCTCGCTTTCGCCGGTGTGGACCTTGGCCAGCGTGATGGCGGTCTCGTCGGCTTCAGTGCCGCTGTTGGTGAAGAAGCTGCGCCGCAGCCGCCCGCCGCCCGGCGTGATCTGGGCCAGCCGCTCGGCCAGCCGCACCAGCGGCTCCATCGGGTACAGGGTGGACGCATGCACGAGCACGCCCACCTGCTCGCGCACGGCCGCCGTCACGTCCTTCTGGCAGTGACCCAGGCTCACGGTCAGGATGCCGCCGAAGAAATCCAGGTACTCGCGTCCGTCGGCGTCCCAGAGCCGCGTGCCCTCGCCGCGCACGAGCGCAATCGGCTCCTTGTAGTAGTTCGCAGTCGCGAACGTGAACTGCCCGTGCTTCTCGCGAATCTCCTGCGAGTTCATAGCGCAAACGTTCCGCGCTTGAGGAAGCGGCCCCGGCCCGGACGGCCCAGAAACTTGCCGCCCTGCACGATCAGCTCGCCGCGCGACAGCACGGCCGCAGGTGCACCCACCACCTTGCGCCCCTCGTAGGGGCTGTAGTCGACCCGCATGTGCAAGGTTTTCTGCGAAAGCACATGCTCGTGATTCGAGTCCCAGACCACCAGGTCGGCGTCGGTGCCGACCGCGATGGTGCCTTTTTTCGGATACAGGCCAAACAGCTTGGCCGGTGCGGTCGCGGTGATCTCGACGAACCGGTTCATCGAGATGCGCCGGTCGCGCACGCCCTCCCACAGAAGGTACAGGCGCGTCTCGATCCCGGGCATGCCGTTCGGGATTTTGGCAAAGTCGTCGCGCCCCAGATCCTTCTGCCCCTTTACGCAGAACGGGCAGTGATCGGTCGACACCACCTGCAGATCGTTGAGCTTGAGCCCTCGCCACAGATGATCATGATGCGACTGCGGGCGCAGGGGCGGCGTGCACACGTACTTGGCGCCCTCGAAGCCCTCGCGCGCCAGGTCGTCCTGCGAGCAGAACAGATACTGCGGGCAGGTCTCGGCGTAGGCGGGCAGACCGCGGTCACGCGCCTCCATCACGCGCTCGAGCGCCTCGGCCGCCGACAGGTGCACGATGTAGACCGGCACACCGGCCATCTCGGCCAGCGCGAGCGCACGGTTGGTGCCCTCCGCCTCCGCGCGCGCGGGCCGCGTCAGCGCATGGTACCTGGGCGCCCGCTCGCCACGCGCCTGCGCGCGCTTGACCAGCACGTCGATGGGCAGCCCGGCCTCGGCGTGCATGCAGATGAGCGCCCCCAGCTCGCCCGCCCGCAGCATCGCGCGAAAGATGGAGGCGTCGTCGAGCAGGAGCACGCCCGGGTAGGCCATGAACAGCTTGAAGCTGGTCACGCCTTCACGCACGAGCGCCCCCATCTCCTCTTCCACGGACGGCGGCAGATCGGTCACGATCATGTGGAAGCCGTAGTCGATGGCGGCCTTGCCCTCGGCCTTGGCGTGCCAGGTATCGAGACCCTTGCGCAGCGTCTCGCCCTTCTGCTGGATTGCGAAATCGACCAGCGTGGTGGTGCCGCCGTACGCGGCCGCGATGGTGCCGGTCTCGAAATCGTCCGAGCTGACCGTGCCGCCGAACGGCATGTCCAAGTGCGTGTGCGCGTCGATTCCGCCCGGCAGCACATACTTGCCGGTGGCGTCGATGCGCTGGTCGGCCTCGACCGGAATCCTTCCGGCGATCATGCTCACCTTGCCGTCCTCGACCAGGAGGTCGGCTTTGTAGGTGTCGCTGGCTGTGACGATGGTCCCGCCGCTGATCAGGGTCTTCATGGCAGCTGCTCCGTCATCTCGTCGTAGGTTTCGGGCCGCCGGTCGCGGAAAAACTGCCAGGTGCGACGCACCTCCTCGATCACGTCGAGGTCGAGCTGCGCGACCACCAGCTCATCCTTGTCCTCGCTTCCGCAGGCCAGGATCTGGCCGCGCGGATCGACAAAATACGAGCTCCCGTAAAACTTGCCCACGTTCCAGGGCGCCTCGCTGCCGACCCGGTTGAGGCAGCCCATGAAGTAGCCGTTGGCGACCGCGTGCGCGGGCTGCTCCAGCTTCCACAGGTACTGCGACAGGCCGGCCACGGTCGCGCTCGGGTTGTAGACGATCTCGGCGCCGTGCAGGCCCAGAAGCCGCGCGCCCTCCGGGAAGTGGCGGTCGTAGCAGATGTAGACCCCGATGGTCGCGAACTGGGTCCGGAACACCGGATAGCCCAGGTTGCCCGGCTTGAAGAAATATTTCTCCCAGAACCCGGACGTGTGCGGGATGTGATTCTTGCGGTACTTGCCCAGATAGCGCCCGTCGGCATCGAGGACGGCGGCGGTGTTGTAGTAGACGCCGGCCATCTCTCTTTCGTAGACCGGCACCACCATGGCCATCCCGTACTTTTTCGCAATCGGCTGCAGCTTCTCGACGGTCGGTCCCGGCACCGGCTCGGCCGCGTCGTACCAGCGTCGATCCTGTGACGGGCAGAAATAGGGCCCGTTGAAGATTTCCTGCAGGCACAGGATCTGGACGCCCTGCTGGCCGGCCTGATGGATCCAGGGCAGATGTTTCTCGAACATCGCGGCCTGGATCTCGACGACCGGCCGGCCTTCGTCGTTGATGGGATTGGATAGTTGTAGAAGCCCGCTCTTGACCATGCGCGTCATCACTTCGCCTCCCAAATCACGATCTCCACCCCCTGCACGCCGTCCACGTCGGCATAGGCGCCCTCGGGCGTTTCTTTGGGCCCGTCGGCGTAATAGCCCTTCTCGTCCAGCGACTCGACGAGCTGGGCCAGGCCCGCTGTCTCCAGCTCGACTCGTCCGCCGGCCGGGCCCTGCTGCACGCGCAGCCGCGCGCCCGCATCCAGCACCAGCGCGCTTCCGCTCTGCTCGAGCACGCGCATGCCCAGCGCCTCTACGAAGAACTTCTTGGCGCCAGAAAGGTCGGCGACGCCGATGGTCCGTTCCCCGCCGCGCAGCTTCATCAGTACACCTTGCTGGTCCGGCGTGCGCCGGTGTAGTCGATGTAGACCGTCTTCCATTGGGTATAGAACTCGACTGCGGTCTGACCCATCTCGCGCTCGCCGATGCCGGTCGCCTTCATGCCGCCGAACGGCAGATGGGCCTCGCCTCCCACGGTCGGCGAGTTGACGTGGACGATTCCGGTTTCGATGCGCTCGCAGAAGCTCATGGCGCGGGCCACGTCGCGGGTATAGATCGACGACGAAAGCCCGTAACGCACTCCGTTGGCAACCGCAAGCGCCTCCTCGAAGTCAGAGGTCGCCAGGATGGACAGCACCGGTCCGAAAATCTCTTCCTGGGCGATCCGCATGTCGGGCCGCACATCGCCAAAAACCGTGGGCTCCACGAAAAACCCCTTGGCGAGCGCCCCCTCGCGGAGGCGCTCGCCCCCAACCAACACACGCGCTCCCTCGGTCTTGCCAATCTCGATATAGCTCTGCACGGTCTCCAGCTGATTCTGGTCGACCAGCGGACCCATGCTGACGCCTTCGCGCATGCCGTCGCCGACCACGATCTCCCGCGCACGCGCCACGATCCTCTCGGTCAGCGCTTCGGCGACCTCCTGCGCCACCACCACCCGCGAGGTGGCGGTGCAGCGCTGGCCGGTCGAGCCAAACGCGCCATCGGCCGCGGCCGCCGCCGCCAGATCCAGGTCCGCGTCCTCCAGCACCACGAGCGCGTTCTTTCCGCCCATCTCGCACTGCACGCGCTTGTGCGCGGCCGCGCCCTGCTGATACAGGCGCGTTCCGACATCGTTCGATCCGGTGAACGAGACCGCCGCGACGTCGGGATGCTCGACCAACGCATCGCCGACCGTGCCGCCGGCGCCGAAAACCAGGTTCAAGACGCCGCGCGGAAGCTTGGCGTCGAGAAACGCCTCGGCGATGATCTTGGCGCAGAGCGGGGTCAGCGACGCCGGTTTGAGCACCACCGTGTTGCCGGCCACCAGAGCGGGCGCGATCTTCCAGACCGGAATCGCAACCGGAAAGTTCCACGGCGTGACCGCCGCCACCACGCCCAGCGGCTCGCGCACCGTGTAGGCCAGCGTCGCCGGCAGCTCGCTCGGCAGAGCGTCGCCGCCCAGGCGCCGGCCCTCCCCAGCGATGAACTCCATCACGTTCAGGGCCTTCTGCACCTCGCCCCGCGACTCGGCCAGCGTCTTGCCTTCCTCCTTGGTCAGCGCGATCGCCAGCTCCTCCCTGCGCGCACGCAGCTGCTCCCAGGCCGCAAACAGAAGGTCTCCCCGCCTCGGCGCAGGCGTGCCCCGCCAACCGGGCAGGGCCGCCTTGGCGGCTGCCACCGCCCCTCGCGCATCGTCCACGCCACTTTTCGGAAACTCTGCAATCACTTCGTCGCTGTTGGCCGGATTCAGATCAGGGCTCGACTGCCCGCTCCGGGCGGCCTGCCACTCGCCATTGATCAGGTTGCCGATGCGCTCCATGCTCAGCCTCCGCTGGCTCCGCTCGCCTGCCGCTGGTAGTCCTTCCAGTTCATGGGGGGTTTGCCGGTTTCTACGCGGCGCATGGTAATGCATCCTTCGACCGGACACACGAGATTACACAGGTTGCAGCCCACGCAGTGGTCCTCGAGAATCGTGACCCGCGTTCGACCATGCTCGGGCTCGGCTGCGATCGACTGGTGCGCGCCGTCGTTGCAGGCTAGGTAGCACAGCCCACAGCCAATGCACTTGTCGTAGTCGATGTGCGCGATGATCTGGTAGTTGAGATCGAGCTCCTCCCAGCGGGTCACGTTGGGCTTGGCGCGGCCGGTAAGCTCGCGCACGCTCCGGAAGCCCTTTTCGTCCAGATAGGCATCCAGCCCATCGATCAGATCCTCGACGATGCGGAAGCCGTAATGCATGACTGCGGTGCACACCTGCACGGTGGTCGCGCCCAGGAGCAGAAACTCGACCGCATCCTTCCAGCTC
>DATFWX010000039.1:0-7285 GCA_035258845.1 Polyangia bacterium | reverse complement strand
CTCGCTCGCCGCATCGCGGCCCAGACCGCCCGCGGGGCCCTGCGGGGCCGCCGTGAGCCGGGCGAGCTTGTGCGCCAGATGTATCAAATCGGCAACCGCTCGCTGCTCTTCGTCGCGGTCACGCTCGGCTTCATCGGCATGGTGCTGGTCTATCAGACCTGCCTGCAGGTGAATCGAATCACCGGCGACCTGTCGCAGGTGGGCGGCGAGATCGTAAAAATTCTGACCCACGAGTTCGGCCCCACCCTAACCGCGATGATGCTGGCCACCCGGGTCGGGGCCGGCATCGCGGCCGAGATCGGGTCCATGATGGTGACCGAGCAGGTGGACGCGCTGCGCATGTGCGGGGTCGAGCCGATCGAGTATCTGATCGTGCCGCGCTTTCTGGCCTCGCTCGCCATGACCGGCATCCTCACCGTGTTCGGGGTCGCGGTCGCGCTCGCCCTGGGCACGCTGACCGCCTACGCCAGCTTCCACGTCAATCCTCACATCTTCCTCGACTTCGATCGCGTCCGCTTCGGCGACCTCGTGACCGGCATCTTGAAGTGCATCGCCTACGGCGCCGCCATCCCGCTCGTGTCCGGCCACTGCGGCCTCATGGCCCGCGGCGGCTCCGAGGGCGTGGGCCAGGCCACCACGCGCGCGGTCATCGCGTCCTCGTTCGTGGTCATCGTGCTCGACTTCGGGCTGTCGGGCTTGAGCTACTTCCTCCTGCAACAGCCATGACCATCGAATTCCGAGATCTGCGCAAGTCGTTTTCGGGCACCGAGGTGCTGCGCGGGATGACGCTGACCATCGAGAAGGGCGAGGTGCTGTTCATCATCGGCACCTCGGGGGTCGGCAAGTCGGTGACCATCAAGCACCTGATTGGGCTCTTGCGCCCGGATGCGGGCGAGATCTGGCTCGACGGCGCGCGTATCGACACCCTGGACGAAAGAGCGTTCGCCGAGGTGCGCAAGCGCTGCGCCATGGTGTTCCAGCATTCGACCCTGTTCGACTCCATGACCATCCTCGAGAACGTGGCGCTGCCCTTGCGCAAACACCGGGGCCTGCGCGACGCCGCCGCCGAGCGCGAGGCGCTGCGCCGCCTGCAGGCCGTGCACATGCAGGAGTTCGCCGACCGCTACCCGGCCGAGCTGGGCGACGGCATGCGCAAGCGTGCCGCCATCGCGCGCGCGCTCACGCTCGATCCCGAGTACGTGCTATTCGACGAGCCGACCACCGGCCTCGACCCGGTGAGCGCGCGCCGCGTGGATCGGCTGATCCGGGAGCTGGCCGATCGCTTCGGCGTGACCTGCGTAGTGGTGTCGCACGATCTGACGTCGATCTTCTCGATCGCCGACCGCATCGCGATGGTCTATCAGGGCGTGGTCTACAAGCTGGGCACGCCGGCCCAGCTCCGCGCCTCGGACGATCCGGTGGTGCAGCAATTCATCACCGGCCGCCCCGACGGCCCCATGGAGACACCGGGATTTTGAGCGGGAGTTTCAGAGCAGAGAACGCAGAGAACGCGGAGGATTGGCTTCCGGCTTCAGGCTACGGCTGGTGGGCCAGCGTGCAGGTCACCGAGTCGCCGGACCCATAGGGCCCGTAGAGAACCGTGTACTGACCCGAGGCCGGGCACGTGAAGCTGGCGCTCGAGCAGCCGCCGACCACCCCGCAGTCGTCGTTCTGGGCCAGCCCGGGAGCAGCGCACACGGTCGTGCCCGGGCACACGCGCAGGATGGTGTCGCCCGTGCAGCTGCCGAGGCCGCACCCGCAGCCGACGCTCTCGAGCGCGCCGGGCGTGCACGAGAAGGTGCCGCCGTTTACGAACCCGCACTCGCGGTCCAGGCCCGAGCTCTGCACATCGCACGGATCGGTCGGGCTCATCGGCGGTGCCGGGATGACGACCGGCACCGTCACCGTGTTGTTGTCGTAGCGCAGCTCGGGCACCACGCGATCCGGGTTGACGGTGATCTCGAGCGTGTAGCTTCCGGCCGGGACGTTCGTGATGTCGAGGTACTGGCACGCCAGGCCGTTGCCGTAGATGTCGGCCCAGCCTCGCGAGATGCCATTGCAGTCGAATTGCCCATTGGGCCGCGCCAGCGGGAAGCTGTCGTAGCGTCTGAGGTCGGTCAGGCAGAAGGCCTGCTTGCGCCCCCGAACCACCACGGTTCCGCTGGCGTCGAGCAGCCGGTAGCGCGCGTAGCCCTTGAAATGATAGTGACCGTGACAAGGCGACCACTCGAACAGGGGGCTGGTGGCCGGGTCGCCGAGCGCCAGGTCCGCGGTCCCGAAGTTGGGCGTGGTGGTGGTGAACGAGAGCAGGCGGCGCTCGCCGGCCGCCTCGATGCAGCCCTCCTGGATCTCGCACGAGGTGGGGTCGAACTGCTGGCGCTCCAGCGTCACCGAAGGCCGCAAATCATCCAGATCGACGGTCAGGTCGGGCAGCGGGCACTGCCCGACGCCGATGCCGGCGTCGTTCGACTCGGCAGGCGTGCAGACTGCGGGCGTGCCGGGCACGCAGCAGGGCGCGCAGCACAAAAGATCGCCGGCACAGGCCAGGCCGCCATCGCTCTCGCAGGGGGCGCCGGTCTGGCCGGGCGCATCGACCGGCGCGTCGGCCGGCGCGTCGGCGGGCGCGTCGCGTGCGGGCGCATCCACGGGCGCGTCGGGTCGCGCGTTGGCGTCTGGCAGGTGGATCCCGGAGTCGGCTGGGGAGAACGGGATCTCGCCGCTGCAGGACGCCACCAGAAAAAGACTCACCATGAGCGAAACCGTGCGCTCCATGGCGGCCTCCAGCGCGCCCGCGAATCGGCCCCTCGAGCTCGCGAGTGGCGCTGGGGGAGAGGGTATGTACGGCCGCGGCGCCCGTCAATCATTTACTTGGCGATCAGTCGAAACCAATCCGCCATGACGTCGGCCAGCTCCTCGAGCACGGCCGCGTCGGTTCGGCCCGTGCGCTTGCGCACATGAAAGGCGTGGTCCGCGTCCTCGACCACGTGGAGGGTCGCACGGCCGCCCAGGCGCTCGGTCAGGGCTCGGATCCGATCCAGATCGGCCAGCTCGTCACGCGTCCCCTGCAAGAACAGCATCGGCAGCGGCACCGCATCCAGATGCTGGCCCCGCCGGTCGTCGGGCTGCCGGGGCGGATGCAGCGGAAAACCCAGAAAGACCAGGCCGCTCACGCTCGCGGGCGCGTCGCCCGCGTGCGCGACCGCCTGCGACGTCATGCGCCCCCCCATCGACTTGCCACCGGCGAACAGGGGCAGCCCGGGCAGACGGCGCGCCGCCTCGGCCAGCGCCGCGCGCACGGTCTGCTCGAGCACATGGGGCGGATCGGGGCGGCCCCGCCGCCGCTCCAGATACGGAAACTGGTAGCGCAGGGTGGCCACGCCGCGGGTCGCGAGCGCGCGCGCAACCGTGGCCAGAAACGGGTGGCGCATGCCGGCGCCGGCGCCATGCGCAAGTACGTACAGGAAGCGCGGCTGGGCCGGCCGGAGCAGCAGCGCCGACACCGGGCCCGCCGGCGCCTGAAGCGCCAGCTCGCGCTCGCCGGGCCCGACCGCGCCGCCCGGGGCGCTCACAAGCTCGCCCTCTCGATGGCGCGCACCGCCTGCGCGGCCAGCAGGCGCACGCCCGCGCCCAGCGCCGCGAACCGCTCGTCGCGGGTCAGCCCCTGTTGATACCGGTAGTAGATCTGTTGCACCACCACCGCCGACTTGAAGAGGCCCAGCACAAAATAGAATACGATGGAGCCGAGGTCGCGCCCGCTTTTTTGCGCATAGCGCTCGGCCAGCTCGCGCCGGGTCAGGCTGCCCGGGATCGCGGTGGGGCCGAACGCGAACTCGCGGATGGCCGGCTCGTCGTCGGCCTGGACCCAGTAGCACAGCGCGGTCCCGAGATCGGCCAGCGGATCGCCGATGGTCGACATCTCCCAGTCCAGGATGCCGATGATGCGCGTAAAGTCCGACGGATCCAGGATGAGGTTGTCGTATTTGTAGTCGTTGTGGATGATGGCGGGCCGGGCGGGCGCGGGAATGTGCGCGCCCAGCCAGGCGCCGGCCGCTTCCAGCTCGGGCACCTGGTCGGTCTGGGCGTCCCGGTAGCGCTTGCTCCAGCCGCTGACCTGGCGCTCGACGTAGCCCGAGGGCTTTCCGAAATCGTCGAGGCCGATGGCCTGGTAGTCGAGGGCGTGTAGCTCGACCAGCGTATCCACGAACGACTCGCACAACCTTTGTGCGGTGGGTGGATCGATGGCGAGCCCGGGCGGCAGCTGCTTGCGCAGGATGAGCCCGGAGATGCGTTCCATCAGGTAAAATTTGGCGCCCAGGACCGATTCGTCCTCGCAAAAGTGGACCGGGCGCGGCGCGCGGGCGTACACCGGCGCCAGCCTCGAGAGCACGCGCACCTCGCGTGCCATGTCGTGCGCGCTCCTGACCTTGGACCCGAACGGGGGCCGCCTCAGCACCAGCTCGCGCCCGCCCAGGCGGACCAGGTAGGTCAGGTTGGAGTGCCCGCCCGGGAATTGCTCGACCACGAGGTCGGCCTGCGGGGCCGCGAGCACCCGGCGTAGATAGGGCAGGAGGCGCGAGAGATCGAGCTCCTCACCCGGCCGGACCGCGCCTGCGTTGTCGATCATGATTGATATTTCCGCAAGATGCGTTTGGCCGCCGCCACCTTGTGCACCTCGTCGGGCCCATCGTAGATGCGCGCGCCGCGCTCGTGCGCGTAGAAATAGGAGAGAACGGTGTCGTCGGTGATGCCGAGCGCGCCGTGGACCTGAATGGCGCGATCCACCACCTCCATCATCACATCGGCCACGAAGAACTTGATGAGCGAGACCTCGACCTGCGCGGCCTGAAACCCCACCCGGTCGATCTTGCAGGCGGCATCGAGAACCATGAGCCGGGCCGCGTCGATGCGCGCGCGGCATTCCGCAATCCAGGCCTGGATGATCTGCTTGCTCGCCAGCGTCCGCTCGCCGTCGATGCGGCGGCTGACGGCGCGCCGGCACAGAAGGTCGAACGCGCGCTCACAGATGCCGATCCAGCGCATGCAGTGATGGATGCGGCCTGGCCCCAGCCGCTCCTGCGCGATCAAGAAGCCCGCACCCTCCTGGCCCAGACGGTTGCCCTGGGGCACCCGGCAGCCCTGGTAGCGGATCTCGGCGTGGCTCGCGTAGCCCTCGCCGGCGTGCCCCATGACCGGAATGTTGCGCACGCGCACGAAGCCCGGGGTGTCAGTGGGCACGATGATCTGGCTCGCGCGCAGGTGCGGTGGCGCCTCGGGATTGGTCACCGCCATCACGATCGCAAAGGCGGCTCCGTCGGCGGCGCTGGTGAACCATTTGTGCCCGTCGATGACGTAATCGGCGCCGTCCTTACGCGCCTGGCACTCGAGCTGGGTCGGGTTGGAGCCCGGGCTCTCGGGCTCGGTCATCGAGAAACAGCTCCGGATGTCGCCGCGCACCAGCGGCTCGAGCCATTTCTGCTTCTGCTCGGGCGTGCCGTACTTGTGCAGGATCTCGATGTTTCCGGCATCCGGGGCCTGACAACCGAACAGGTAGTGCCCGTAGGGAGTTCGGCCCAGCCGCTCGCTGACCAGGCCGTGCTCCTCGAGCGAAAGGCCCATGCCGCCCAGCTCGTCGGGCAGCTGGGGCGCCCACAGTCCGTCGCGCTTGACCTTTCCGCGCAGCTTTGCGAGCTCGGGCTCGGCCGCAAAGAAAGGGCGCCGCAAGAGCTCGAGCTCGCGCGGGAACACTTCCGCCTCCAGGAACGCATCGATGCGCCCGAGCAGCTTCTGCATCCGGTCCGACACCGTGAAGTCCATGATTGCTCCTATCGATAGGTCACGAGCTCGCGCGGCAGGTGCGCGATCGAGTTGAAGCCGGTCAGGCTCACCTCGTGCTCGGTGTACTTGATCTCGGTCACCGACGCATTGGCGATGACGAGACCCATTTTGAGTGCCATGGTATCGGCGAGGCCGAGCGCGAGCTGCAACGTGATCGAGATGGGTCCGCCCGAGGTCACGACCACGACCGTGCGGCCGCGGCCTTCGGTTTCCATGATGTGCTCGAGCCCACGCCGGACGCGCGCCTGGAAGGCGGCAAAGCTTTCGGCGCCGGCGGCCTCCAGCTCGCCGCGCGACCACCTTTGCATGACGAACTCGAAGGCGGTACGAAAATGGCGATCCACCTCCCGCGGGTCGCCACCCGAAAAACCGCCGCGCTCGACGAACGCCCGCAGCTCGGCGTCGTGCGAAAGAAGATGGGGCAGGCTGCGCTTGAGCAGCACCTCGAACGGGTATTCGTCCAGCTCCTGGAGGCGGGTGATCTCGGGCTGGGCGATCCCGGCGGCACGGCTTTCGTCGACAAGGTGGCGCGCGGTGTCGATCTGACGCTGGCGGGGCCCACTGTAGAGCGCGTCGAAAGGGCGCCCGAGCTGGGCGAGCGAGCGCCCGAGCGCGCGCGACTGCGCGATGCCCCGCTCAGACAAGGCATCGTAATCGTCGGCGCCGAACGAAGCTTGCCCATGCCGGACCAGCCAAAGGGAGCTCAAAGCGGGGCGATGATACCTCCGGGGGCGGCTCCGGGAGGGGCGGATCCCCCCTAAAAAATATCAAAAAAAGTGCTTGACACTTTGCAACGCTAGGCATAGTGTTCCTAGGCATGCACGCCGAGACCCTGAAAGGACATCTTGATCTGCTTCTTTTGGCCGCGGTCGAGGCGGCCGGTTTGCACGGCTACGCCATCATCGAGCAGCTCAACCGGCGCAGCCAAGGCAAGCTCGACCTGGCCGAAGGAACGGTGTACCCGGCCTTGCATCGACTCGAGCGTGGTGGCCTTCTGCGCAGCTCGTGGGCAATCGCGCCCGACAACGGGCGCAAACGGCGGGTGTACGAGCTGACCACGCGCGGCCGCACCGCGCTACGCACGCAGCAGGAAGAGTGGCGTGCGTTCGCACAGGCCATGAACGCAGTGCTAGGAGGTGTGTCGTGAGTATCTCCACCTACCTCAACGAGCTGCGCGCAGCCCTGCGCCTGGGACCGCTCATCAGGCGGCGCATCATGAACGAAGTGGAAGATCATCTGCGCGAGGCCGCGGCTCGCGAGCGGCGGGCTGGCGCGACGCCGGAAGACGCCGAAGAGCGCGCGGTCGAGCGCTTCGGCGCCGCCACCGAGATCGCGGCCGCGTTCCTGGAGGTCGACGGAGCGCGTGCAACCGTCGGCGGTTTCACCGTGCTGTGGCTGTCGGTATCGGCGGCCAGCGTGGTGGCCCTCTTGACCTCGCTGTATGCGCCGA
>DATFWX010000038.1:0-9492 GCA_035258845.1 Polyangia bacterium | reverse complement strand
CTCAAGATGGAGCAGCGCCTCCTGCAAGCGCAGGAGAAGCTGATGGTCACCGAGAAGCAGGCGCTGATCGCGGAGCTCGCCGGCACCACCGCGCACGAGCTCAACCAGCCGCTGACCTCGATCATGGGCTACGCCGAGCTGATGAAGAAGAAGCTCGAGTCGGACGACCCCAACTTCCGGGCCGTCGATACCATCCTGCGCGAGTCCGAGCGCATGGCCGAGATCGTTCGCAAGATCGGCAAGATCACGCGCTACGAGACCAAGGCCTACGTGGGCTCGACCCAGATCCTCGACCTGGACAAGTCCACAGAATGAAGCGCAGGGCGGCGGTGGCGCGGGTCGCGAAACGAGCTCCCGGGCGCGGCAAGAAGCTTTCGTTGCGGCCCCCTACCGCCGCCTGCGTGCTCGAGCAGGTGTTCGCGATCACCAAGGAGATCACGTTCGGCATGGCCGAGGAGGAGCTGGTCGGCCGTTACGCGCGCATGCTGGTCTCGCTGTTTCCGGGTCGCTCGCTGTGCATCCGCGTGGTCGATCCGCGCACGCTCGAGCTATCGTCGCTGTTCGCCGAGGGACAGCTGCGCCCCAGCGTGCGCAAGGCCCCGCTCGCCATACGCCCGTCCGCTGTCCTCAAGACCAAGCTCGTGGGCGCTGCGTTCGCCCCGCGCCTCTACATCACGGATCAGTACGAAGGCGTGTTCGAGGGCACCGCCGACCGCGGCATCGCGATTCCGCTGGTGGCCTCGGGCAGCTTGCACGGCGCGCTCAACGTGGAATACCCGCCCCGCGTGGCGGGCCTGGCCGGACTGCTCGAGGCCGACGAGCAGGTCCTGATTCCGCTGTGCAATCAGCTGTCGGTTGCGCTGCGCAACAAGAAGCTGGCCCAGGAAACAGTGTACCTGCGCGATTACCAGGCCAAGCTGATCGAAGAGGCCAACGCGCTCATCTTTGCGGTCGATCGGCGCGGCCGCGTGACCGTCTTCAACCGCGCGCTGGCCCTCTTGACCGGTTTTCCGCCGCGAGCGGTTCTGGGGCGCGACCTCAGGGAGTGGCTGGCCGAGCATGGGCGCAGCGATCTGGCCGCGCTCATCCTGGAGGGATTGGCTGGCCACACACCGTCGGCGGTCGAGGTCCGGCTGCCGTCGCGCTCGGGCGCCGAGATCCGGGCCGCTTTCAACGTGGCCGCCATCGCGGGTGCGGAGGCCGAGGTGGACGCGGTGGTGGCGATCGGGCAGGACCTGACGCGGCTCAAAGCGCTCGAGCACCAGGTCATCCAGGCCGAAAAGCTGGCCACGCTGGGCCAGCTCGCCGCCGGCGTGGTGCACGAGCTCAATAACCCCCTGACGTCGATCACGGTCTATGCCGACTATCTCAAGAAAAAGCTCGAGCGTGACAAGGCCGATCCGGCCGACGTCGAGCGCATGGGCAAGATCCTGGAGGGCGCCGAGCGCATCCTGCGCTTCTCGCGCGACCTGGTGGCCTATGCCCGCCCGTCGGGCGAGGACATCGACGCGGTCAGCGTCAACGAGGTGGTCGAACAGTCGCTGTCGTTCTGCGAGCACATCGTCAGGAAGGCAGAGGCGGAGATCGAGCGCAAGCTGGGTGAGGTACCGCCCATCTATGGCATCCGCGGACAGCTCCAGCAAGTGTTCATCAACCTGATCACGAACGCCGCCCACGCGGTGTCGGACCGGGGTGGCCGGATTATCGTGACCACGCGACGCCAGGACGCGAGATTCGTTGCCATCGAGGTGGAGGACGACGGAATCGGGATCAGGCCCGACGATCTGCCCCGCATCTTCGAGCCCTTTTTCACCACCAAGAGCGCAGGCACGGGCACCGGGCTCGGCCTGTCCATCGTCAAGAACATCGTGGATCGGCACGGTGGGCGCGTAGAGGTGCGCTCTGCACCTGGGCAGGGTGCGGGCTTCCTGGTGCTTTTGCCGACCGTGCACCGTGAGGACGACCAGCAAACGGACGTGCCATGAAATCCGAGCAGATCCTGGAAGAGCTGGAGCGGGTGGCTGAAAAGGTGGGCGTGCGGCTTTCGTACGAGACTCTGGGCGGCGATGTGGGTCAGGGCGGGCTGTGCAAGGTCAAGGGCGAGTGGCGCGCGATCCTCGATCGACGTGCGCCGGCGAGCGAGAAGGTGGCCCTTTTGGCGGCGGCGCTGGCACGCTTCGACCTGGAAGGGGTGTTCCTGTCGCCCGAGGTGCGCCAGGTGGTCGAGCACGCGCAGGCGCGCGCGCGTTCAGAAATTAAGTGAAGCCGACGTAAATCCCGGTGTCGAGCGATCCTCGGGCAGCGCACCCAGCGGGATGATGATGGCAGCCGCGGTCGCCAGGCCAATCGCCGTCCAGAACCACCAGCGCGCGTAGAAGGGGCGCGGCCGCGTTACCTCGGGCGGCTTCTCGGGCGCGGGCGCGGGCAGGGCGCCGTCGTAGGACACGCCCACGTACAAGCTCTGCGCGAGCGTGTCGGCGGCCCGCTGCGCCCGGTCGGGTGAAACCACCTGGTGCACCTGCGAGAGGCGGCGTCGCGAGCGCAGATCGTAGAGAGCGGCGTCGATCTGAACCCGGGGCTTCTGGAGCTGCATGCGTACGAAGATGACCTGGTCGATAAAGAGGTACGAGCGCAGCTCGGCCATGGGCTCGGTGGCGGCGCGGGCGCCGAACCCCTCGCGCGAACGCTCGAGGGATTGTTGGAGAAGCAAGTATTTGCTGGAGCGCTCGAGCTGCGCGCTCACGACCTCCTGGCGACGGGCCGAGACCTGCGCCCGCACCACCTGCTTCAGATACGCTTCTTTCTTGAACGTGATGAAGTGGTAGCCGACAAAAAGCCCCTCCGCGGTGGTGGGCGTGACCCCCGTGTAGTGGCCATCGACGTACACCTGGGCTCCGTCAGGCTCGCTGCGGACCTCGAGCGACCCGCGCGGCAGGCGCGCCACCTCGCGCCGGGTATCCTCGTACAGCTTCATCAGCGACGGGGGCACTCGGGTGGCGTCCTCGTCGACCTTGGGCCGCCACACCAGGAGATCCGCGAAGGTCTTCTGCGCGGCCGCGCGGTTGCCCTCCAGACCCTGCGCAACCGCCAGCGAGAGCGTGGCCTCCGCCAGCTCCTGTTTGTGAATGTAGGGCATCACGCGCTCGAGCTTCTGCACGGCCTCGGCGAGTTTTTCCAGGGCCTCGCGCGTGTTCAGGTTGGCAAGCAGGTCCTCGCCCTGCTTGGACAGAGCGCGCGCGGCCTCCACGTCGGCGGTCGGGGTGTCGCCCGCGAAATCGGCCAGCAGCTTGGAGGCGTCTTTGACGTCCAGGCGCACGTTCTTGCCCAGCGCGCGGCTGAGCCCACGCAGCACCCGCTCGGCCAGCTCGTCCGGCACGTCCTCGTGTGGCAACGCGAGCACGGTGACCGGGACCCTCGACGGCGGCTCGGCCGCGTAGCCCAACAGATTCACCGCAGAGAACGCGGAGAACGCGGAGAGGGCGAGGCAGCTCCTCAGGAGGATCGCTGGATCACCTCCGCTTGGCCAGACGCTGGATCTTGGACGCCAGCGCCGGATCGCGCGTGGTCAGCTCGCCCAAGAGGGTGCGCAGCTCCTTCTGCATCGCAAGCGGCAGCCCGCTGCCAATGCGGCGCGTGATCACGTCGTCGATGATGCGGTGCGCGGCCGCAAGTGCATCGATCTTGCCGGAGCGCAGCTCAGCTGTGACCGCGCGCAGCTCGTCCGACGGCGAAGGACCCCAGACGCGCGGGGTGGGCACTGCCGGCGCGCGCGCAGCCGCCAGCCGATCGAGCTTGCCGGCGAACTCGCTTCCGCTCGCCTTGCCGGTCTTCTCGGTCTTCGGCTGCTCAACGGGCGGGGTCTGCGCGCCGCCACCCGCCCCCTTGATCTTCATGGTCTAGTCCCTCTTTCTAAAGTATCGGCAACCGCCTGCAAGAGTTGCTCTCTATTTTACGGTTTCCAGCCATTCCGAGCCAGCTTTCCGGGCACAAATACAGTATAAGGATTTCGAATGGTTTCCTTCGTGCGCGGCCTTACCTACCCGCTCCGCGGGCTGTCGTTTGCCTTGCGCCACCGGGCGCTGCTGCGGTTCTTTCCCGGCCCGATTTTGCTCGGCCTGGCCCTGGTCGTCGGCGAGATCCTGGCCTTGCGCTTCGCCATCCACCGTTTTCTGGCCCAGTCGAGCGGGTGGGTGATTGCGCTGGCCTGGCTGGGCGGGCTTCTGGGCGCGGTCCTGGTGTTCCTGGCCCTCCAGGGGGTCCTGGCTGCGCCCTTTTGCGACGCGCTATCGGCGCGCGTGGAGGCGCTGTCGGGAGCGGCGCCGCCCTCGGCGGGTCTTTCCGGGACCGCGCTTTCGATCGGTCATGCCGCGCTGCGGGCGCTGGCCTACCTGGGCCTGCTCGTAATCCTGTTTCTGGTCGGATTGTTCGTGCCCGGGATGTGGCTGGCCAGCCTTCTGGTCTCGAGCCTGTACGCGGCGCTCGACTACCTCGACTACCCAACCACGCGCCGACGCTGGAGCTTTGCCCAGAAACTGGACCTGGTGGGCCGGCACAAGGGCGCGGCCATCGGCTTCGGGCTGGCGGCTTCCGTGCTGACCGCAGTGCCGCTTCTGGGCCTCGCCGTCGCGCCCATGGCCGCCGTGGGCGGCACGCTGCTTTTCCTCGACCTGCAAGCACCGAAGCGGTAAAGTCGCGCACCATGAAAAAAGCGCACGTCGAGACCAACCGGGGCGAGATCGTGCTCGAGCTGTTCGAGGACGAGGCGCCTGGCACCGTGGCCAACTTTGTGGGCCTGGTCAAAGGGACCAAGGAATGGAGCGATCCGCGCTCGGGTAAAACGGTCAAACGGCCCTTTTATGACGGGCTCAAGTTCCACCGCGTGGTGCCCAACTTCGTGATCCAGGGCGGCTGCCCGGTCGGCGACGGCACCGGGGGCCCGGGCTACACCATCAAGTGCGAGACCGCGGGCGCGCGCCAGAAGCACGAGCGCGGCTCTCTGTCGATGGCGCATCGCGGCCGTGACACCGGGGGCTCCCAGTTTTTCATCTGTCACGCTTCGGCGCCGCACCTGGACCGCAAGCACACCGTGTTCGGCCAGGTGGTTTCGGGCCTGGACGTGGTCGATGCCATCCAGACCGGCGACGTCATGCGCAAGGTGTGGATCGAGGAATAGCCCAGCTTCCCTGCGCCTACACGAAATCACCTTCTGACGAAATCACCCCGGCTTCGCGTGCCTCGCGCACCAGCGCGCGCGCCTGCTCGGCGTCTGCACGCGGAACCGCAATGAACAGCGCGCCGCTCATGGTCGGCGTGTTGAAGGGGTGGCTGGTCCGGTCGAGAATCACGCACTCGACCTGATTGGGTAGGAGAACCTCATCGCGGATGGCATCCGCCTCCAGCGCGTCATCCGTGTGATAGATTTCGACGAGGTCCGAAGGGGCTTCCGAATCGGCCATGGGCGCATCCTTTCGCAAAGCCCGGGAGCGTGTCAACAAAGTGTTGACTTGACTCATGAAATGCTATACTGAACTTCTCACTATGGTGGGGCTGGACCACCCCGCCTAGCGAGGGTAGAGGGTTCGGGTGAAGAAGCCCATCCCGTTCGGGAAATACTACCTGCTCGAGCGTGTCAACGTCGGCGGGATGGCCGAGGTGTTCAAAGCCAAGGCGTTCGGCGTCGAGGGCTTTGAGCGGCTGCTGGCGGTCAAGCGCATCCTGCCCAACATTGCCGAGGACAAAGAATTCATCGAGATGTTCATCGATGAAGCGAAAATCGCGGTCCAGCTCAACCACGCCAACATCGCCCAGATTTTCGACCTCGGCAAAGTCGAGGACTCGTTCTTCATCGCGCTCGAGTTCGTGCACGGCAAGGATCTGCGCTCGATTTTCGATCGGGGCCGGCAAGTGGGCCAGATCATGCCGATCGCGCAGGCCTGCTTCGTCATCATGAAAGTGTGCGAGGGCCTCGACTACGCGCACAACAAGCGCGACGCCTCGGGCCGCGAGCTGAACCTGGTGCACCGCGACGTCTCGCCGCAAAACGTCCTGGTCAGCTACGAGGGCGAGATCAAGCTGATCGACTTCGGCATCGCCAAGGCGGCCGGCAAGGCCTCCAAGACCCAGGCCGGCATCCTGAAGGGAAAGTTCGGTTACATGTCGCCCGAGCAGGTGCGCGGGCTGCCCATCGACCGGCGGTCCGACATCTTCTCGGTGGGCATCGTGCTGTACGAGCTTTTGACCGGTGAGCGCCTGTTCGTGGGCGAAAGCGATTTCTCGACGCTGGAGAAGGTGCGCAACGTCGAGATCCTGCCGCCCTCGACCTACAACCGCAAGATTCCGGACGAGCTCGAGCGCATCGTGCTCAAGACGCTGGCCAAGGACGTCGAGGATCGCTACCAGAACGCGATCGACCTGCACGACGACCTGCAGGCCTTCATGTATACGGCCGGCGAATTCTACTCGCGCAAGGACCTGGCCGCGTGGATGAAGAAGACGTTTGCGGCCGAGATCGAGGAGGAGACGCGCAAGCTCGAGGAGTACCGCGCGATCCCAGCGCCCGATCCCCACAAGTTCAGGCCGGTGGCGCCGCCCCGCCGCCCGCCCTCGCTGCCGCCGAGCGCACCACCACCGCCGCCGCCAGACGCGCTCTCGCATCCAAACACGCCGCGGTCCACCCTGCTCGGGATGGGGTCCGGGTCCGGTTATGGGCCCCCGGGTGCGCAGGCGCCGGCGGCCTCGCTGGCCGCGGTCCCGGCCAGCCTCGGCAGCGAGTGGGACGACGAGGAGCTGGAGACCCAGATTTACGATAAGCCCGACGGCCATGCGGCTCCGTTCGCCGAGCCCACCGGCGAGGTCGAGATCGAAGAGCCGTCGGGACCGCACGTTCTGCCGCCGATTTCTCGACCCCCGATTTCCGAGCCAATCTCGCCCCTACCAGCGCCGCCGGTCGCCTTGACCTCGACCATGCCGGGGGCGCCCACGCCGCCCAGCGAGCGCATCCCACTGCCCGGGATCGATGTGCCGCTCGACACGCCACCGCCGGTGGCGCGCTCGTTCCAAGGCACCACCCTACCTCCCCCCGGCGGGGCACAGATCCGGCCCCTGGGAGTCAGCGGGTTCGGCGCGCGCGCCTCGAGCACGCCCACGCGCGGGGTAGGGACGCTTCTGGCCGTGGTCGCGGGCATGCTCGTGGTCAGCGTGGGCGCAGTGCTCGGCTTCTACAGCTACAGCCACCGCTCCGGCAGCATTCTGGTGACCTCCTTCCCGAGCGACGTGCAGGTGCTCATCGATCAGGTCATGGTGGCCAAGGAGACGCCATTCACGGTCGACAAGCCGCCGGGGACCTATCAGGTGACCGTGCAGCGCGAGGGCTACGAGGCCGCCCACCAGGTGGTCGAGGTCAAGGCCGGCCGGCGCTCCGAGCTGCGCGCGGAGTTGGTGCCGCTGGCCGGCGACATCGGGTTTGTGCTCGAGAGCGAGCCACCGGGGCAGCCCGCCCACCTCGACGGCAAGCTGCTGACCGGGCTGACGCCCATGAAGGTCACCCGCATCTCGTCGGGCCGGCACCTGGTCGAGGTCAAGGGCGGAGCCTGTTACGGGCCCTGGTCGCAGGAGGTGATGCTCGAGGCCGGCAAGCAGCCGGTGCGGCTGAACGCAAAGCTGCGGCCGATGGTCGTGCAGGTGCGCATCCAGAGCGAGCCGCCGCACGCCAAGGCCTACCTGATCGAGGGCGGGCGGCGTGCGTTCGCAGGCGAGACCCCGGCGCAGGTCAAGTTGGATCCGACCAAGCGCTACGCGGTTGCGCTCGTGCACAACGGCTACAAGGAAACCACGCAGGACATCAAGTTCGATGGCAGCTGCGACCTGACCGTCGACGCGGCGCTCGACCGCATCGGCGTGGGCAATCAGGTCGTGCCCCCGCCGCCTCTGACCGCAGAGGCGAACCGGCCCAAAGAGAGAACCGACCTGCCCGCGCCTCTGCCCAAACCGCCCCGGGAGCATGCGGCGCCCAAGCCGCCTCGCGTAGGACCCGACCGCACCAGCGAGATGGCGATGGATTCGCCCAGGGAGAAGCCCGCAGGCGCGAGTGCGAGCGGCGGCAAAGGTCAGGGGTTTCTCAAAGTCGGCGCCCGGCCCTGGATGAAGATCACGATCGACGGCGAGGATTTCGGCAACACGCCCAATCCCAAGATCTCGTTGCCCGCCGGCAAGCACAAGCTGCAGCTGGCCAATCCGCAGTTCGACGTCAACTTCACGCAGACGATTGAAATCCGGCCCAACGACACGCTGACCATCATCAAGAACTTCGAGAAGGAAGAAAAAACCGAGTAAGGTCAGCGCTCGGGCGGCTCCGCCTCCTCGAGTCCGCCCAGCCGCGGCTGCGCGGTGAGCTGCTTGCGCGTCTGGTCAGCGCGCCCTTGGCCCGCCAGCACGAACAGATCCAGCGGCGTGTAGGGCGCCCATGCGCGCCAGGCCTCGACGAGCGCGCTGCGCGCCTGCTCGAGGCGCTCGGTGTCGACCTGCTGATGAAGCTGGGCCAGCTTGGCCTTTACCTCCGCGCGGACGCGTGGATCCTCGGACGACGCGTACACCTCCTCGAGGTGGCGGATGGCAAGATCGGTCTCACCCTCGCGCGTGTAGATGGTCGCCGCCAGGATGGGCAGCCAGGGCGGTCCGCCGCCAATCACGGCCGCCCGCTGGATGTAGTCGCCCGCGATGCGCCGCCACTCCGCCTTCTGCTTGGGGTCCGTGCTCTGCAGCTCGTTGAGATAGTTGCAGCCCAGCATGAACGGAAACTCCCAGTCACGCGGGAAGCGCTGGGTGGCCAGCTCCAGGTAGTGACTCGATTGGCGCACCATCTGGTTGGTGATGATCTTGCCGTTGTACATGGTCACCACACCGGCCCACTTGTAGGGGCGGCGGAAGGTCGGGTCGAGCTCGACAATGGTGTCCAGATAGCGGTCGAGCCACCTCAAGTCGCCCCGGTGCGCGATCTCGCCGCCCGCATACACGACCGCGCGCACCCACACCAGATCCGCCACCAGCTCAGTGTGGCCGAGTGCCGTCACGCGCAGGACCTCCGGCCGCGGCAGCACCAGAAGGTCGGCCTCGGGGCGTAGGCCCGCGCGCCGGTAGCTGGCTTCGGCATGCGCCCACATGGTGAGCGCGACCAGAGCGGCGCCCACCGCCAGCAACGTGCCTGCCCTGAGCAGCCGATGCATCAGCGCTCGCTGCCGCCGTCGATCGGCGGCAGGGCACCTGGCGGTGGCGTCTCCTCGCCCGGATCGATGCCGTGTTTGGCCAGCCGGTAGCGCATCGAGCGGAAGGTGATTCCGAGCAGACGCGCGGCCTCCTTGCGCACGCCGCTGGCGCGGCCGAGCGCACGCAAAAGATACTCGCGCTCGAGGTCGCCCAGCAGGCGCTCGAGGTCGAGCCCCTCGCTCGGGAAATCGACCTCCGCGCTCGCGCCCGAGCGGCGCCGCGGGGCCAGCT
>DATFWX010000037.1:0-61467 GCA_035258845.1 Polyangia bacterium | reverse complement strand
GCCCCCGCCACCACGCCACTCGGCATGGCCACGTGGACGCTCGCGCCCACGCGCGCCGCCCCCGCCACCGCGCTCCCCGCGCCGCGCCCGATGCCAGCCGCGCGCGACCCGCCCGAATGATGCGACGCGATGAGCGCGATTGCGATGACCGCGATGAAAAGCCCGATGAAGATGCCTTTGGCCACTTTCTCGCCGGTCGACTCGCCCGGGATGTCCTGGCCCGAGGCGGCCAGGAA
Source organism: Polyangia bacterium (assembly GCA_035258845.1). GTDB lineage: Bacteria > Myxococcota_A > Polyangia > JAHFDS01 > DATFWX01 > DATFWX01. Next base: position 61,231 of record DATFWX010000037.1, on the reverse strand, counting down.
CAACACGGCGTCGGCGCCGGTCGCGCTCTGCGCGGCCGCCAGCACCTCGGGCGGGGGCGCCTGGCCCTGCGCAACCGCGCCGTACAGGAGGGCCATGCCTTCGGCGTCGAGCGCCTGCACGCGCCGGCCGTCACGAAGCTGCGCCGCGCCGTCCCACGTCAGCACGCCCGCCACCGGGTAGCCCTGGCCCTCGAGAGCGCGGCGGGTCGCATTCTCGAGGATTGCGCTGGCGGCGCGCGAGACCTCGAGCTCGAGCGACTGCGGAGCCGGACCGGCCTCATTGAATAGGGCGATCTGCACTTCGGTCGGCAGCAAAAGGAGCTGGGTCGCGTGGACCTGGCCGGCCGCGAACTGGTCGTCCATCGCCACCGCAGCCGGAGGCAGGGTGGTCGCACAGCCGTAACAGAGCAGGGTGAGCAGAACCGCAAGCGGGGACAGGAGGGCACGCGCGCGCATGGCGCCCGCTTCAGCAAGCCCCGTGCCGCCTCTAACTCGCCGAGATCTGCGAGCCAATCTATGGTGCGCAGGCAACGCTGTGACCATTTTGCAACTATTTCTTGCGGCTGCGGCCGGCCAGGTCGTCGGCCTCGCTGGCTTCGCGGCGGCCCCGCCGCAGGCGCTCGCTGGCCACTGCGTGCTCGCGGTGGCGCTCGAGCGCGTCGCAATCAGCCCGCGCCTCCGCGAGCGCCTTGCGGGCGGCCCGGGTCGCGGCCGCGGCTGCACGCACGGCGTCAGCCTGTTGTGCCCGCTCGCCGGCCAGGCGTTCGGTGTAGTGGCGGGTCTTGACGGCATCGCCGGCCGTGCGCGGCGTGCGCTGTTGCGCGGCCGTGCGGGCGGCGTCCATCGCTTCGAGCTTTTCGCGCAGCGCGTCCTCGGCGCGCTCGGCGTCCGAAAGCTCGCGCGCGCGCGCCATCACGGCCTGCCGACGCAGCTCGAGCAGACGGTCGAGCCGGTAGGTCATGCCACCTCGGCCAGAAAGCGCTCGAGCTTCGGGCCGGCGCCGCCGATGAGCGGCGGGCCGTGGCCGGGCAGAAGGTGATCGATGTCGAGGCCCCGCAGGGCGCCCAGCGCCGCCCGCGCACGCGCCGGATCCTCGCTCATCTGGTCGGGCGACAGGTGGAGCTTCTCGCCATCGTGCAGGACCGCGTCGCCCGAGAGCAGAACCTTGTCCTCGCGGTGCAGGAGGCACATGTGGCCCGGCGTGTGGCCGGGCACCGCGATCGGCGTGAGCGCGCCCACCGTCTGGCCGGGGGCGAGCGCCTCGAGCTTGTACACCGGCGGGCACAGCTCAATCACCTTGCCCAGGGCCGCGATCAGCTGGCCGCGCCGTCCGCGCGGCAGCAGCGGGTCGGCGCGTCCGTCGAGATAGGGCGCATCTTCGGCGGCCACGAAAGCCGGCACGCCGGTTCCGCGCACCACCCGTGCCAGCGCGCCCGCGTGCGCCGGGTGCGCGTGCGTGAGCACGACCCGCCGCAGCCGCACCTCGCCCCGCCGATCGAGCGCCAGGATGAACGGCCCGGTGCCGACCGGACCCGGGTCGACCAGCGTGACCCCGCCCTCGTCGTCGCGCACCACGTAGATGTTGCTGCGGGTCGCATTCATGATCGAGAGCGCGGCCACATGGGGGGTCAGGGGCAGGAGATCGGCCATCAGCGCACGACCAGCGCGGTCGCGCCCCCCAGCGGATCCACGGCCGTCACGAGCGTGGGCTGGCCGCTGCCGAGCCCGGCCTCGAGCGAGGCCTGGGCCGGCGGCCGGAGAAGCCCGGCCTCTTGGCAGGCCGACTGGATGGCTCGGCTGCGCGCTTCTGCGCCAAAGGCGGCGCCCGCTCCCAGGAGCGCCCCGCGCGTCGGCTCCCGCCCCACCACAAACGCATGGGCGCCGTCGGGAGGGGCGTCGGGGTAGAGCGCGCGCAGGCCCGGGGTCAGGGCCTCACAGGCGATCGCAATCACGACCTGGGCGCGGCCGCTTGCAAGCAGCCAGCGCGCCTGGGCCAGGGCCAGAAGCGGCGCGTCGGCGCCCTGTGCCAGCGCAACCTGCGCGCCGCGTGCACCCAGGTGAATGGCGACCTCGCCCACCGGGGTCGAGGGCAGGGTGGCCGCGAACAGGCGCGGGCTGGGCTCGCCGGCCGCCAGCCCGACCCGGAACTCTGCGTTGGTCTCGTAGCAGCCGAGCGCGCTCGAGAGCGCGACCGCGACCCCATCGCCGTCCCAGCGTGCCGGGTCCAGCCCGGCATCGCGAACCGCGGCGTCGGCCGCGCGCACGGCCCAGCGCGTGTAGCGGTCCATGCGCGGCAATCGGGGCGGGCGCGGGCCCGGCCCCGACCATTCTCCCGCCGAATTTTCATGCGTGAAATGGCCCACGCCGCTGACTGCAACCGGGCCGCTCCACATGGGCGCATTGTACCCGTACGGTGACAACTGTATAGTCCTTTCATGAGGTTCGCCTCATCCGGTGCAGCCGTTTTTTTCCTTCTGATCGGCTGCGGCGACGACTCCACGGCGCCCGCGGGGCCGGTGGCGACCTTTCGGCTCGCAAGCGCTCCCATGACCGTGCTCGACATCCCCTATCCCAATGATCTCTATCGCGGGAGCGACGGCCTGGTTCAGGTGGCAGGCCTGCCCAGCCGCGTCGATTCCGATCCGAACGTGGTGCGGGGCGTGGTCGATGCGCTCAACCAGGAGCCCGGCTTCGGGGCCACTTGCGGGGTCTTCTTCGCCTACCAGGGCGGGGGACCGATCGACGCGACCTCGCTCACCGACGACAGCGCCTTCCTGATCCATCTTCCGGACGGCGCTCAGGTGCCGGTGCAACGCCACGCGCGCGACGACGATCACCAGATCATCGTGGCGCCGCGGCCGGGCGAGGTGCTGATCGAGGGCGAATCGTACGCCGCCGTGCTCACGACCGCGATCCGGGACACCGCCGGCCGCGCCCTGCGCGCCGATGTCGATCTCGGGCGCGGCCTGGACAGCCCGCCCTATCGGTCGCTTTCGGGCTGGCTGTCCCAGCAGGGCATCGCGCGCAGCAAGCTGGCGGCGGCCTCGGTGTTCACGGTGCATCCCATCACGCGTGCGCTCGAGCTGGCGCGCGCGGACGTGCTGGCGCTGCCCAATCCGCGCGCCACGCTCGCGCCCGCCAGCTTCCAGTATTTCGGCGCGGCCCGCCTGGACGAATTTTTCGGCCCCACCCATCCGCACGACCAGATCGGGTTTGCAATCCAGGGCAGCTTCCAGAGCCCCTACTACCTGGCCGACAGCCAGAGCCGTCTGGGCTGGTTCAGCTTCGACCCCAGCGGCAAGCCCATGGTCAAGGCCATGATCAACGTGCCGTTCTCGCTGGCGCTGCCCAAGCCCGGCAACGGCGGGCCCGAGGCCAACTACCACAACATCCGCGCCATCGTGTTCCAGCACGGCCTGGGCGGCTCGCGCGCCAACGTGTTTACCATCGCCAACGACTTCTGCGCGCGCGGATACGCGGTGATCGGCATCGACATTCCGTATCACGGCGACCGCCAGATCGCGGCCGCCGGGCGCGACCTCAAGCACAACCTGACCGGCGCCGACGGGCCCGACGGGCTGGTCGAGGACCTGCCGCTCGCCTCGGCCGCCGAGTACATCGATCTGCTCGGCGACGCGCCCGGCACGCCCAATCCGGTCCGGCGCTTCTACCCGCCCGCGACCCGCGACCCGTTCCGGCAGGCCACGCTCGAGCTTTCCGGTCTGGCGCGGCTCATCGCGGAGGGCGACTGGTCGGCCGTGCAGGCGCTCGATCCGGCGCTGGCCGCCTTCTCATTCGAGCCCGGAAAGCTGCTCTACAGCGGGGTCTCGTTCGGCGCCATCCACGGTGGCATCGTGATGGCGGTCGAGCCGCGCTATCAGGCCGCGGTGCTGCCGGTGGGCGGCGGCGGGCTGGTGTTCCCGCTTTTGGTCAACTCGACCGAGTTCGATCCCCAGTTCGAGCCGCCCTTCCAGGGTGCTTTCGGAATCGACAACCCGCATCGCGACCCGACCCAGCATCCGGCCCAGTTTCTGCTCGAGTATGCGCTTTATCAGCAGCTCATCGAATACGGCGACCCGCTCGCCTATGCGCCCTACGTGATCCGGAGCCCGCTGCCCAGCGGCAGCGCCAAGAACGTGCTGCTCCTGGAGGCGTTTGCAGACGAGACCGTGCCCAACCACGCCACCGAGGCGCTGGCGCGCGCAATGGGGCTCCACCTGGTCACCTATTCGCGCTCGCCGGCCGCCGGAATGCGCTACATCGATGCCCTGCCGACCGACGCCGCGCCCGCGGTCGCCAACGTCACCGCAGGCCCCAACATGGTCACCAGCGCCATCATGCAGTTCGACCCGGCCACGCACGGGATGTACGACACCGCGAGCGGGACCCGGCACTACATGCCCGACTGGCCCCCACTGGTGCGCCTGCCGCAGCCGGTGCCGGTTGCCAACCCGGTCGCCGAGCTGCACAGGCTCGCGCTGCGCTACGCCGACACCTTTTACGAGATGCCGGTGCCGCAGATCATCGATCCGTATCAGTGAGAGAGCACCACCGCCGCGTTCATCCCGCCAAATCCCGACGAGGTCGAGAGGGCGACGCGCACGGCGGCGCAGCGGGGCGCGCGCGCTACCACGTCGAGCGCGATGCTCGGATCGAGCTCGGAAAGCCCGGCCGTGGGCGGGATGAGGCCGGTCTCGAGCACGCGCACGCACAACAGGGCCTCGAACGCACCGGCGGCGCCCAGCGTGTGGCCGAGCGCCCCCTTTAGGCCATGCACGGGCGCGTGCGCGACCCCGGCGGCCTGCAGCGCGCGCGCTTCCATGGCGTCGTTGAACGAGGTGCCGGTGCCGTGTGCGCTCACGAAGTCGACCGCGGATGGTGGCAGGCCGGCGTCGGCCAGTGCGGCCCTGATGGCGCGGGCGGCGCCGCGGCCCTCGCGATCGGGCGCGGTCATGTGCACGGCGTCGCCCGCCAGACCGGCTCCGACAAGGCGCGCGCGCGGCCGCCGCCGAGCTGCGTGCGCGGCCCCCTCGAGCACCAGGAAGGCCGCGCCCTCGCCCAGGGACAGCCCGGCCCGACTGCGGTCGAACGGGCGCGCGGGCCCGTTCGGATCGAGGGCCTGCAGGGCCGCAAAGCCGTGCGCCACGAACTCGGTCAGAACGTCGGTGCCGCCGCACAGGACCACCTGGGCGCGCTCCGAGCGCACGAGGTCGAGCGCCATGCCCACCGCGGCCGTGCCCGATGCGCAGGCCACCGACGGCACCAGGAGCGGGCCGCCCAGCCCGAGCGCGCGCGCGAGCGCGGCCGCGGGGCCGTGATAGGCCAGCTCGGGCCCGGTCTCGCCAGCGAGCCAGCGCGCCATGCCGCCGGTCGTGGTGCCGCACACCAGGGCCGCCGCCCGCACATCGGCCGCTTGCAGCTGCGCGTCCTCGATGGCCTCGCGCGCCGCCGACAGGACGTCGACCCCGCCCGCGACCGAGGCGGCCCACCCGTAGCGGCCCGCACGGATCGCGGTCTGGCCCGACAGCGCACCCTGCCACAGCGCGTCCACGCCCCGGCCGAAGGCCGAGTGCGCGCCCAGGCCGGTGACGAGCGCGCTCGCAGCCGTCACGCCGCCGCCCAGAAATCGTGAAAGCTATACCATTGATAGGGATGCGCGCGCACGCAGGCCTCGTAGCTTCCGGCGAGCCTGCGCGTGGCCTCTGCCACGTCGCTCGCGCGGTCGCCGGTGCGCGCAACCACAATCGGCTCGCCGATCTCGACCCGCACCCGCGACGGACCTTGCGCCAGCAGGAACACCGGCACCAGGGGCGCCCCGGCCGCACGGGCCAGCGCCGCCGGCCCGACCGGAAACGGCGCCGCGCCGCCGAGAAAGGGAGCCAGAAGGCAGCCCGCGTTGGCCCCGCCGACTCCGTTGCGGCTCGCCGGGGCCCGGTCCATCTGCACCGCCACGATGCCCCCGCGGCGCAGCACCCGCAACAGCTCCAGCGACGCGAACGGCCCGTCGGTGTGGACCACTCGAAAGCGCCCGCGCAGCGCGGCCGCCTCCTCGTAGCGTTGGGCGGCCGCATCGGGCTCGCGCGCCATCGCAATCACGACCGGCCCATAGCCGGCGCGCTCGAGCAGATAGGGCCCCAGCTGCCAGGGCCCGATGTGGCCGGTCGCCACGATCACCCCGCGCCCGCCCGTGCCCGCCTGCCGCAGCCCCTCCTCGCCCAGGATGTCGGTCGCAACCGCGACCCCGCGCCCGCCGTGGGCCGCGTACGAGTTGGCCAGCGACTGCGCGAACGAGAGCAGGACCCGGTAGGCGCGGGCAGCCCCGACCGGCCCGGAGGCGGGCCCGACCACGCGCGCCAGGTTACAGGCAATCTGCCGGCGTGCGCGCGGCACCAGCACGAACGGGATGGCCGCCCACAGCGGCATGGTGGCCACCTTGGCCGGTTGCGGCAGTGTGACCGAGCCCCACATCAGGGCCCGCCGCCACAGCTCGCCGTGCAACCGATGCCGCTCGGTCATGCTTGCCTTTCTCTTTAGCATGCTATACAGCCCGCGGGGATGGCGATGGAGCTCGACCTGGATCGGGCGCTCAATCCGGCGCAGCACCAGGCGGTGCTGTATGCGGGGGGGCCGCTTCTGATTCTGGCCGGGGCCGGCAGCGGCAAGACGCGCGTCATCACCTACCGGATCGCGCACCTGGTGAAGTCGGGCGGGGTGGCGCCGTACGCCATTTTCGCGGTCACCTTCACCAACAAGGCGGCCGGCGAGATGGTGCGGCGGGTCGAGGAGCTGGTCGGAAGCGAGCGCGCGCGTGGCATGTGGGTCATGACGTTTCACTCGGCGTGCGCGCGCCTTCTGCGCCGGTACGGCGATCGAGTGGGGCTCACGCGCGACTACGTGATCTACGACGAAGCCGACCAGCGCGCGCTGGTGACGCGCATTGTGGCCGAGCTGGGGCTGGCCGAGCGCATGTTTCCGGCGCGGGCCGTGCTGGCGCGCATCGATGCCGCCAAGAACGCGGGCATCGGCCCCGCCGAGTTCCGCGCCCAGGATTTTCTGGGCGACGCGGTGGCGCGCGTCTACCCGATCTACGAGCGCCGGCTGCGGGCGGCCAACGCGGTCGATTTCGGGGATCTCATCATGCACGTGGTGGACCTGCTCGATCGCGAGGCCGAGCTGGCCAAGGAGCTCAGCCAGCGCTTCCGCCACGTTCTGGTCGACGAGTTCCAGGACACCAACGTCGTGCAGTATCGACTGGTCAAGCAGCTGGCGCGGGTGCATCGCAACCTGTGCGTGGTGGGTGACGACGACCAGTCGATCTACTCGTGGCGCGGTGCCGACGTGCGCAACATCCTCGAGTTCGAGCGCGATTACCCGGACGCGCGTGTGGTGCGGCTCGAGCAGAATTACCGGTCGACCGAGCTCATCCTGCAGGCGGCCAACTCGGTCATCGCGCGCAACGCGCGGCGCCTGGGCAAGACGCTGTTCACCGAAAAGGTGGGCGGCGAGCCCATCCTGCTCTACGAGGCCGACACCGAGCGCGACGAGGCGCGGTTCGTGGTGCGCGCCATTCAGAAGCTGATGGCCGACGAGGGCCGCGCGCTCGAGGATTTTGCCGTGTTCTACCGGACCAACGCGCAGTCGCGGGCGCTCGAGGAGGCGCTGCGCGCCGAGCGCATGCAGTACGTGGTGGTCGGCGGGGTGCGTTTCTACGATCGGGCCGAGATCAAGGACGTGGTGGCCTATCTGCGTCTTTTGGGCAATCCGCTCGACGAGGCGTCGCTCCTGCGCATCGTGAACGTGCCGGCGCGCGGAATCGGAGACACCACGGTCGAGAAAGTGCTGGGCCACGCGCGCCGGCTGGGCGTGCCGCTGGTGGACGCGCTGCGCCTGGCCGCGCGCGAGGAGGATCTGGTCGGCACGGCGGCGCGGCGCAAGATCGCGGCTTTTCTCACGCTGCTCGAAGGGCTGAGCGAGGAGGCGCCCCACCTGGCGCCGGCCGCCCTGGTCGAGCGGGTGCTCGAGCGGACCGGCTATCTGGAGCGGCTGGCGGTCGAGGGCACCGTGGAGGCGGAGGCGCGCGCCGGCAACCTCATGGAGTTTGTGGGCGACGTGCGCGAGTACGAGGAGTCCGCCGAGTCACCGACGCTGAGCGAATACCTGGAGCGCATCTCGCTGGTCAGCGACGCCGATACCGAGACTCCGGGCGGTCGGGTCGCGCTCATGACCGTGCACGCGGCCAAGGGCCTCGAGTTCCCCGTCGTATTCCTGACCGGGCTCGAGGACGGCGTGTTTCCGATGGTGCGCGGCGGCGACGACGGGCGCGACCAGGAAGAAGAGCGGCGGCTGGCCTACGTCGCGCTTACGCGCGCGCGGGCGCGGCTGTTCCTGAGCTACGCGCGCAGCCGGCGGCTGTATGGCAACGAGCAGCTCAATCCGGCGTCGCGGTTCCTGTCCGACATTCCAGAGCAGTTGATCGTGGTGCCGGTGCGCCCGTCGCGACCGTCGGTGGAGGTGGTGCCCACGCCGCGCCCGTTCATCGAATACGACGCGGTGCCCGAGTACGAGTTCGATCAGCGGGTGCCCGATCCGGCCGAGGCGCCTTTCCGAGTGGGCCAGCGCGTGCGCCACGCCACCTTTGGCGAGGGTGAGGTGCGGGGCTGGACCGGCTACGGGTCGAACCTCAAGATCCTGGTCTACTTCCGCGAGCGCGGCCTCAAGACCATCGTGGCGCGGTTCGTCGAGCCCCTGTAAGCGATCTGAAAGTCGCTGAAAAATCAGGTGATTGCGGCGTCGGCCGGGAGCGGGCCAGCGGTGCGGGGGCGCACGCGCAGATAGGTCAGGGCGCACGCCAGCGCAACCGCGGCCACGCAGGCGGCCACCCGGAACATGAAGGCAGGGTCGCGCTCGAAGAGTCGGCCTGCGATCGGGTAGCCGATGACGCCGCCGAGCGCGAACGCGGCTGCAAAGAGCCCCTGGGCAGCGGTCGCCGCCTCGGCGCTGGCGCGGCCGCGCATGATGGTCACGCCGGACACATAGAACAGCCCGAACGTGACGCCGTGCAGCGGCTGCAAGAGCAGGATGGCCGGACGCGCGGTCACCTCCGACAGCGCCAGCCAGCGCAAAGCCGCGGTCAGAAGGGTAAGCGCGAACAAGCGCTCGACGCCCAATTTTGCAATGATGCGCGCGCTGGCCGCCATCAGCAGCACCTCACACACGACGCCGGTCGCCCAGGCCACTCCGGTGAAGCGCCCGCGGTAGCCGAGCCGCGCCAGGTGCAGCGTGAACGCACTGTCGTAGGCCGATGCCGCCATCACGGTCAGCGTGACCGCGCCCAGAAACAGCCACAGATCGCCGCGTCGGAGCAAGGCGCGCCAGGCGCGCACGGCCCGCGGCTCCGCGCGCGGGGCCGGCGACGGGATGAGCCACGCCACCACCGCCAGCACCGAGAGACCGCCCAGCGACGCCGCCATCACCGCGTTGATGCCACGCCGCTCGAGCAGCTCGCCCCCGCCCAGCACCGCCACGATGAACCCGATCGAGCCCCAAAGCCGGAGGCGCCCGTAGCTGCCCCCGCTCTTACGCACCAGCTCCAGCGTGCTGGCATCGGCCATGGTGCCGAGCGGCGCGCGAACCAGGCCGAACAGCGCGGTCACGATGACCAGGGCGAGCCGACTCGAGCCCGCGATGAAGAAGCCCGCGAAGGCGAGCCCGGCGGCCCCGCTGAGCAGACGCTGCAAGAGCCCGCGCGCGCGCCAGGCGTCGGCCAAAAGGCCGAACAGCGGCGGCGCCAGCACGTTCATGACCGGAAAGATTGCGAACACGCGCGTGATCGCCGACGGCGGCAGTCCCGCTGACTGGAGGTACAGGGTGAAGTAGGGCCAGAACGTGCCGAACGCAGCAAACAGAACGAAGTAGTACATCGCGATCGGAACGCCGCTGCGCATCGGCTGCGCAGCATCCTAGCATGCTGGTATCATCGCCCGCATGGGATGGGCTCCGCGGTCCGTCCGCCTGGCTGCTCTGATCGCGCTTGCCGCCGGCTGCGGGGACGACATCGGTGGCGGCGCCGGTGGCGATGGCGGCCGGCTTTCCGACGCGCAGACGCGGGCCGACGGGGGCCGCTCGGATGCCGGCGGCTCGGACGCCGTCGCCTCCGACGCGGGGGGCTCCGATACCTTGCGCGCGCCGGACGGTAGCGGCGTCGACGCGCAGCCAGGCTCGGACGGCGGCGGCGGGTCGGGCCTCCAGGTTTCGGGCAACCACCTGGTCGACGGCTCCGGGCGCACGGTGCGGCTGCTGGGGGTCAACCGTTCCGGCACCGAATACGCCTGCATTCAGGGTTTTGGCTTCTTCGATGGACCCTCGGACGACGCATCGATTCAGTCGATCGTGGGCTGGCACGCCAACGCCGTGCGCGTGCCGCTCAACGAGGACTGCTGGCTGGCCATCAACGGCGCGCCTGCCGCCTACGCGGGGAGCGCCTATCAGCTGGCCATCTCGGGCTTCGTGACCCGCCTGCGGGCGCACAACCTGTATCCCATCCTCGAGCTGCACTGGAGCGCACCCGGCGCCCAGCAGGCGACCAGCCAGCAGCCCATGCCCGACCGCGACCACTCGGTCACGTTCTGGAGCCAGGTCGCCAATTTCTACCAAACCGACCTGTCGGTGGTGCTGGAGCTGTTCAACGAGCCCTTCCCCGACAGCAACCGCGACACCGACGCGGCCTGGGCCTGCTGGCGCGACGGCGGCACCTGCCCGGGCTTTTCCTACCAGGCGGCCGGCATGCAGGAGCTGGTCGATGCGGTGCGCGCGACCGGCGCCCAAAATGTGATCCTGCTCGGTGGCGTGCAGTACTCGAACGCCCTGTCGCAGTGGCTGACCCACAAACCCAACGACCCGACCGGCAACCTGGCCGCGTCCTGGCACATCTACAATTTCAACCTCTGCAGCGACGGCGCCTGCTACGACGCGCATGCGGGCCTGGTTGCGCAGCAGGTGCCGGTTGTCGCCACCGAGATCGGCGAGGACGACTGCATGGGCAGCTTCATCACGCCGCTGATGAGCTGGCTCGACGGCCACGGCGGCAGCTACCTGGCTTGGACCTGGGACACCTGGGGCGGTTGCCTGGTCCTGATCACCAACTACAACGGAACGCCGAACGGCATGTACGGCCAGACCTTCCACGACCACTTGATGTCGATCATGCCGTGAGTCGGCTCAGCGGCGGACGTACAGAACCCCGAGCAGCAGCACCACCACCAGCAGCACGGCGGCCAGCGTCCAGATGCCGGGCTCCGAGACCCGCGAGAGCGAGCGCGAGACCAGGCTGCGCTGCCGCCGCGCCCGTCCCGCGGCCGGCCGCTCTCGGATCTCGTCCTCGTGCGGCGCGGCCTGGAACAGGTGGAGCGAGCGCGCGCCCAGCTTGCCCTTGGCCAGAAGCTCCATGTCGAACAGCCCGATGACCTCGGTCGATTGGCGCGGGTCCAGGTTGAACACCAGCTTGGACACCGAGCGCAGGACCGAGATCAGGCCTAGCCCGGCGCCGCCCGCCTTCTCTTCCATCGGCGAGTACTCGCCTGCGCGCGTGAGGTATTCGAGGATGCGCTCGCGCGGCAGCGATCCGCCGCCATCGCGCACCGAGACCCCGAAGTAGCGGCCGCTGCAGCCGTACTGCACCTGGATCGGGTTGACCTCGTCCAGCTGCGCCAGCTCCTTGACCGATTTGCCGGCGTAAATTTCGCGCCCCTTCGCGTCGACCGCCGAGTGGTAGAGCGCGTTCATCATCAGCTCGTCGCACACCAGCTGGATGCGATCGCGCACGCCGCCCCGGCAGCCGGCCAGCGTCGCATACTGCAAGAGGATCTCGAGCGCCGCGCTCTTGTCGCGGTAATTCCGGACCACCATCGAGAACAGCGTGACGCCCCACGGAAAGTATTTGGCCAGGCCGAACACCTCGCCGCGCAGCGCCTTGGTGGCGGTGGCGATGAACTCGTCGTCGTCGAAGCGGTCGTCGTGGCAGAACAGGCTGGTCACGCGCGCGTCTTGCATGAGCCCCATCCGCTGCACCAGGCGATCGCCCTCGATCAGATAGATGAGGTGCGTGGTCTTGGGCACGCGCTCGGCGAACCTGGCCTCGGGCGGCTCGCTGCGTGCATCGTAGATCACGAGGTCGACCGGAAAGGCGGGCTCGATCGGAGCCGCATCGGGGAAAAAGTCTGCGGTCGAGCCGGTGGCCGTGGTCAGGCGCTTGACCGAGCGCCGAAGCGCCTGGTCGCGCGTGATCAGCGCCATGTGGTAGCGCAGCATGGACGGTTACTTCTTGATGGACCCGCTGTCCGAGCCCGACGCTGGGAAAGTCGGCGTGCCGCTCGAGCCCGGGGGCAGGGTGGGCGGCTTGGGCCCGAGCGGCGCCGGGCCGATGGGCGCGGGCGCTCCGACCGTCATGGTCTTGATGGTCGGCTCGCTGACGGTCGACCGCTCGGCCAGGCTGAGCCGGTCCTTGACCATGGTGGTTTCCTTGTAATCGGCATCCAGCGTCGCGATCTCGCCCCTGCGCGTCCCGATCTCGCTCTCCAGGTCCGCGATCTCCTTGCGCAGGACCGAGATGCGCGCCTGCACCTCGTTCTGCTTGCGGGTCGCATCCTTGATGATCGAGCTCACGTCGATCCGGAGCGAGTGCAGCGTGGTCTTGACCACGCGCACGACCAGCTCGACGTTGTCCTGCGGGAGCTGGCGCATCAGCTCGATCGCCTTGTCGATGCCATAGTCGGGTGCCTCGAGCTCGAGCGATGCAGCGGCGCGGGCGCGCTCGCGTGAGGCGGAATCGCCTCCGCCCATCCCGGCTCCGCCCGTTGGCGGGTGCAGGCTGACCTCCTCCACCGGCGGTTCAAAGTCGTCCTTCTTGATCCTTTTGTCGAAAAGCCCCACGAGCCCTCCTTACGCCCGGCCGAGGCAGGCCGCGCGCAGCCCCAGTGTACCGCCAATTTCAGCAAAACGCGATGGCGCCGCCAGACAGTGTCACCTTGACATGACTGCCGGGGGCGAACGTCCCCTCCAGGATCTTCTCGGCCAGCGGATCCTGGACCAGACGTTGGATGCAGCGCTTGACCGGACGCGCGCCGTAGGCGGGATCGTAGCCCACCTCGGCCAGATGCGCGCGTGCCTCCGGAAGCAGCTCGATCGTGATCTTCTGCTCCTCGAGCAGGCGGCGCAGGCGTCCGAACTGGATGTCGACGATTTTTTCGATCTCGGCCCGGCCCAGCGCGCCGAACACGATGATCTCGTCGACCCGATTCAGAAACTCGGGCTTGAAGCGGGTCTTCAGCTCCGCGGGCGGGCAGTTCGAGGTCATGCACACGATGACGTTCTTGAAGTTGACGGTGCGTCCGTGGCCGTCGGTCAGCCGCCCGTCGTCGAGCACCTGCAAAAGCACGTTGAAACAGTCGGGATGCGCCTTCTCGATCTCGTCGAGCAGCACGACCGCATAGGGCTTGCGACGGACCGCCTCGGTGAGCTGACCGCCCTCCTCGTAACCCACGTAGCCGGGCGGCGGGCCGGTCAGGCGCGCGACCGCATGCTTCTCCATGTACTCGGACATGTCGAGCCGCACCATCGCCGCTTCGCTGTCGAACAGGAACTGCGCGAGCGCGCGCGCCAGCTCGGTCTTGCCCACGCCGGTCGGGCCCAGAAACAGGAAGCTGCCAATGGGGCGGCCCGGATCCTGCAGCCCGGCGCGCGAGCGTTTGACCGCGGCCGCCACCACACGCAGCGCCTCGTCCTGCCCGACCAGCCGCTCGCGCAGCCGTTCCTCGATCTTGAGGATCTTCTGGCGCTCGGTCTCCAGCATCTTGGCCACCGGCACGCCGGTCCACTGCGCGATCACCTCGGCCACCTCCTCGGCGCCCACGGCTTCGCGCAGCATGCCCCCGCCGTTCTTGTGCAGCGACTCGACCCGGCTGCGGGCGGCGGCAACCGTCTGCTCGCGCCCGGGCAGCTGTCCAAACTTGAGCTCGGCCGCTTTCTGCAGATCGCCCGCGCGCTCGGCCGCGATCTCGTCCTGGCGCACCTGCTCGAGCGCCTGTTTGGCGGCTCGCAGGGCCTGGATGGCGCCTAGCTCCTCCTGCCAGCGCGCCTTGAGCGGCTCCAGCTGCGCCTTTGTGTCGGCGCGCCGTTTCTCGAGCACAGCCCGCCGCTCGGCCCCCTCGGGATCGTCGGGCGCGAGGGCGCGCAGCTCCAGCTCGATCTGGGTGGCTCGGCGCGTCAGCTCGTCGACCTCGTCGGGCATCGAATCGATCTCGAGCCGCAGCCGCGATGCCGCCTCGTCCAGCACGTCGATCGCCTTGTCGGGCAGCGCGCGCCCGGTCACGTAGCGGTCGGTCAGCTTGGCAGCCGCCACCACCGCCCCATCGAGAATGCGTACCGCGTGCCGGATCTCGTAGCGGTCCTTGATCCCGCGCAAGATCGCGCAGGTCTCATCGAGCGACGGCGGCTCGACCAGGATGGGCTGGAAGCGTCGCTCCAGCGCCGCGTCCTTCTCGACGTGCTCGCGGTACTCGTCGGTGGTGGTGGCGCCGATGCAGTGCAGCTCGCCGCGCGCGAGCGCCGGCTTGAGCAGCGACGCGGCGTCCATCGCGCCCTCGCCACGCCCGGCCCCCACCAGCGTGTGCAGCTCGTCGATGAACAGCAGAACCAGACCGTCGGTGTCCGTGATCTCTTTGAGCACCACCTTGATGCGCTCCTCGAACTCGCCCCGGTACTTGGCCCCCGCCACCAGCGCGCCCAGATCGAGCGCGACCAGGCGGCGCCCCTTGAGCCCCGAGGGCACGTCGCCGGCCACGATGCGCTGGGCCAGCCCCTCGACGATGGCAGTCTTGCCGACCCCGGGCTCGCCGATCACGACCGGGTTGTTCTTGGAGCGCCGCAGCAGCACTTGCATGACCCGGCGGATCTCGTCGTCGCGGCCGATCACGGGGTCGAGCTTGCCGTTCTGAGCCAGCTGTGTGAGGTCGCGCGAGTACTTGTCCAAGGCGCCCGCGCCGACGGTCTCGCCCTCCGGGCCCACCTTCTTGCGCAGGTCGGTCGCTGCCGCCACCAACCGTCCGCGCGTGACGCCGTCCTTGCGCAGCCGATCGGCGGCAAACGAGCGCGGCTCGGCCGAAAGCGCAATCAGAATGTGCTCGCCGCCCACTTTGGCGTCGCCCATCGACTCGGCCTCCCGCGTGGCCTCGTCGAGCACGTGCAGGACCTCAGGCCCCAGGTAGACCTCGGCGCCCTTGACCTTGGGGAAGCGCGCCATCTGGCGATCGAGCTCGGCGCGCAGGTCGGCGACCGACAGTCCGAGACGCAAGAGCAGGGTCGGCACCAGGCCCCCTTCCTGCTCCAGCAGCGCCGCCAGAAGGTGCTCGAGCTCGATCTCCTGCTCGTCGCGCCGACGCGCCAGGTTCTGCGCCGAGGTCAGGGCCTGCCGGGCCTGGTCGGTGAACCGCTCAAATCTCATCGCGGGGTCTTGTCGTCGGGCTTTTTCTCCATCTTCACCTTGAGCTCGGTCAGCCGCCCGCCGCGCCACACTCCCAGCCCCACCAGGCGCCCGGGGCCGGCGGTCGAGGCCAGCCAGCGCAGCTCGGCGTCCGAG
This sequence comes from Polyangia bacterium, assembly GCA_035258845.1. GTDB lineage: Bacteria > Myxococcota_A > Polyangia > JAHFDS01 > DATFWX01 > DATFWX01. Next base: position 45,600 of record DATFWX010000037.1, on the reverse strand, counting down.
CGTACCGGCCGCCCGTCGAACATCGTGATCACGTCGCCCTCGTGCAGGCCGGCCCGCGCGGCCGGGCTCTGCGGCCGCACCCCGCGCACCAGCACGCCACGCCCGCCCGGCACACCGCGCGCCGACTCTTCGTCGGGCTCGAGGGGTCCCGCCTCGACGCCGATCCAGGTCCGCACCACCACCCCCTCCCTTTCGAGCTGCGGCAGAATCACCTTGATCAGGCTGACCGGGATGGCAAAGCCGACCCGGCTGACGCGCTGCTCCTGGTGAATCATCGTGTTGATGCCAACCACGGTGCCGCGCATGTCGATGAGCGGACCGCCCGAGTTGCCGGGATTGATGGAGGCGTCGGTCTGCAAATAGTACCAGTAGCCGCGGCCGCGCGGCTCCGCCTGCATGTCGATGGCCGTGCGCCCCTTGGCCGACAGAATGCCGGCGGTGACCGAATGGGACAGCCCGAACGGCTGCCCGATGGCAATCACCCACTCGCCGATCTCGATACGGTCACTGTCGCCCAGCGGCGCCGCCATGATGCGCCGGCCGGGTTGCGGCTCGATCCTGAGCAGCGCAACATCGGTCTCCTCGTCGCGCCCGATCACGCGCGCCGGTGCCTTGTGCCCGTCGAAGAACCGGACCGAGATGTCCCCGCGTTCGGCGATCACGTGGCTGTTGGTCAGCACGCGTCCGTCCTCGTCGATGATCACACCCGAGCCCAGCGACTGCTCGAGCTCGCGGGTGGTGGTGGAGACGCCGACCACGGTCGGCATGACGCGCTTGACCAGGCTTGCGAACGAGGGCGGCGGGCCTTCTCCGCCGTGCACGGGCGTCACTTGATCGTCGGCCTGTTTCCACCGGCAGCCGGAGGCGCCCGGGCCCGAAACCAGGCCCAGGCCGAGCACGATCAGCACCCCGCTAGCGCTTGGACGTCTCGACATACTTGAGGCGCAGGTCGTACAGGATGTTCTCCAGCAACTTGTCCTCATCATGGGAAAGATTGCCACGGGTCTTGCTGTGCAGCATCCCCAAGATGTCGATGGTCTGCTTGGCCAAGGGCAGGTTCACCTCGGCTTCATGGGTCTCGGGATGGGGCAGCTGTCCCAGATGATAGAAAGCCGACGAGGCCAGCGACAGGATGAACGTGGAAAAATCGATGTCGGGCAGCGGCCGGTCCGCCTCGGCAGGCTCGGGCGGCGGGGCCGCGGAGGCTTGCGGCGGGGCCGCCGAGGGGCCGCCCGGGTCGCCGCCACCGGCGCCGGCGCCGGCCTGACCGCCCGGCCCGCTCTCACCCTCACCACCGGTCCCGAAGGTGCGTCGATCTTTGACCGTGAAACCTTTGCTCTCCTTCTTCTCGTCGGCCATGGCTCACTCGATGGGGATCTCGATGCGCAGGACGCCGTCCTGGATGCCGACCCGCCGCTTGTCGCCGCGAGCGTCGGCAGGCAGCGGGAACGCACGCTCGAAGCGGCCGTAGCTGCGCTCGAGCTGAAGCGCGCCCTGACCGGGCCCGAGCGCGGTCGGCCGGTGGCCCCGCACCCACAGTGTCGCGCTCTCGACCGTGACCTCGTAGTCGTCGACGCCCGGCAGCTCGAGCGTGACCACAACCCGGTCGCGGGCGCGATACATGTCGGCCGGCGGCACCCAGGTGGCCGGCTCGTTGCCGGCGCCCAGGCTCTCGTCGAACAGACGGTTCATCCGGTCGCGCAGCGCCGCCAGCTCACGCGCCATCTCGTCGCTTCGAAACGCCACCGGGCGCGAATGTTAGCGCCCGCGGCCAGGAAGATCAATCAGGTGCCCGTGTCGTCGGCCTCGCCGACGCTGTTGCCACCCGATTCGGAGGCGTCGAGGTCGGACAGACGCTCCGCGTTGTCCTCGCGATCGGGCAGCGACTTGAGGAAGCGCTCCAGGTCCTTGCGCGTGAGCACGCCCTTGCGGATGTTTCGCTCCACCACGCGGACATCGTACATGCGCTCGTTCTCGGTCTTGGTGGACATCGGCACCTCGAGTTTCGCTTGGATAACCTCTCTCTTGCCGCCCTGTCAAGACAGGGGGGTGGTTTCCACACCTACCCGCAGCCGATCCCGCTCGTGCGTATGGAATAGCGTGGCCCCCGCGCGCGTATCACGGTCGAGGACCCCGATGCCGGCACCGGCCGTGTTCACGGGACCGTCGGGCTACCGCGACGCCCACGAGGGCCTGCGGGCCCGTCGCGACGCGCTTCTGGCCGAGCGCCGCGGGCAGGCGGCCGCGGTCCCGGCTTCGCTCAAGGACCTGTACGCGCGCCGCGCGGCGCGGTATGCGGCCGGCTTCATGGGCCTTGCGGGCGCGCTCGCGCTGGTGGTCGCCATCCTGGCCCAGATGCACGGGCTCACCGGGATCCTCCTGGCCGCCCAGCTGCTCATGCTGCCGGCCTACTGGGTGGGCTACGCAGAGGGCAAAGCGCGCGCGCGCCTGCTTGTGGACGGGTTCGCCCGGCCGACCGAGGATGTGTGCGCCGACATCGTACGGCTCGGCAGCATCACACCGGCCGCCGATCTGGCCGCCCGCGCCGACCGTCTCGAGCGCCGGAGCGTGGCCGCTCCGCTGATGGCGCTGGCGTTTCTGACCCCGCTCACGCTGCACTACCTGTTCGCCCTGCTCTTCCTCGACCACGATACCCAGCACTTCGACCAATGGATCACTCTGAGCGCGGCCGTGGTCGGGCACAGCCATGGCGTGCTGGCGCTGGCGGCCTGGCTGTATGCGCGCAAGCTGCGTCAGGATCAATCGGCCACGCTGCCGACCGGCGGTATGGCCGCGCTGGGCTGGACCTTTCTGTCGAGCCTGGTCACCGCCCTGTTCTGGCCGCCCCTGCTCATCGCCGCCGGCCTGGTGGCGGTGACCGGATTTGCGTTCATTCCGCTCAGCTTCAGCTGGATACGCTACCGGGTCGGCCGCGAGCGCACGCTTCTTACTCAGTAGCAGGAATAACCGACGCGAGCGGCCGGTTGAACCCGAGCGGGCTGCATGCTACGAAGCCTTGGCACGCCCATGGACGTCAAGGTCATCAACGAAATGGTTCAGCGCGAAAGCGCGTTTGTCGACAAGATCTTGGCCGAGGTCGGCAAGGTCATCGTGGGCCAGCGCGCAATGGTCGAGCGCATCCTGATCGGCCTGCTCACGGGCGGTCATGTGCTGATCGAAGGCGTGCCCGGCCTGGCCAAGACGCTGACCATCAAGACCGTGTCCGACTGCATGCGCGCGCGCTTCCAGCGCATCCAGTTTACGCCCGACCTTCTGCCGGCCGACATCGTCGGCACAGTGATCTACCTTCCACAAAAGGGCGAGTTTTCGGCCAAGAAGGGGCCCATCTTCGCGAACCTGGTGCTGGCCGACGAGATCAACCGCGCGCCCGCCAAGGTCCAGAGCGCGCTGCTCGAGGCCATGCAAGAGCATCAGGTCACCATCGGCGACCAGACCCACCGACTGCCCGAGCCGTTTCTGGTCATGGCCACGCAGAACCCGATCGAGCAGGAGGGCACCTACCAGCTCCCGGAGGCGCAGCTCGACCGCTTCATGCTCATGATCAAGGTGAGCTACCCGTCGAAGACCGAGGAACGCGAGATCATGGATCGCATGACCGCAGGCACGACCCTGCGGGTGGATGCGGTCGCCTCTCCCGACGAGATGCTGCAGGCGCGCGGGGTGGTCGGGCAGGTCTACATCGACGAGAAGATCCGCGACTACATCGTCAACGTCGTGCATGCGACGCGCGAGCCGCGCCAGTATGGCCTGGGTGATCTGGCCACGTACATCCGCTACGGCGCCTCGCCGCGCGCTTCTATCTACCTGAACCTGGCGGCGCGCGCGCACGCTTTTCTGCGCCATCGCGGCTACGTGACGCCCGAGGACGTCAAGTCGGTGGGCGCCGACATCCTGCGCCACCGCGTGATCCTCACTTACGAGGCCGAGGCCGAGGAAATCACGTCCGAGGACATCATTCGGCGGCTGTTCGACAAGGTGGAAGTGCCATGAGGAGTCGAAAGTCGAAAGTTGAAAGTCGAAAGCGCCGGATCAAGCGCCCTCTTTTGACTTTTGACGTTCGACTTTTGACTTAGGTCATGCTGACCAACGAGCTGATCAAGAAAATTCGAAAAATCGAAATCTACACCAACCGCCTGGTCAACGATCAGCTCGCAGGCGCGTACCACTCGGTGTTCAAGGGGCGCGGCATGGCGTTCTCGGAGGTCCGACACTACCAGCCCGGCGACGACGTGCGCACCATCGACTGGAACGTGTCGGCGCGCATGAACGACGTCTACGTCAAGCTGTTCACCGAGGAGCGCGAAATCACGGTCATGCTGCTGGTCGACATGAGCGCCTCGCACCGCTTCGGCTCGCGCGAGCACTCGAAGCGCGAGCTGGCCGCCGAGATGGCGGCGCTGCTCGCGTTTTCGGCCATCAAGAACAACGACCGGGTGGGCCTGATCGTGTTCACCGACCGCATCGAGAAGTTCGTGCCGCCCAAGAAGGGCAAGACTCACGTCTTGCGGGTGGTCAGCGAGATCCTGACCTTCCGGCCGCAGGGCCGAAAGACCGACCTGGCGCAGGCGATCGAATTTCTGGGCCGCGTGACCAGGCGGCGCTCGGTCGCGTTTCTGCTGTCGGACTTCGTGGCCGAGGGCTACGACAAGGCTCTGCGCATCGCGCACCAGCGCCACGACCTGGTGCCGGTTGCGATCACCGATCCGATGGAGGAGAAGTTGCCGCGGCTGGGCGTGATGTATTTCGAAGATCCCGAGAGCGGGCAAGTGGTGGCGTTCGACACCTCGGGGCCGGGCGCAGCCGACTACGCGCGGCGGGTGCGCCGTTCGCGCGAGACCCGGGAAGCCCTGTTTCGTCGGCTCAAAATCGATTTCATCAACGTGCGCACCGGGGCGCCCTACGTGGACGCGCTGGTCAAGTTCTTCGAGGCGCGCGAGCGCAGGATGCGGCACTGATGGGGTGGCTGGTGCTTGCGCTGCTGCTGGCACCGGGGGCCGCGTCGGCGCCGGCGGCGGCTGCGGACGTACCGACGGTTTCGGCGCGCGCGGATCGCACGGAGGCGCGGGTGGGCGACGTCGTGACCGTAGTCGTGACCGCGGTGTATCGGCGCGATCTGGTGGTCAACCTGCCGCCGCGCGTAGACCTCGGCAAGTTTACTGTAGTCGATCGGTCTGACGGCGAAGCGCCGCGCGACCTCGGCGACGGCCATTACCGGCGCGAGTTCATCCTGCACGTGGCCGCCTACGAGCCCGGCCATCACCAGATCCCGCCGCTCGAACTGACCTACCTTTCGAGCGGCGGCGAGCTGCGTACGCTGGAGACTGCAGCCATCGAGGTCAAGGTGGGCTCGCTGCTGGCCAACGTGCCCGATCCCAAGCTCAAGGACAACGCGCCGCCGGTGCGCGTGATGGAGTCGGTGGTGTGGCCCTACTACGCGCTGGGCGCATTCTTGGCCGCGCTCGCGCTCGCCGGCCTGTCGATCTATCTGTGGCAGCGCCGGCTGCTGCGCGGGCGCGCCGGCGCTCAGACCGCGCCCGTGCGGCCGGTCCACGAGATTGCGCTGGCGCGGCTGGACGCGCTGCGCAAGCAGGGCCTGCACGAGCGCGCCGAATGGAAGGCCTTCTATCTGGCGGTTTCCGAGATCATCCGGGAATACCTGGGCGCGCGCTACGGCTTCGACTCGCTCGAGATGACGACGACCGAGCTTGTGGCCGCCCTGCGCGAGCGCGCCCTGGGCGGTGCCGACGAGGACATGATCGCGCGCTGGTGCGCCGCCTGCGACCTGGTCAAATTTGCGCGCTATGTGCCCATCCTCGACGAGGCCCACGCCACCCTCGACGGCGCCTACCGGATCGTGGATGCCACCCGCGTGCGCGAGGCCGCGGTCGCGCTGCCCCAGGAGGTGAAGGTGGATGCGGCGTGACTGGGCGGCGCTTGTCGATCGCGCCATACCGTACCTTCTGGTCGGTGTGGTCGCGATCGGGTCCCTAATCGCGGTATGGGCGCCCCTGCGCAACGCCGAAGGCTTCCGGTTCGCGCGGCCGTGGGTGCTCTTGTTGCTGGGCGGGGTCGGGCTGGCGGGCTGGGCCCTTTTGGGGCTGGATCGGCAGCGCTCGGGCACCTTCACCTTCTCGCGTGGTGACGAGCTCGAGCAGGCGCGCCGCGGCATCCTCGACCGCCTGATCGCGCTACCGCGCGCGCTGCGCCTGAGCGCGGTTGGCCTGTGCGTGTTCGCGCTCGCGCGCCCGCAGACCACGTCGCCCGACAAGGACGTGGAGGTCGAGGGCATCGACATCGTGATTGCGCTCGACCTGTCGAACTCGATGGAGGAGACCGACGTGGTCCCCAACCGCATCGAGGCCGCCAAGCAGGTGATCGACGATTTCGTCAAGCGGCGCCGCAACGACCGCATCGGGCTGGTCGTGTTCGGGCGCGAAGCCTTTACGCACTGCCCACTCACGCTCGACTATTCGGCCCTCAGGCAGATGATTTCCGAGCTGCACCTGGGCGTGCTCGATGGCCGCGGCACCGCCATCGGCAACGCGCTCGGACTGGCGCTCAATCGGCTGCGCCGTTCCGACGCCCAGTCCAAGGTCATCATTTTGCTCACCGACGGCGACAACAACTCGGGCAACATCTCGCCGTTGCAGGCGGCCCGGTTCGCGCAGGCGCTGGCGGTCAAGGTGTTCACGATCCTGGTCGGTCAGAACGAAGACACCGCACCGACCGATCGGCCGGGCGCGATCATCCGCGTGCCCCATCGGCGCTACCCGGTCAACCCGAAGCTGCTCGAGCAGATCGCGACCATGACCGGCGGCACGCCGTATCTGGCCACCGACCGGCCGGCGCTCGAGCAGCGCTTCCATCAGATCCTCGAAGAGCTGGACAAGTCCAAGCTGCGCGATACCGGCACCGTGTACGCGGAAGTCTTTCCGCGCTTTCTGTGGCCCGCGCTGGTGCTGGTGCTGCTCGAAGCCGGGCTTTCGCTGACCCGCTTCCGGAAATTCCCATGAGGTGGCTGCTCGCTCAGAATCTGTGGTGGCTCGCGAGCGTGCCGGCGCTCGTGGTGGCCTACGCGATTTTTTTCGATCGCAGGCGGCGTGTGCTCGCGCGCGCCGGCGACTCGCAGATGATCGAGCGCATGACGGCCACCGTCTCCACGCGCAAAAAGGTGTGGAAGGCCGCCCTGTTCATCGTCGCGGTCGGGCTTTTGGCGAGCGCGTTGGCGCGCCCGCAATCGGGTGGCATCGCCAAGCTGGTCAAGAAGCACGGCCTCGACATGGTGGTTGCGCTCGATTTTTCCAAGTCGATGCTTGCGCGCGACGTGTATCCCTCTCGGATCGAGCGCGCGAAGCGCGAGCTGGAGCGGCTGATCGACGACCTTTCGGGCGACCGGCTGGGCCTGGTCGCATTCGCGGGCGAGACGCTCCGGTATCCCCTCACCACCGACTACGCGGCTGCCAAGCTATTCTGGCGCGACATGCGGCCCGAAGACATGCCGGTCGGCGGCACCGCGATCGGGCGCGCCCTGGCCGCGGCCACCGACATGCTGGCGCGCGGTCGCACGGGCGGGCGTCCACGCGCCCAGGTCATCTTGCTGCTCACCGACGGTGAGGACACCGAGAGCGAGCCGCTGGCCGCGGCCGCCGAGGCGCAGAAGCTGGGCATTCGCATCTATGCGGTCGGCATCGGGTCGACGGGCGGCGATCTGGTGCCCGAGACCAGCGAGGACGGCAAGATCGTCGGATATCTGCGGCGCGACGACGGCGCATACGTCACCTCGCGCATGGACGAGGAATCTCTGCGCAAGATGGCGCAGATGACGGGCGGCGAGTACTTTCGCATCGATCCCAAGCGGTTCGGCGTGGAGGCGGTGGCGGCGGCCTTGAAGAGCCTGCAGCGCACGGAGCACGAGGCGCGCCTGGTCAAGCAGTACGACGAGGCCTATCACTGGTTCTTGTTCCCGGCGTTTCTGCTGCTGGTCGGGGAGGCGTGCCTGGGCGACCGTAAGGCATTCCGCGAGCGGCGCCGGGTCCTGCAGCGGAGGGCCGCATGAGGGCGCTGTGGGGGCTGCTCTGGGGTGGGTCGCTGTTCGTGGCGGCCAACAGCCACGTCGAGCAGGGCAACCGCTTGTTTGCGGAAGGCAAGCTGGCCCAGGCCCTGGACGAGTACGATCGGGCCGCGCGCGCGCTGCCCGAGGAGCCGGGTGTGCGCTTCAACCGGGGCGCGGCCCTGTTTGGCCTGGGCAAGTTCGACGAGTCGCAGAAGGAGTTCCTGCGCGCGACCGAGGCCAAGGATCCGCAGCTCAAGGAGAGCGCGTTCTATAACATGGGCAACGCGTTTTATCAGATGCAGCGCTACAAGGACGCCGTCGAAGCCTACAAGCGGGCACTGGGCACGGATCCACGCGACGTGCGGGCCAAGTGGAACCTGGAGATGGCGTTGCGCCGGTTGCAGGAAGAGGAACAGAAGAAGCAGCAGCAACAGCAGCAGCAGCAACAGCAACAGCAACAGCGACGGCAGCAGCAACAACAGCAGCCACAACAGCAACAGCAGCAGCAACAACAACAGCAACAGCAGCAGCAACAACAGCAGCAGCAACAACAGCAGCCACAGCAGCCACAGCAGGCGCGGCAGGAGCGGGCGCCCAAGCCGTCGCCCGCGCAGGAGGCCCAAGAAAAGCCGCTCGACAAGCAGGACGCCGAAGCGGTGCTCGACGCGCTCGAGCGCGCCGAGAAGAACCTCGAGCTCGAGCAGGCGCGTATGCGCGCGCACGGCCGCCGCAAGCCGGCCAAGGATTATTGATGACACGAGGCGCCCTCACCCTTTTCTTGCTGTGGGCGGCCGACCCGGTGGTATTCGAGGCGCAGCTCTCGAACGATCAGATCAACTTCGGCGAAACCGTACAGCTGACGATCCAGGTCTCGACCGGCGACCCCAACACGCACGCTCGCTACGCGGCGCCCGATCTGCCCGACTTCGAGATCGTGCAGTTCACGCCCCAGCAGTCGACGCAGTGGCTGATCGACCCGGCGCGCGGCCAGCAGGTCAAGCACGTCGAGTTTTACACCTACGTGCTGCGGCCGCGGCGCAAGGGCACCTTGCGGATCGGCGAGGCCAAGCTGGTGTACGGCGGGCGCACCTACACCACCCGCCCGCTCACGGTCCACGTCGGTGGCTCGGGCCCTGCGGTCGCGCCGCCCCAGCCGCCTTTGCCGGAGCTGCACACGCCCACACGCTCGGGCTCCGACGAGGCGTTTCTCGACGTGCAGGCCGATAAGACCAGGGTGTTCGTGGGCGAGCAGGTCACGGTGACCTGGTACCTGTACACGCAGAGCGAGGTGCTCAAGTACCGCACGGTCACTGAGCCGAAGACGGATGGCTTCTGGGTCGAAGAGCTGTACGTGCCCTCGCAGCGGCTCCTCTACGACCGGCAGATGGTGCGGGGCCAGGAGTACTCGGTCGCCACGCTGCTCAAGCGCGCGCTGTTTCCGCTTTCGGCCGGCAAGCTCAGCATCGGGCCCATGGAAAGCGAGGTCACCACCTTCTCGACCGCGTTCTATGCCACCGGCGGTGCGGTCAAGAAGACGCCGCCCCTGAGCATCGAGGTGGCGCCGCTGCCGGGGGGCGCGCCCGCAGGCTTCGATCCCGCGAACGTCGGCCGATTTCAAGTGGCGGCGTCGCTGGATCGCGAACGGGTGGCGGCCGGCGAGCCGGTCACGCTCAAGGTGACGGTCACCGGCCAGGGCAACTTGCGCAACATCAAGCTGCGCAGGCCCGAAAAAATGGACGGCTTCAAGACCTACGAGCCCAAGGTGACCGATCGCCTCGACGCCGGCGACGTGGTCCAGGGCGTGAAGACGGTCGAGTATCTTCTGGTGCCCCAACGGGGCGGCGAGCTCACGATTCCGCCGGTCGAGCTGTCGTACTTCGATCCCTACGACAAGAAATACGCCAGCGCACGCTCCGAGCGCCTCAAGCTCGCGGTGGTCGGTGAGGCGGGCGCGGGCGGAGCGGGCAACGCGGGCGGCACCGAGAACGTGCTGGCACCCGCGATTCGGAACCTGCGCAACGCCAAGACCATCCAATCGCGCGTCGGTGCGGTGCTCTACAAGAGCTCCGTGTTCTTGCCTTTCCTGGCCCTGCCGGTGGGCCTGTACGTACTTCTGGTGCTGGTCGACAAGGTGCGCGAGCGGCTGCGCCGCGAGACGCCACGCGCGCGCCTGCGGCGGGCCCGCGGCCGGGCGCGCCGGCGCTTCCGAGCCGCCGAGTACTACATCCGCATGAACCGGCCGGCCGCTTTCTACGGAGAGATCGCGCGTGTCATCCGCGACCACATCGAGGAGCGATTCGGGGCCAACGTGGCTGGCATGACGCTGGGCGAGCTGCGGGCGTTCCTGACCGACCGCGGATTCCCGACCCCGGTGGTCGACCAGATCGTCGACGAGCTGGAGGCGTGCGACTTCGCACGCTTCGCTCCCACGGCGCCCGGGCCGGTCGAGATGCGCTCGGCGGTCCGGCGCACGCGCGAGATCTTGTCGCACATCGAGCGCATCCGGGTCAGAGAGGAAGCCGCTTGAGAGCCCGAAAGCTGAACCACAGAAAACACGGAGAACACAGAGGCTTTGCAAGGCCCCTTTTTTATTCTCTGTGCTCTCTGTGTTCTCTGTGGTTGATCTGCTGGGCGGGGCCGGCGCGCGGCGATTCCGTCACCGAGGCCTTCAAGAAAGGCGGCGAGGCCTACTACCGGGGCGATTACGCGGCCGCGGTGTCGGCCTACGAGCGCGTGGCTGCGCTCGGCGTCGTGCACGAGGATCTATTTTACAACCTCGGCAACGCCTACTACCGCGCAGGCCGGCTGGGCCCGGCCATCTACAACTACGAGCGTGCCTTGCAGCTCGACCCGGACCAGGATGACGCGGCCTATAACCTGCGCATTGCGCGTCAGGTGGCCGAGCGCCGCGCCGCCGACAAGATCGAAGGCGCCGATCGCGATCCGCTCTGGATGCGCGCCACCAGCGCGTTCACGGTGGCCATGCTGACCTGGACCTTCCTGGCGCTCTACGTGGGCATATTCAGCCTGTTCATCGCGCTGCGCTTCATCCCCTCGGGCGGCACCCGCGCCGGGCTGGTGGCGGTGTCACCCTTTCTGGCCCTGGCCACGCTGGCGGCCGGGCTGCTCTTGGGCGGGCGCATCTATCTGGCCGAGCGCGTGCATCAGGCGATCGTGTTGCCCGATGCAGTTGCGGTCAAGGAAGGGCCCGACCCCAACTACAAGACCACGTTCGACGTGCACGCGGGCCTCAAGCTGCGCCTGACCGACCGCGATCAGGACTGGCTCAAGGTTCGTCTGGCCAATGGGCTCGAGGGGTGGGTCCGCGACAGCGACGTCGGGCGGTTGTAAGGTTAAGCCTGGGTTTCTCCGCGCTCTCCGCGTTCTCTGCGGTGAAGTTTCCGGCTTCAGCGCCGTTCGGGTGGGAAGGTCGGGCGCTCTGTGGACGAGGGATGCGCGACCGGGCCCTGGCTACCGCGCAGCACGACCAGGGTCTGCCGCGTCTGCACCTGCGGGTTCTCGCGCGCGAAGATGTGGACGAAGTTCTCGCCCGCCCACAGGGGCACGTCGACCTCGAAGTCGATCTTCCTCGGATCCGCGCCCTTTCGATTGGAGCGATAGAAGACCTTTTTGAAGTCGATCTTCGCACCGCGGTTCTGCACCACGATGAAGACGTCGCTCACCCGGCGCTCGTCCTTGACCGTGCCGCGCAGGTGGATCTTGCCGTCGAGCGTCTCCAGCGCTGGTGAGCTGACCGCGAGCAGCGGCGGCGACACCATCCAGTTGGGCTCGAATCCGCCCGCGGACGGGCTGCCGACCGGCTTGACCGCCTGCGCGGCCACGAACGCCGGCCGTCCCGCCTCAGCTTCGATCCGGTAGTACTCGGCGGCCCGGCCCGTGACCTTGAAGCTGGCGCCCCGGGACGCGAATCCGATCACGGACGCGTCGGGCTGGGGAGCCGCCCGCACCTCGGTATGATCCTTGAGCATCGCAACCGCGCCGCTGGCCGACTGGGGCACTCGCCCGGGCTGGGTCGCCACCGGGAACTTCAGCTTCTCGTTGACGAACTCGCCCAGCGTCTGGTCGCCCACCGCGAGCTCGACCTGCACCGTGTCGTCCTGCAGGTCGGGCATCACCTCCAGCTCGAACGCCACCTGCTTGTTTTGTCCGGGCCCGATGTTGTCGACCCGGAAGCGGCCCTTGTGAATGAACACGCCGGGGCCGCTGTTGTTTTTGAGCGTGGCCTGGGTCTTGTAGCTGCGCCCCTGGCCCTGGTTGCGCACGGTCACCAGCAGCCGGGCGCGCTCGCCGCGCTGCAGCTGGCCGTCGCCGTTGCCCTGAACGTCGTCGATGATCTGGTAGGTGTAGGCGAACACGGGCCGCGGGGCGCCATCGATCTGGACCTTGAGCTCGACCGGCTCGACTCGGGTTCCGTGGGCTTCCAGAAACTCGAGCTTGAGGTCATCGATCTGAGTCAGCGCCTGGCGCGGCACCTTGATCGGCAGGTCGGCGGTCTTGCTTTCGCCCTGTCCGACCTTGCCGAACACCAGCTCGCGCTCGTCGAACAGCGCATAGTCGCTCTTGATCTTGGCGCGCAGCTGATGCGCCGTGCCGCCGCCGTCGTTGCGTACGGTGGCGCGCACATGAATGGTTTCGCCGGCCGCCACCTTTGCGCCCGGGCGGTCGGTCGAGACGCTCGCCGACATGCGCGGCGCACCCTGGCTGGGGCCGTCGGTCCAGTCGATGCCGAGCTTGGCCAGCGCGCCCGCGATCTTCTGTTCCTCGGCCGCGCGTGTCTTCTCGAAGAAGCTCTTGGTGGCCTGCAGGACCTCGCGGCGCCGCCACAGCCCTTGCGGCACCGCCGCCAGGAGGTCACGGGCCACGTCGATCTCGACGTCGTCGGCGGGCTGCTGATCGGCCTCGGGCGGGGGCGGCGGCGGCTCGTCGTCGGGCCCCTCCACGTCCTCGTCCTCGTCGCGCGCCGAAGCGGCCGTCTTCTTCGGGATCGGCGCCAGGTAGCGCACGACCTCCTCGGGCCGCTCGCCTTTCTTGATGTTGCGCGAGTCGAGGTGCTGCTCGAGCTCGCTCTCGCGCAGGGTTGCGTGCACGCCGGGCGAGAACGAGATGCCCTCTTTCTCGACCCGCACCGGCACCGTCTGCACGTCGGGTGTGATGCCGACCGACTGGATCGACACGTCGCCCGGGGTCAGATACTGCGCAATCGTGAGCTTGAGGGCGCTCTCATCGTCGTTGTCGTAGAGCACCTGCACCGAGCCCTTGCCGAACGTGGTCTGCCCGAGCACCACCGCCCGATCCAGATTCTTGAGCGCGCCCGCCACGATCTCGGAGGCGCTGGCCGACTGCCCGTTGACCAGCACCACCAGCGGGATGTGGGGCTCGTTGCCGTCGGCGCGTGCGCGCTTTTCGTCGCGCTGCTTGCCGGCGTAGCCGACCGTGGTCACGAGCGTCCCGTTCTCGACGAACACATCGGACACCTTGATCGCCTGATCGAGCAGACCGCCCGGGTTGGTGCGCAGATCCAGGATGAGCCCGCGCAGGCCCTGCTTCTGCAGATCCGAAAGCTCCTTGCGCACGTCCTCGGCGGTGGTGCCCTGGAACTGGAGGATGCGCATGTAGCCCACGCCGTTCTTGAGGATCTTGGGACGCGACGTCTTGGTCAGGCCGATCACGTTGGGTACATCGATGATGGCACGCTCGAGCACCACCTTGCGGGTGCCCTTGGTGCCGTCGCGCTCGACGTAAATGGTGACCTTCGTGCCCGGATCGCCACGCAGCCGCTGCACGGCCTCGTTGAGCGCCATGTTGACCGTGGCCTCGTCGTTGATGCGCACGATATGGTCGCCCGCCTTGAGGCCGGCACGCGCGGCCGGCGTCTGCGAGCCCAGGATCTCGATGACGGTCAAAAGGTCGCGCCGAATGGCGATCCCGATGCCGAGGCCGCCGAACTTGCCGCGCGTGTCGATCTTCATCTGGCGATACATGTCGGGATCGAGCAGCTGGCTGTGCGGATCCAGCGTCGACAAGAGGCCCGAGATGGCTTGGTACTCGATCTCGCGCGTGTCTGCGCTTTGGGGCAAATTGGCCTGTACGAATTTGAAGATCTCGCGCAGCTTGGACGAGAGCGCCCACGGCGAGTCGACGCTCGAGATGTCGAAGCTCCGCTGCGCGGTATCGACGCGCACCGAGACCGCGTTCTTGTCGACGCTCGGCTCGACCAGCACCTCGGCCACGTTGCGCTGGACGTGGTCGAGCGCGGCCAGCAGCATGTCCTTGGGCACGATCCGATTGGGATCGACGTAGTTGTCTCGGATCCGCTGCAGCGTCATGTTGAGCACGCGCAGCGACGCCAAGTCGTAGGGCTTGGCGCTGTCCGACGCCGCGGCCGCACGCGACGGCCGATCGGGGCCCACCTGCAGGCCGGCCAGGCCAGCGGGCCCGCTCCGGTAGATGGTGAGCGTGAGCGCCACCAGCAAGGCGGCGAGGACGACCAGGGGCTTGAAGTAACGCTTCATCCAGGGCTCCGGTTCTCCTGTAGACGCAGCTGACGGCGCCAAGTTTTCGGGGACGGCACGTGACATGCCAATGCTATTATAGAGGTTGAACTTCGACCGTCCACCACGAATGGAATGTTGCAAGATGCTACGGGGTGTCGCCGCCCTGAACAGCGCCTATTTTGCGGACAGGTCCTTGTAATCTCTATCATCTCGGTTGCGAGCGGTTTGTAAGAATGACAAATCCCAAGTCTCGCACGCGCGCCCTCGCGGCATCGATTTCGTGAATTATTCCAGAATGTTGATGATGTGCGGCAGGCGCTGGAACAAGCCTTGCTCCTGCATCCTAGCGCGGGGACCGCGAGCATCCGACACACCCGGGTTCGATCTGCTGCAGCAAGCACAGCCGCCCCGACATTAGGCTGTTCGGGCACCGGTCGGGATCATTCGGAAACCCCCTCGCCGATGATCCGCGCCCGGACGGCCTAATGGCGGGGCGGCCCTGTTCCTAGGGCGACCCTGACTAGCCGGCGGCTGCGAGCGCGCGATCGAGCTGCAGCAGGCGAAACACGGCCAGCGGCTGGTCGCGCAGACCAACCACCGTCACCTGCCCGCCCCGTCGGCGCATCTGCTTGTACAGCGCCACGATCGTTCCCACGCCGGTGCTGTCGATCAGGCGCAGCTCCGACAGCTCGAGGACCACGTTGTTCCGTTCCTCGGCCAGTAACGCGTCCAACATCGGGCGGACGTTCGCCGCGGAAACTGCGTCGAGCACGCCCTGAAGTCGAAGAATCGTGGAGTCACCGTGGTCAGCACGGGAGAGAATCATGGCGGTGTGATCTGAAGCAATCGTCATACCATACGGCCTCCTTGTTCTTTCAGGCACTTGGCGATGATGGCGCACCATGTTGGGGCATCAAATTGGTACACTGCACCAACTAGGCTCGACAGACTGTAAAGTCGATTACGTACTGGTTGATCGATTTCGATAGGCTTCCGGATAGTGAATCAGGCCATGGATCGAGAAGCCCTCGACCGCGGCCCGCAGGCGCTCCGCCCGCCGCTCCGGATCGGGCTCCGAGTCTTTGAGCTGCGTGCGCAGCTCGTCGAGCCAGAGGATGTAGCGAACGAACGGCTCATCGAACAAGCGCTCGAGCTGGCCGCGCAGCTGTCCCGCCAGCGCCGGGCTGGCCTCGTCGGTCGAAATCGCCATGCGCAGGAGGCCGCGCCGAACCAGCGCCGGCATGGCAAGGTGCGAGGACTCGGGTCGATCCTGCGCGTACACGAGCACGCCGCGCGCTTGCGCCTGCTCGAAGATGCGGTCCTGCCAGGCCGCATCGCGCCCCACCACCAGCACCAGGAACGCGCCCTCCAGGTCGGTGCCCTCGAAACCGCGCGCGCGGTGCTCGATCCGGCCCTGCGAGGCCCAGCGGGCCAGCGGCTCGGTGAGGGCTTCCGCGACCACCACCACCCGTGCCTGCGCCTCGATGAGGCGCACCACGCGCTCCTCGGCCTCCGGGCCCCCGCCGACCACCACGCAGGTCCGGCCGCGCACGTTCAAGCTCACCTGCAGATAGGGCTGCATGCCCCGATTATGTCGCGGACTCACTTCCGGCGCAGCAGCGCCAGTCGAACCAGACCCGGGATCATGGTCGCGGCCGCCACCACCACCATGGTGGCACCGGTGGGCAACGACCACACGAACGAGAGGTAGTAGCCAAACGCGGCCGCGAACACCGCGATGCCGGTCGCCAGCGCAAACACCGACCAGAGCCGCGACGCCATCAGCAGCGCCGCCGCCGGCGGCACCACCATGAAGGCAAACACGGGCAGCGCGCCGATGGCCTGCGTGGTCACCGACACCGCGATCGCGAAGGTCAGAAAGAGCCCGATGTTCCACAGCCGGGTCCGATAACCCAGCGTCCGTGCCATCTCGAGGTCGAAGCTGACAAACACGAACTCCTTGCGGAACAACGCATGCGCCATGAGCACCACCACGAAGGTGGCCGCCGTCCACCACACCATCGCGGTCGACTGCGCGACCGCGTTGCCGTACAGGAGGTCGTTGATCTCGTGGGCCTCCTGGGCCACCCGCGGGCTGTTCAAGACCACGATCACCAGCGCCGACGCAATGATGTAGCCCAGCCCAATCGCGCTCTCGCCCGAGATCCGGCGGTGCCCCAGGTTGAACGAGAAGATGATGGCGCCCAGGGCCGCGAAGCCGAGCGCGTACAGGCGCGGGCTCAAGAGCAGGGGCGGGTCGTGCGGCGCCACGCCAAACACCGAGGCCAGCAGGAACGCGACCGCGACGCCCACGCTCGAGATCGACGACAGCGCCGCCGACACGAACACCATGCGCTTGAGCACGATGAACACGCCCAGATAGGCGCACAGCACCCCAGCCAGCACCGCCACCACGACCGCGTCGCGCCACAATAGATAGCTGCTCCAGAAGGAAACGCTTTCCATCAGGCTTTGCCTTTGCCCTCGCGTTCGGGTGCGCGCTCGCCCGCGCCCTCGCGATTGAGGGCGCTCAGGCCTCGTGCCGGCGTGCCGCCTCGCGGCGGGCGGTCGATGAAGACGCTGCGATGGCCGTGCACGTCGGCCACCGCGACCGGGGCATTGTAGAGCTTGCTCAAGCGCTCGTTGGTGAGCACCTCCTCGATCGGGCCCACCTGCACCTGGAAGCGGTCACGGTCGACCAGGATCAGGTCGTGCACGTAGTTGGCAACCGCCGCCAGCTGATGGCTCACCATGAGGACCGCGATCTTCTGTTGTGGAAAATCGGCGATCAGGTCGAGCATGGCGCGCTCGGCCACCAGATCCATTCCGGTGGTGGGCTCGTCCAGCACCAGAAGCTCGGGCTCTCCGGCCAGCGCGCGCGCCATCAGCGTGCGCTGGCGCTGACCGCCCGACATGGCGTGGAAGGGCGTGTGGGCGAGATCATCGATGCCCACCTTGGCCAACGCGGCCCCGGCCGCTTTGTGATCGGCCGGGCGCGGCCGCCGGCCCACCCCGATGCGGTGGTAGCGCCCCATGAGCACGATTTCGAGGCCGGTCAGCGGCCAGGTCGAGTCGGTCTGCTCTCGCTGTGGCACGTAGCCGATGCGCGGCCGCTCGCCGCGCGGGTAGCGCACCTGGCCGCGCACCGGGGGCAGAAGGCCCAGCATGGTGCGCACGATCGTGGTTTTGCCGGAGCCGTTGGGCCCCACGATGCCGACGAACGCGCCCTCGGCCAGCCGGAGATCGATGGGCGGCAGGATGGCCTGGCCGTGGTAGCCCACCTCGACCTGGCCCAGCTCGATCAACATGAGCGCACGGCGTCGCATGAGCGGCGGGGGTTGTCAAGTCGGCGCGCAGCGTACCAAGATGGGCCCCTTGGACCCGACGCAGGCACAGCGCGACGCCGAGGATCTGGGCCGCTTCGGCTATGCACAGCAGCTTCTGCGTCGCATGGGTGGGTTCGGCAATTTCGCTCTCTCGTTCTCGATCATCTCGATCCTGACCGGCGCGGTCACCCAGTATACATGGGGCCTGAGCTGGGGCGGGCCCGCGGGAGTCGTGGGCGGATGGCTCCTGGTCTCGGTGATGACCCTGCTGGTCGCCTGCAGCATGGCCGAGCTGGCCAGCGCGTACCCGACCGCGGGCGCGCTGTACCACTGGAGCGCCATCCTGGGTGGGCCCGGCTGGGGGTTCTTCACGGCCTGGCTCAACACCATCGGGCAGTTCGCGATCACGGCCGGCATCGACTATGGCCTGGCCGAGTTCGTGGCCGACATGCTCGATCTGCCGCGCGCTCACTCGGTCCTGCCGCTTTACGCAGCCATTCTGATCTCGCACGGGCTGCTCAACCACTTCGGGATCGGGGTGGTCGAGATCCTGAATCGGTTCTCGGCCTGGTACCACATGGTCGGAGTGGTGGTGCTCGTGGTCATGCTGGCCGCTTTTGCGCCCCATCAGCCGGTCAGCTTTTTGTGGAAAACCGTGCAGCGGACCGACCATGGGCTCCTGTACTGCCTGGCGCTTTCGCTCCTGCAGGCGCAGTGGACCTTCACCGGCTATGACGCCAGCGCTCACGTGACCGAGGAGACGGTCGACCCGCGCCACAGCGCGCCCTGGGGCATCGTGCTTTCGGTCGGCGTGTCGGCTCTGTTCGGGCTGGCGCTCCTTTCCGGCGTGACCCTTTCGATCCACGACCTGGCACCCGCGCTGAGCGCGCAAAATGCGTTCCGGGCCATCCTGCTGCACGCGCTCGGCGCGCGTCTGGGCGCGGGCGCGATCTGGCTCACCATGGGCGCCATGTGGTTTTGCGGGCTGGGCTCGGTCACCTCCAACTCGCGCATGCTGTTTGCGTTTGCGCGCGACGGCGGGCTCGGCGAGCGGCGCCTGCTGGCGCGGGTGTCGGAGCGTTTTCGGACCCCCCATCGAGCGGTCTGGCTCGCGGTGGCGATGGCGTTCGTGGTCGCGTTGTGGGGCGGCACCAACTCGGTCATCGTCGCCATGTCGACGATTGCGCTGTACGCGTCCTACGGGCTGCCGGTGGCGCTTGCGCTGGTGCGGGGCCCGGGACGGATCGAGCGCGGTCCCTGGACGCTGGGCCGCGCCTCGCGCGCGGTGGCGGCGCTGGCGCTGGCCTGGATCGGGATCATCTCGGTCCTGTTCGTGCTACCGCCGCTCCAGCAAGTGGGTTATACCTTTTCCGGCTGCGTCGCCGCCATCGCGCTCTACTGGCTTCTCGTGGCGCGCTCCCGATTTCGGGGGCCGCAGGTGACTCGGGCCGGCGGCGGCGCCCTGACGCAGCGAGGCCATGGCTCCTAAGAAGAAGCAGACATCGCGCGCCGCCCGCGCCGAAACGGCCCGATCGTCGCGTGCGGGCAAGCCAAAAGCGGCGGACGCTAAGGTCAAGACCGAGGTCGAGGGCGAGACCGAGGCTGCGGCCGAGGAGCCGGAGCTGGAGGCGGAGCCGGCGCCCGAGGAGCTGGCGTCGCCCGACGAAACGCCGGCCGATCTGGACCTGCCCGCGGTCGAGAGCGAGACCGAAAGCGCGGACGCGGGCGCGGGGGGCGAGAGCGCGCGGCTCGGTGTGCCGGTCGAGCGCTCGCTGGTCCGGCACGACCCGCTGACCGCCTACATCCAGGAGATCCGGCGCGTCCCGCTGCTGTCGCGCGAACAGGAGCACGAGCTGGCGGTGCGCTACTTCGAGCAGGGCGATGTGGTTGCGGCGCGCCGCCTGGTCGAGTCCAATCTGCGGCTGGTGGTCAAGATCGCGCACGAGTACCGGCGCGCCTACCGCAACCTCCTGGATCTGATCCAGGAGGGCAACATCGGGCTCATGCAGGCGGTCAAGAAGTACGATCCCTATCGCGGCGTCAAGCTGTCGTCGTACGCGGCCTGGTGGATCCGCGCCTACATCTTGAAGTTCATTCTAAACAACTGGCGGCTGGTCAAGATCGGAACCACGCAGGCCCAGCGCAAGCTGTTCTTCAACCTCAAGAAAGAGCGCGAGAAGCTGGAGCGCGAAGGCTTCGTGCCCGATGCCAAGCTGCTGGCGCAGCGGCTGGACGTGAGCGAGCAGGACGTGATCGACATGGAGCGGCGGCTGGGCGCTGGCGAGATGTCCCTCGATGCACCCATCGCGGGCGACGAGGGCGACGGTGGGCGTACGCGGCTGGACCTGGTGCAGGGCGGCACCCGGCCCGACGCCGAGGTCGAGGGCTCCGAGTTCGCGGAGCTCTTGCGGTCCAAGCTGGAACGGTTCGGCGAAACGCTGAGCGGACGGGAGCGGACGATCTTCGAGGAGCGGATGCTCAACGATGCACCGCTCACCTTGCAGGAGATCGGCGAGAAGTACAAGATCTCGCGCGAGCGGGCCCGGCAGATCGAGGCCCGGCTCAAGGTCAAGCTCGAGAAGTATCTGCGTGAGGAGCTGGGCGACGCCATCGAGATCGCGCTGGGGAGGAGCGAGTGAGTGGGGTTCTGTATGTGGTCGCGACGCCGATTGGCAATCTCGAGGATGTGAGCGCGCGCGCCCTGCGCCTCTTGCGTGAAGCCGACGTGGTGGCGGCCGAGGACACACGCTCGGCGCGGGTGCTGCTGGGCCGGCATGGCATCGCGCGGCCGCTGGTCAGCCTGTTCGAGGGCAACGAGGCCGCACGCACCGAGGAGCTTTTGGAGCGGCTGCGCGCGGGTGCGCGGGTTGCGCTGATCTCGGAGGCGGGCACGCCGGCCGTGAGCGATCCGGGCGCGCGGCTGGTCGCGGGCGCGGTGGCGGCAGGCGCGCGGGTGGAGCCGGTGCCGGGGCCGAGCGCGGTTCTGGCTGCGCTGGTCGCAAGCGGGCTGCCCACCGACCGGTTTCTGTTTCTGGGGTTCTTGCCGCGCGAGGCGGGCCGGCGGCGGGACGACCTGGCACGCGTGCGCACACTGGATGCCACCCTCGTGCTATTCGAGGCGCCCGGGCGCGTGGGCACGACGCTGGGCGATCTGGCCGCGGTGCTCGGCGGCGGCCGCCGGGCCGCAGTGGCGCGCGAGCTGACCAAGCTGCACGAGGAGTTCGTGCGGGGAACGCTGGAGGCGCTGGCGGCTCAGTTTGCAAAGGCGCCGCCGCGCGGCGAGGTGACGGTCGTGGTCGAGGGCGCGCCCGCCGGCGCAGCAGCCGAGGCGGCGACGGTGGACGTGGAGGCCGAGGTGCGGGCTGCGCTCGAGCGCGGAGACTCGCCCAAGGCCATCGCGGCCCGGCTTGCCCTCCGCACCGGCAAGCCACGCCGCGCCATCTACCAGCTCGCGATTGCACTCAAGGGGCAACCGGCGCGGTAGCGTCGGGCGGGCTGATTGAAAGACCCGGTAAAGGCCCGACCCCGACCCGAGCCAGGCCTGATCGCGAGCCATGAACGACCCGTGTCAGGGCTCGGTTTCGAGGTCACCGAGATTGGACTGCACCGTCGGTCGCTCATTTCATTCCGATGCGCTGCGCGCTCGACGTGATCGATTCCGATCATTGCCGTTCGGGGGCCGACGGCTGGTCCGAGCGATGCATGCCTTTGCCGACGGGAAGGAGGTTGCAATCATGAGTAGAAAAGCAAGGTTGACGCATCTCGGCGCGATTGACAACGCGCAGCTCGCGCGAGCCCACGGTGGTTTCGACTGGGAACGTTATGCGTGGGACGCCGGTGGCTGCTTGCTCTACGCGGGCGGGATCGTTGCATCGACCACCGGAGTTGGGTTCTCGGTCGCAGGCCCACCCGGCGCAGAGGCAGGCTTCGGGCTCGGGGTGGGCATGGCCCCGTTCGCCTGCGCGTTTGGTTGGACGGCCTTCGACGACTCATACGGGTCGTAGAAAGCAGAGACGGGGCCGCTCAACGCCCCTTGAACCCGGTTCGGATGCGCTGCCGCCCCGACGAGCGCGGCGTGACCGTGAAGTAGGTGTCGTCGTGCTCTGAGTAGCGCTTGCTGCCGTCGCGCAGCTCGACCATGGGCTTCCCCTTGTGCACCAGGCCCGTGGGCAGCTGGCGGCTGCCGCGATAGACCCCGTTCTGGCCCGGGGCCTGCTTCAGCTCGACCGGCTTTCCGTCCAGCTCCCGGGAGCCGCCGCCGACGAAGTACACCCCGCGCACGTCGTTGCGGTCGACGCCGCGCGGCAGGCGAGCCTCGAACTGCACGTTCTCGAGCTGCTCGGGCGGTGGCTGGCTGCCGCCCCACTGCTCGTTCGGGTAGCGTTGCGCCAGCCGATTGGCCGCCCCCAGCACTTCCCGCGCCAACCGCGGGCTGCGCATGACGTACATGGTCTCGTCGGACTCGAAGCTCCACCAGCCCGGGTTGAGCGAGCCTCCACGCACCCAGTCGTCGGCCACGCCCGACTTGTGGTGCACCGGCGAGCCCCCGAACGAATGATGAACCAGATGCACGTTGGCGCCCAGCGAGCGCAGGATGTTGGCGCCCTCGGGCCCGCCGTCGTTGTGCACCTTCCAGCCGTTCAGGAACACGTCCACGCGCGCGCCGCGCCGCGCCGCCTCGCCAGTCGCACGCGCGATGTCGGGATCGGCGTGAACGTAGTCGAGCATGGTCAGCCGATGCTTGGCTTTGCCGATGAACCAGAACATGGCCTCGCGCGAGCCGAACCGGTGGCCATCGGGCGTCACGTTCGGATACAGGGGATGGGTCAGCGCGAATTTCGCGCGCGCCGGATCGACCACCAGCCGCAAGGGTGCATTGCCCTTCATGGCCTGAAACAGGTGATTGTAAACTGTGGCCACGTCGCGATTGCTCGCGAACACGGTCATCGCTTCCTGGTTGGCCGGGTAGTTT
The DNA here is from genome assembly GCA_035258845.1 of Polyangia bacterium. Lineage (GTDB taxonomy): Bacteria > Myxococcota_A > Polyangia > JAHFDS01 > DATFWX01 > DATFWX01. Next base: position 22,713 of record DATFWX010000037.1, on the reverse strand, counting down.
CCAAACTCGGTGTTGAACGAGCAGTCGTAGGTGGAGCCCTCCACGATGCGGCCGCGCCCGTCGAGCTGGCCCAGGATCCAGATCTTGGTGTGGTTGGTGCGAATGTCGTGGCCGAGCGGGCTGGCGCGCACCATGGATGCGAGCGGAATGCCCGCGCTGCGCAGCATCTCGTAGGCCGGTTTGGAGGCCAGCCGCGGCGTGACCTGCGTAAAGTCGCTGATCAGCTCCACCTTCACGCCGGCGGCGTGGGCATCGACCAGCGCCTGCGAGATGGGAACCGAGTCGTGGTTGTACACCGACACCCGGATGAAATAGTTGCGCTCGGGATGCGCTTGCTTCTGGCGCGTGAGCCCGCGAATGGCGTGAACGAGCTCGTTCTCGGGATGGAGCGGATGCGGGTATCCGCCCGGCAGGGTCACGAAGCGCGCGTCCGGCGGGTGCGCGGCCAGCCGGTCCACCGCCGCCTGCACTTCGGCCGGGTCGAGCCGATCGAGCCCCCGCCCGGGATTGCGCCCGACCGCCCGGAAGCTGGAGCCGATGCCGCCAAATGCATACACGTTTGCCGACTCGATGGGCGTGCGCTGCTGGCCGTCCGCGCCCGCATGCACCACGTACGAGAACTCGATCCGGTCGATGTTTTGCGGGTTGCCGCGCCACTGCTGGCGGGCGGCCGCGATCTTGTCGCTCTCCCACATGCGCCAGCCGCTCGACTCCGGGAACGCGCCTCGGTCCGACTGCGGCGTGAGCTCGAAGATCTGGCGGTCGACGCGTCCATCGCGCGCGTAGGTGGTTGCGAGCACGCTGATGCTCGCCACCCCATCCTGCTTGACCTTGAACTGCAGGAGGTCGGGGCGCTGGAAAGAGGGCACGGCCAGATCCTCGGCCGGTCCCACTGCGAGCAGTGCCAAAAGGAGGAGGGTCATCGTAGATCCATGTAGTAATCGTCCGCGCCCAGGTTTTGTCCGCCGGGCCCGAGCACCCGAAAGTTCACGAACTGATAGCCGAACGGCAGATCGATCTGAAAGACCGGCTCGGCCGTGCTCCACCAGGGATAGCGCGCATCCCAATCGTGAATTGCCGCCGGGCGCAGGGTGCGCCACTGGCCGTGCTTGCCATCGACCGCGAACTCAATCGTGATCTGCTCGGGGTCGAAGCTGCCACCGGTCAGGACTGCGCGTCCTCTTTTCACTTCTGCCGAAAGCTCGGAATCGTTGGCCAGGGCGTGGGTCACCGGCAGCATGACGAGCAGGCTGCGCTCACCGCTCCCCGAGCGGCGCGCGACCACGGTCCCGACCGCACCCTGATCCGTGTGCACCGACAGAACGCGCCGGTCCTCGAGCAGCGGCCGCAGCGCGTTCAGGAAGCGCTCGCTCGCGAGCGCGCCCCGCGCCAGGAAATCGCGCAGGTCGAGCGCAGTCCCGCCCCACTTCGTCGCCGCCAGCCTGAAATCTCCGGACGCCTGGTCGTATTCGATCGGCAGCGGGTAGCCGGCCCCGCGTGCCAGTGCCCACCCGGTAAGTACCTCGGTGCGCCCGTTGCCGTCGCGGAACGGATGAATGTTGTGCAGCCAGTACAGGCTCCGGGCCATGACCTGGAGCGGCTGGCGCGTGAACGCCGACACCGGCCGGCCCTTGGGCCCGGTGCTGCTCCCGCTGCGAAGGAACCGCTCGAAGCGCGCGATCTCGCCGTCGCGACCATGCAGCCGTGGATAGTCGACCCCGAACGAGTTGAACGGCCATTCGAAGTTGACCCACCGCACCTGCCCGGGCTCCTTGTCCGGAAAACCCTTGGCCGCCTCCGCGTGCAGGCTCAGCATGTCGGCAAAATGCAAGAACTGGCCACCGTCCTGCAGCGCCGCTGCATGGGCCAGCCGGTCGCCCAGCACGAAGCTTTTTGCAACCGCATCGCGCAGCCCGTCGCGTGCTCTGCGCTGTGCATCCTCGTTGGCCGGTCCGCCCGGGGCAGTGCTGCCATGCGCGAGCGTCGAGCTGCCATAGGCCAGGTTGCGCCACACCATGAGCTCGGCCAGGCGATCCTGATCGGCGCTCTCGAAGCCCAGCGTGCGCAGCGCGCTTTGCACGCGCTGCCGGCTTTCATGCGCCTGCACGAGCAGCTGGCGTCTTTCGGCCATAGCCCGGCTGGTCCCGCTGGCCGCCCTCCGAGCGGCCCACAGCTCGGCCAGTGCGCCCTGCTGGTTTCCGTGGCCGGCCAGGTAGTTGCGCAGGTCCTGATTGATCGGGATGGTTTCGCCGCTGCCCCAGTCGAGCGCCCGCAGCCGCAGCTTCTCGCGCCGCGGCAGCGAGTTATCCTGTCCCATGCCGGCCGCCACCTGCTGCTTGAGATACAGCGTGGGGCCGTCGGACCAGGCCGCGCCCGAGGGTCGCGCCACCCGGGCCGCCCGATCGGCGGCGCGTGCAGTCGCGGCCACCGCAAGCCCGACCGCCAGCGCGAGCAAACCACGCCACAGCATGGCGGGGTCGTTCAGCAATCTACGCGCCAAAGGAGATGCTGCTGAAATTTAAGCGAAATCTCTAGGGTCGGGTCAGGCTCGCCGAGCAGCCTGGCAACCCTGCTAGCCGCTGCCCGTCTGGGGGCTACCGGCTCACCTGGCCACGCAGGCCCAGGTGGTCGGATCCATACACGCCGCCCAGCGGCTGGCTCAGGATGAGCGCGATGTCGGCCGGCGCAAAGCCGGCGCTGTTCGGCAAGAGCCACAGATAATCGATGCGTGCGGTGGGGCCCGAGGAGGCAAAGCTGTAGCCCGGCTCGCCCGGGCGCAGCGCCGGCCACAGGTCGATGAGCCCTGCGCTCTCGAGCGTCGTGTGGACCGGTCCGCCGCTCGGGGTCTCGTTGAAGTCGCCGGCGAGCAGCGCAGCCTCTGTGGGCGCGGTGAATGCGGTCAGCGCTGTGGCGACGGTCTGCGCCTCGGCCGCGCGCGCGCTCAGGTTGTCGAGGTGCGTGGTGGCAAAGACGACCGGTCCTTGCGGTGACACGATGCGAGCCAGGATGAGCTTGCGCGGGAACAGGCCCGGCGGCAGGGCGACCACCTGATTCTCCGCGATCGTGTGCGGCGTCACCACCGCGATGCCCTCCATGTACTGGTTGTTCCAGGACAGGTGCGTGATCGCGCGCAGGGTCTGGTAGCTGCGGCCGGTGCGCGAGCCGAGGGCGGCCGCCAGCTCGGTCAGGTTGTCGCGGCCCTGACCCTGACACACCTCCTGCAGGCCCACGAAATCGGGATCCACAGCCGCGATGCCATCGGCCACGATGGGCAGGCGTGCGTCCCAGTTGTCGACCAGACAGCGCATGTTGAGCGAGACCGCGCGCAGGCCGCCGGGCGGCGCCACGTGCAGGCGCGGCGCCGTATCGGCCGAAAAGCCGTCCGCGCTGCCGGCTCGGCCGCCGTCGGCGCGGTCGCAGTAGGTGGGCGCGCTGCCAGCGTAGCGCACGCGGCCCGCCCACAGCATCTCGCCGGGCGCAGGAGGCGTCAGCGTGCCCATGAACTCGTCCTGGTCGCCCGGGCAGCCCGCGCACAGCCCGTTGTAGCTGGCCGCCTGCCAGCTCCAGGCTGCGCTGGTGGGCGGCTCGGCGGCGGGACCGAAGCCGACCTCGACCTGCAACGCCGGATCGAGACCGCGCGCAGGCGTCACGCCGGCCACGCGCGTGCGCACGTACAGCATCTCGGTGGGTTGTCCGGCCGCGGTGGTGGTCTCGAGCGGCCACTGGGTCTCGCAAAAAATCGCCCGGGGCGGGCCGCCCTCGCTCGTGCTGGCATCGCCCGCGGCGTCGCCGCCCGAGGGTGCGTCGTCCGGGCGCGCATCCGAGCCCGGGCCGTCGGCTGGCGGCGCGTCGGCCCCGCCGCTGCCGCCATCGGGCCCTGCGTGATCATCACCGCACGACGCCAGCGCGCACGCGAGCACGAGCGCCCATCGCATGGTCACTCTTATCCCAAACCGACTAGAACATCAACGTGCCGGCGACGTTGACGAAGTACAGGGTCGAGTCGTCGACCCGGTAGCGACGCCCGACCAGATCGACCTGCTGGCGATGCAGGGGGTTGTATTCGTCCTTGCTGGTCGGATCCACCATCCCGTCTGAGTTCTTGTCTTTGCCCGCGTCGGTGAAAGTGATGGTGTGCGACTGCATGTGATCGGCGCCGAAGCTGGCGCGGAAGTGCACGTACTCGCCGACCTGCACGGTCACGCCCAGCTCGCCGCCCGCGGTCGCGTAATTCTCGATGTCGGTCGTGCCAGGCAGCGACGGCAGGCCAAACAGGTCGGCGGGCGGGTAGCACAGCGAGCTCTTGAACGGATCGGGGTCGTCCTTGCTGCACGCCAGGACCTCCCACAGCTCGCTCCACCCGCGACCCTCGAAGTGGGCGTCGATGTGGCCGCGGAAGTCGATGCCGACGTACTGCTTCTCGCGCTCTTTCGAATAGGCGACCGCTTCGAAGCCGAACACGGTGCCAGCCGTCTGCATGGGGCTCACGTTCTTCTGACCGGTGCCGCTGGCCGCGCCCAGCGCCCCCGGTTGCGTGTAGTCCGGAAACGCGGTCGAGCTATGGATGACCGGCAGCTCGTACCAGAAGCCGACGTAGGGGTCGACGTAGCGGAAGCGCTTGGACACGAACGACTGCCAGCGCGCCACGTGGTAGCCCAGCCCGACCTCGGTGTTGGCTTGCGGCGCGGCCCGGCTGAAGCCCTGCGTGCCGGTCACCTGCAGCCGCGCCTCGAAGCCGACCGTCCAGGTGGGCTTGGTGTCGTCCTTGCGCTGATTGAGCAGCGCCCAGTTGAGGCCGAAGTTGAGCGACTCCAGCCCGCTGCGCGTCGGGCCTTCGAACACCTTGGTGCCGGTCGTGTAGAGGCGGGGCGCCGAGCCGGTCGCGTTGAGGCCCCAGCCGCCCATCGTGCCCGGGGTCAGGGCGCCGGGCAGGACCGTGGGCGCGTTCGGGTTGGGGGGAGCGCTCGCCATGTCGTTCAGCGTGGTCGAGTTGCCCATGTCCACGCAGTTGGCCGTGGGACCGGTGTATGTGCAGTTGGGGCCGTCCTGGTCGAACGAGAGCGACCGGTCGTCGTTGAGCACGAGCGGCGCCTCGATGAACAGCGACAGGTCCCACAAGATGCCGAAGTCGGCGCGCAGGTTCAGGATGTTGCGCGTGCGCGCGTACTTGAGATCGCGCACGATCTCGATCTGGTTGGTGGTGCGCCCGGGCTGCTCGTACTCGCGCTTGATCTTGGCCAGGTGGTTTTCATAGCGCCAACCGACCGAGAAGAAGACGTCCCACGGGTTGCCTTCCTCGAGCGCGGTCGGCAGGCGGGTCGGATCGGCGGCGCGCGCGACCCTACCACCGCCGACCGCGAGCAGACAAGCTAATGCCAAGGGTGAAAGCAGCCGCGACCCGCGCAGCATAGGGTGCGCCTAGCGTATCAAGTGATCTAAGGATGGGTCAAGTTTTAGGCGGTCTCGCCCGGCTTCTCGCGCAAGCCGAACTCCTTCATCTTGTTCTGTAGACTCTTGCGGCTGATCTTGAGCTTGCGGGCGGCGCGGGTCACGTTGCCGCCGGTCTCCTCGAGCGCGCGCATGATCAGCTCGCGCTCGACACGTTCGGTCTCCGCGCGCACAATCTCCTTGAGCGAGGTCGCGGGCGTGGGCAGGGCGCGCTCGCCCAGCGGCGCCACCGGCACCGGTGGGGCGCCCAGCGAGAGCCCGATCTCGGCGGGCAGGTCGCTGGCCTTGATGCGCGGGCCCTCGCAGAACAGGATGGTCCGCTCGAGCACGTTCTCGAGCTCGCGGATGTTGCCGGGCCAGTGGTGGCCGACCAACCGATCGAGCGCATCCGGCTCCACGCCCTCGATGTTCTTGCGCAGGCGCTCGTTGAACTTTCGGACGAAGTGGTCGACCAAAAGAGGGATGTCCTCGCGCCGCTCGCGCAGCGGCGGGATGTGAACCGGCACCACGTTGAGCCGGTAGTACAGATCTTCACGGAAGTTGCCGGCCGCGTACTCTTTCTGCAGATCGCGGTTGGTGGCCGTGATGAGCCGGACGTCGACCTTGATGGTCTTGATGCCGCCCACCCGCTCGAACTCGCTCTCCTGCAGCACCCGCAGCAGCTTGACTTGCATCTCGATCGGGATCTCGCCGATCTCGTCGAGAAACAGGGTGCCCTTGTCGGCCAACTCGAACCGGCCCGGCTTGGATCCGACCGCGCCCGTAAAGGCGCCCTTCTCGTAGCCAAACAGCTCGCTCTCCATGAGCGTCTTCGGGATGGCGGCGCAGTTGATCTTGATGAAGTGCCCACCCGAGCGGCCCGAGTTTTCGTGCAACGCCTTGGCGATCAGCTCCTTGCCGGTTCCGCTCTCGCCGGTGATGAGAACCGTCGAGGGCGTGTCGGCGACTTTTTCGATGATCTGGAAGACCTGCTGGATGGCCGCCGAGCGGCCCACCAGTTGGTAGCGGCCTCGGCCCGGCTCCACCTTGGCCGGAGTGGCGGTGGTCTTGCGCGAGAGATCGAACGTGGCCAGCGCCTTGTGCACGACCAGCTTGATCTGCTCGCGCTCGAACGGTTTCTCGATGTAGTCGAACGCGCCCAGCTTGACCGCCTCGACCGCGTTGTCGACCGAGCCGTGCGCGGTGATCATGATGACCGGGACATCGGGCCATTCGGCGGCCACCTTGCGCAAAAGCGACATCCCGTCCAGGCGCGGCATCTTGAGATCGGTGATGACCGTGTGCACGTCCTGGGACATGAGCTCGAGGGCCTCTTCACCATCGGCGGCGGCGAGCACCTCGTAGCCCTCGCGCTCCAGGATGGCGCCCAGCACGCGGCGCAGGTTGGCCTCGTCGTCTGCGATCAGGACGCGCGGGCGCTCCTCCGAGAGCTCGTTCACGGCGGCGATTATAGCAGGCTCGTCAAGCGGTTACTTGGCGACGCGAACCACGGGCAGGCCGGTCTGCGAGCTGCGACGCATCTCGGCAAACGCGTCGGCCTCGATGGGCAGGAGCACCGTGAAGGTAGCGCCCTTGCCGGGCTGCGACCGCACCTCGATGGTGCCGCCGTGGTTCTCGATGATGCGCTGCGAGATGGGCAGCCCAAGCCCGGTTCCCTTTTCCTTGGTCGTGTAAAACGGAATGAACAGGTTCTTGAGATCGCCCGGCGGAATGCCGACCCCGGTGTCGCGGAAGCGCACTTCCAGAAACGAGGCCGGCTCGCCCCGGCGCGCGCCCCGGCGGACGCCCGACGAGATGGTCAGCTTGCCGCCCTGGGGCATGGCCTGCAACGCGTTCAGGCCCAGGTTTAGAAACACCTGGCGCAGCTGCTCGGCGTCCGCGCGTACCGGCGGCAGATCGTCCGACAGGTTGAGCCCGACCTCGAAGCGGCCGGCCGCGGCCGGCGACTCGCACTCCTGCTGCAGAAGCTGCGCGGTTTTGCGCACCACGTCGTTGACGTCGAGCGGCGCCTGCTCGCCTCGGTAGGGCCGCGCGTAGTCGAGGAACTGCGACACCACCCGGTTGAGCCGATTGACCTCGTCGACGATGATGGACAGAAACTCTTTGGCCGCGCCCAGCTCGACGCCCTCGGGCAAGAGGTACTGGGCGGCGCCCTTGATCGAGCCCAGCGGGTTCCGGATCTCGTGGGCCAGGCCGGCCGCCATCTCGCCCAGCGCGGCCAGGCGCTCGCGCTCCTTCATGCGCTCGTAGACCTGCGAGTTCTGGATGGTGATAGCGGCCTGCGCGGCCACCCCGCGGAACAGATCGATCTCGTCGGTCGAGTAGGCCTCGCGCAGGCGCTCGTCGCGCAGGCAGAGCAGGCCTAAAATGGCGTCCTCGCCCACGATGGGCAGGCACACCGACGCGTTCATCTCGTCCATGGTCCGGAGCACCGCGTCCAGGGTCTCGGTCTCGGGCTCGCCCTCGAGGCCGGGCGCGGGCACGCGTGCCTGCTTCTCTCGCTCCAGGCCCTCGATGGAGAGCACGCCGTCGCGGCGCAGGCGGTCGAAGAACGGGCGCCGCGTGACCGCGTCGATACGATCGGCCGGGCGCGGACCCAGCGTGCCCAGAAGGTCGTAGCCCGATCCATCCTGATCGACCAGGTAGATAGCAACGTGCGTGACCCGCCGCGTCTCCTCGAAGGCGGCGATCACGCGCTTGGCCAGCTCCGGGATGCCGATGACGTTGTACAGCTCGGCGCGCAGCTGATCGATGCGCCGCCTGAGCTCGTACTTCTCACGAAACATCCAGCGATTGACCGAGCCCTCGACCTTGGAGCGCAGGGGCTCGAACAGGATCAGGATGACGAACGACGCCACCAGCGTGTTGAAAAAGACGCCCGACTGGCTGGCCCCGATCGCAGTCACGAGCAGGCCATAGATAGTGGCGAAGATGAGCACCATGCCCGCCAGCACCACCATTTTTCCCAGCAGCTCGTTGAGATCGAGCAGCCGGTACCGGAACAGCGTCTGCGACAGGAAGTACATGTAGATGACCGTCAGCACCACGCCGAGTGACGGCCACTCGATGCCCAGGAGCGAGAGGAAGTCGGCGGCCGACAAGGTCACCGCCGCCACGCCACCGATCAGAAGGTAGAGCAGGCGCAGCCGCTCGACCCGCGAGGTGGTGCGCATCCACTTGCGGTAGATGAGCCAGGTGCAGGCGTACAGCCCCAGGAACACGTACATCCCGAGCGCGAACTCGAACAGCTTCTGCAGCTCCATGCCGCGGAACACCGGGCGCCAGAAGGCGCCGTAGGCGAGCGCGACGTACGACACGCCAGCCGGCGGCAGGAAGTAGCCCATCAGGCGCGAGCCGCGGCGCGGATCGTCGGACAGGAAGGAGCCGAAGAACTGCAGGGCCGACAGCGGGATCAGCACCGCCACCACGAGCGCGAACCAGTGGAAGAAGGGCGACTGCAGCGCCTTTTCGAGAAACACCGCCAGGTCCCAGAAGCATAGGATGAAGCACAGCGTTGCGAAGTGGTTGTAGGGCCGCCGCCTGCGATCGCGCAGCACCACCGACCACCCGATCGCGAAGAGCACGATCGCCGCCAGAAGTGCGCTCAGCGGCTTGGTTTCCACGCGCGTATTCTAACTCAGGATCACAGGCGCAGCACTTTGCCCGGGGTCCCCGGTGCTTACGTCAAGTCGCTTAACCACAGAGAACACAGAGAGCACAGAGGCTTGACTGGCCTACTGGATCGGGCTCCATGCCTCGAGCCGGAGCCGGCTCCCTTCTCAGTGTTCTCCGTGTTCTCTGTGGTTCAGGTAATCGGCGCGAACGCGCGCCGGTGGTGTGAATTTGCTATAGTTTAAACATGGCCCCAGCCGTGGGTCGGCGCGATGCGAACACCCTGCTCCGCCGGCTCCCTTCCGTGGACGAGGTGCTGCGCTCCCCCCTCGGGCAGGAGTTTTTGGCCCATGCCCCCCGCTGGGCCGTGCTGCGGGCGGCCCGTGACGAGATCGATCGCCTGCGGGCAGCCCTGTTGGCGGTTCCGGCCGGGGAGACCGCGCCCGAGCCAGTGCCGGATGGCGCGCGCATGCGGGCCGCGCTGGAGGAGCTTCTGCGCCCGTCGCTCGTGCGCGTGATCAACGCCACCGGTGTGGTGCTGCATACCAATTTGGGACGAGCCCCGCTGCACCCGCGCGCGGTCGAGCGCGTGGCCGAGGTCGCGGCCGGCTACTGCAATCTCGAGTACGAGCTGGACGCGCGCCGGCGCGGCTCGCGTCACGATCATGTGGCCGATCTCCTGTGCGAGCTGTGCGGCGCCGAGGCCGCGTGCGTGGTCAACAACAACGCGGGCGCGGTCCTGGTGGCGCTGGCTGAGCTGGCAGCCGGTCGCGAGGTTGTGGTCTCGCGCGGCGAGCTGGTCGAGATTGGCGGCTCGTTCCGGGTGCCCGATGTGATGCGCGCCTCGGGCGCCCGCCTGCACGAGGTCGGCACCACCAACAAAACCCACCCGCACGACTACCGGGCCGCCATCGGTCCCGACACTGCGCTTCTGCTCAAGGTGCATCGCTCCAACTTCGCCCTGGTCGGCTTCACTGCCGAGGTCGCGCTGGCCGACCTGGTCGCGATCGGGCGCGAGCGCGGCGTGCCGGTGATGATCGATCTGGGCTCGGGCTCGTTGGTCGAGCTGGCCGGCGAGCCGACCGCGCCGGCCGCGGTCAAGGATGGCGCCGACGTGGTCACCTTCTCGGGTGACAAGCTTCTGGGCGGTCCCCAGGCGGGGCTTCTGGTCGGCCGCGCGGAGCCGATTGCGCGCATCCGCAAGCATCCGCTGGTGCGCGCGCTACGCTGCGACAAGATGACCCTGGCCGCGCTCGAGGCCACACTGGAGCTGCACCGCGACGGCCGCAGCGACGAAATCCCCACACTTAGCATGTTACACGCGGGGTCTGACAGCTTGCGCGCGCGCGCAGAGCGTCTTCTCGGGGCCGTCCGCGCGGCCGCACCCCAGCTTGCGCTCGAGCTGCGCGCGGTTCGCTCGGCGGTCGGCGGAGGGGCGCTGCCGCTTCACGAGCCCGATTCGTGGGCAGTGGCCGCGTCGGCGCCTGGGCTCACGGCCGACCAGCTGGATGCCCGCCTGCGCGCCGCGCGGCCGCCGGTCATCGGCCGCATTGCCGAGGGTGTGCTACTCTTTGACGTGCGCACGGTTTATGATGACGACATAGGTTCCATCGCCCGCGCGCTTGCGGGCACTGTGACGAGCCCCCGATGATCAATTCATCAGTCCTGGTTCTTAACAAGCACTACCAACCGGTTCACGTCACCACGGTCAAGCGCGCCTTCTCGCTGCTCTATCTGGGGGTGGCGCGGGCCCTGGACCGCCAGATGTCGACCTTCGATTTCGAGAGCTGGGCGGCAATGGCAACCGAGAGCGGCGACGACGTGATCCACACGACCAGCCGGATCATCCGGATCCCGCGCGTCATCATTCTGCAGTTTTACGACCGCATTCCGCGCACCAAGGTGCGCTTCTCGCGCCTCAACATCTACGCGCGCGACAACAACACATGCCAGTACTGCGGGCGTCACCTGCCGCGCTCGCAGCTCAACCTCGACCATGTCATTCCGCGTGCCCAGGGCGGCCGCACGGCCTGGGAAAACGTGGTCTGCTGCTGCGTGGCTTGCAACCTGCGCAAGGGCGCCCGCACGCCCGAGCAGGCCGGGGTTTCGCTCATGCAGCCGCCGAGCCGGCCGCGCTGGACGCCCGTGTTCCGCACGCCCGAGGGCCGGGTCGCCTACCGCGAGTGGCTGCCTTTCTTGGGCCTGGCCGATGCAGCCTACTGGAACGTCGAGCTGCAGGACGACGACTGATTCGGAGCTGTCCGCTCTCAGCTGTCAGCTCTCAGCGGCGGATCCGCCCGACCGCGCTCCCGAGTCATAGCGCTCCCGACGAGTCATAGCGCTCCCGAAAAGAAAAATAGTAAACTGGCGCGGTGCCGGAAGACGCGACCCTAGAGGCGCCCCCACCCCCACCCCCAGACGCCGGAGAGGAGCAGCTCGGGCTGCCCCAGGTGGCGCGGCGCGCCAAGCACATCGTTGCCTTCGGGGGCGGCAAGGGCGGTGTCGGCAAGTCGCTGCTGACCGCCAACGTCGGCATCTACCTGGCCCAGCTGGGCAAGCGAGTGGTGCTGCTGGACGGTGATCTGGGCGGCGCCAACCTGCATACCTTCGTCGGCTTGGAACGGCCGGCCATCACGCTGGGCGCCTTCTTCGAGCGGCGCGTGGCGCGCATCGAGGACGTCGTGGTCCCGACCAAGGTCACCGGGCTGGGCCTCCTGTCGGGCGAGGGCGAGCCGCTGGGCGCGGCCAATCCGCGGCCGGCCCAGAAAAACCGTCTGATCGCGCAGGCGCGTGATCTGGACGTCGATTATCTGCTCATCGATCTGCCGCCCGGTTGCGGCTTCACCGCGCTCGACTTCTTTCTGACCGCGGATCTCGGTGTGCTGGTCGCGGTGCCCGAGCCGACCTCGGTCGAGAACACGTTTCGCTTCCTCAAGAGCGCGTTCCTGCGGCGCATTCGCAGCCTGCCCGGCATCGATGCGGTGCTCGAGGGCCGCTTGAGCCCCGAGGGCGGCATCCCGGCGCCGGTCGATCTGCTTCTGGCCGCGCGCCAGCGCACGCCGCCGCTGGCCCCGCGCATCGAGCAGGAGATCCGCCGGTTTCGACCGCGCCTGGTCGTCAACCAGATCCGCACGCGCGCCGATCTCGATCTCGGTCCCGCTTTGCGCGCGGCCGGCCGGCGCGCGCTCGGGCTCGCCGTCGACTACCTCGGTCACCTGGAAACCGACGACGCGGTCTGGCTGGCCGTGCGCAAGCGGCGCCCGCTAGCGGTGGAGCATCCCGAATCCAAGGTGTCCAAGAACATCGAGCGCATCGTGCGCAAGCTCCTGGCGGCCGAGGGCGAGCGGCCGACTGACCTCGAGGTGCCGCGCACGGAGGCCGAGTACAACCTGTACGACGTGCTGGAGACCGATCCCGGCGCCAGTGACGAGGAGCTGCGCCGCTGTTACCGCCGCGTGCGCGAGATCTACGCGCCCGAGTCCATGGCCATGTGCGGGTTGTATTCGCCCGAGCGGATTGCGCTGCTCGGTGAGCGCATCCAGGAGGCCTACGACACGCTGCTCGATACCGAACGGCGGCGCCAGTACGATCTCAAGCTGTGGCCCGAGGGTCCACCGGTGCGGCGCGGGGAGGCGCAGGCGTCGGTTCGGAGCGGGCGCGACGATACGCCCCTGCGCCTGCCTCCCGAGCCCCCGCTGGCCGCCGACACCAGGTTTTCCGGTGAGCTCTTGCGCCAGGTGCGCGAGGCGCGCGGCATCGAGCTCGAGGACATCTCGAATCGAACCAAGATCCACATCGGCCACCTGCGCTCGATCGAGAACGAGCGCTTCGACATCCTGCCGGCGCGGGTCTACCTGCGCGGGTTCCTGGTCGAGTTCGCCAAGGTGCTGCGGCTCGACCCGCAGCAGGTGGTCAAGACCTACCTCGAGCGGTACGACGCGCTGGTCAAGCCCGAGGATTGATCCTTGCTGCGAGCGCCCGACTTGAGGTACGCTGCGTAAGGGAAAACTCCTAGATCGCGAGCTCTGCCGAGATGCGGTTTCAGACTGCCAGGTTCGAAGCACGCGAATGGACGGCTCGCCGGGGCCGCAAGGCTTCCGAGCGCGGCGCGCTTCCCATGTCCCTCGTGATCGCGTTCGGTGTGCTGGCCTTCTTTGTGGCCTGGTTCATCGGCGGCAACCTGGCCTTGCGGCGGGCCATGCGCGGCATGGCCAGCGAGGAGGTGGGGCGGGCCCGATCGCTGTTCACCAAGCAGCGCGAGCAGGACAAGCAGCTGCTGGGCCTCCTCTGTCGCGTGGTCGCCGACAGCCCGCAGCTCAAGGCCATCGTCGACACCCCAGGCATCGACGAGCAGAGCATCAGCGACATCCTGAGTGATCTGCGGCAACTGACCGGCGTCGAGATGCTGGCCGTTCTGACGCCGGCGGCGCGCGTGCAGGCGGCGGTCGGGGTGGACGGGCTGGGGGGCGCCGATCTCGGCGGTGCCTTCCTGGTCGCCAACCAGACCACACCGGCCGAAGAAGCGTCGGGGCTGTGGGTGATGGGCGGGCGGGTTCTGAGCGTGACCGCAGTGGCAATCCGGCTGCGCGATCGCCCACTGGGCTACATCGTGGCCGGAAACTCGGTCGCGAGCCCGGCCCTGGAGATGATCTATCAAATGACCAGCACCGGAGTTGCGATGATCCAGGCCAACAAGGTGGTGGCGGCCGCTCCGGTCGATCCCGGGTTTCGGGCCGCGTTCGACGCGCTGGCGGCTGAGCCCAGCCTGTTCGAGATCGGAGAGGTGCAGTCGCAGGGCACCCGCTATGTGGCCGCCCTGACCGAGGTCAACGCGGCCCCCGCGTCGGCGCGCCTCCGGATGGCCTGGCTGCGGGAGGCCGATCAGCCCCTGAAGCACTTTCGGTGGCTGTCGCTGGTCTTGTTTTGGCTCCCGCTGGTTTCTGCGATCTTGCTGGCGTGCGGGATTATTTTGCGGGGACGTCAGAGCAGCTAGTTACGGGACTGCTCGCTGGTACTCCGCGATGAAGGAGGAACCGACGTGAAGAGCGAGCGATTCCAACTGGCGGTCGCGCTGGCGCTGTCCGGCCTGCTCTGGCCGGGCTCGACCGGGGCCGAGCAGCCCAAGCCCAAGGCGGGCGAGCGGCCGCTCACGCAGGCCGACTACGCGCGGCTGCAGAGCCAGATCACCGAGCTCAGGCAGCTTCTGGTTCAGCTGGTGCGGGCCGAGCAGCAGCATGTCGAGGCGCTGTCGCGGATCATCGGAGATAGCAAGCTTACCGCCGGTCTGGAGACGGCCGAGCCGGCGGCGGCGTCGGCGGTGCCCCCCAGCAAGCCTTCGCCCGCTGAGCCCGACAAGCCGGTGCGCGCGTCCCGATCAGCTGGCAGAGCGGGCGTGAGGCCGCTCGCGCCCATCAGCAAGGGAACGATTGTGGGCAAGGTGACCATCCCGGGCGGCGCCGCCAGCGCGGCCGCGGTCTTCGTCGAGGATGTGCCTGGTCACGCCGGCGCAAGCGTGGAGATGAAGCAGCTCAACAAGCAGTTCGTTCCCGATACGCTCGTGGTCACGCGCGGGACCCGGATCACGTTTCCCAATCTGGACCCGATCTTCCACAACGTCTTCTCGCTCACCCCCGGCAACACGTTTGATCTGGGCAATTATCGGAAGGGCGACGAGCCCAAGGCCGTCGTGATGACGAAGCCCGGAGTGGTCAACGTGTACTGCAACATGCACCCACAGATGGTGGGCTACATCCTGGTGGTGCCGGGACCGCTGCACACGAGGACCGACAAGGAAGGCCACTTCCAGATCGCGGGCGTGCCGAGCGGCCGGAGGCGGGTGGCGGCCTGGATCGCGAACGCGGATCCCGTGATCGAAGAGGTCGAGGTGTCGAGCGGCGAGGTGGTGAGCGTCGACTTTGCGCTGACGCCCAAGAAGCCGGGAGCGCACACGCGCAAGACCGGAGCGCCCTACGGCTCGTACGACGAGTAACACCCGCCTTCGAGCGGCTACAGCTGGCCCATCTTTCCGCGCGCCACGATGTGCGCTCCGACCCGCAGCGCGTTGGCCATGATGGTCAGCGTAAACGGTGCCCCGCCGGCCGACGGGAAGCCGCTGCCATCGGCGACGTACAGGTTTTTGACCTGGTGCGCCTGCCCGGTTGGATCGGTCACCGAGCGCGCGGGATCGCTGCCCATGCGCGCCGTGCCCGCCTGCAGCACCGTGTAGATCGGTTCCTCGGATGACGAGCCCAGCGCTCCCGCACCGGCGGCCTCCAGCACCGAGCGCCCCTTTTGGGCCAGAAAATCCGACGCCGCCCCGGTGGCCGGATGCACGGCCAACCGGATGCGTGCCACCGGAAGGCCGAAGCGGTCCTTGACCTCCGGGTCCAGGGTGACGTCGCAGCCCGGGTGGGGCAGGAACTCGCCAAAGGCCTCCCACTCGATGGTGCGGGTGTCGTGGAAGAACTCGCGCATACGCCGCTTGAGCGTTGGGCCCCACAGCGGCGGCTGGCCGGCCGGCGTGTGGGCGAGCCGCTCGAGCTGGAAGATCGGATTGACGTGCGGGAGCATGAAGAGCAGGGTGCCGGCTTTGGGATGGGGCAGGCCGGCCTGCGGCAGAAGGTAGAAATCCTGGATGCTGCGATCGAGAAAGGGCAGGCCGCCCGCGCCCGGCGGCCAATGCGGCGACGGGATCGGAAAGCGCCCCCAGCCCGACGCGAAGCTCGCAAACAAGAGGTTTTGGCCGACTTGGCCGCTGGCATTGGCCAGGCGTGACTGCAGGAGCAGGCGCGCGGTCTCGACGGCCGAGCAGCAGAGCACGATGACCCGGCCGCGCACCTCGTGCAGGGCACCCTGCGCATCGAGGTAGGTCACGCTGCGCGCGCGCCCGCGCCGGTCCGCGCCCACCGCGGTCACCATGGCACGGGGCTGGAGCGTGAGCTTGCCGGTGCGGGCGGCCAAGGCGAGGAAAGTGGCCAGGCTCGACGATTTGGCGCCCACTTCGCAGCCGTAGCTGCCGCAAAAGCCGCAGTACTGGCAGGCGGAGCGGCCCGCATAGTCGGCCGACAGCAGCGCGCGCGGGGTCGGGAAGGCGTGGAGGCCCAGCTTGCGGGCACCCTGCTCGACCAGCGCGGCCGCCGGATGGCTCAGGATGGGCGCGAGCGGGTAGGGCGTCTTGTGGGGCTCGGCCGGGTTTTGCGCGGCGTCTCCCGACACGCCAATCACGCGCTCCACCTGGTCGTAAAACGGCTCCAGCTGGTCGAACGAAAGCGGCCAGTCGGCGACGCTCGCGCCCGCCACCTCACCGTACAGCGAGCGCAGCCGCAGATCTTCGCGGTGCAGGCGGAAGAAGAAGCCGCTCATGTGCACGGTGCCGCCACCCACGCAGCAGGCGATCCACGTGTCGGCGGAGCGCTGGGCGGCGCGGTCGCCCGGCTTGAGGATCATGTGCGGCTCCTCGAGCGGGCTGGGCACGAAGAAGTTGCGCCGGCAGACCAGAAGCTCGTCGTGGAAGAAGTCGGCCTCGGTGTAGTGCGGCCCCTTCTCGAGCACGCACACGCGAAAGCCGGCCCGGGTGAGCGCGTACGCGACTGCGCCGCCGCCCGCGCCCGAGCCCACCACGACCGCGTCGAAGCTGCCGGTCGGCGCCATCAAGGCTTGACGGGCAGATGGTGATGCGCGGGCTCGCCCGGCGTGCGCAGGTGCGGCTCTGCAAACCCGATCGCACGCCAACCAATCATCCCGGCGTTGCCGCCGTGGACCGGGTCCGATACAAAGCCCTCGATGGTGAGCGTGTGCAGGAGCTGGAACAGCTCGCGCTGTGGGAACGCTTTGACCGGGATGCGGCCGTGCGCGAGCGCATCGAGCACCTCATCCTGTTCGCCGGCGGCGCAGTCCGCGAGCGGCCGCCCGAACCGCTCGCGCGCCCACTGATCGAGCAGCCGCGCGCCCTGGATGACGACGGGCGCGAGCTTTACCAGCGCGGGTGTGGCCAGCTCGGCGTCGATGAATCGGATGACGCCGGCTTCGCGTGCGCCCGCGCCGTCGTCGGAAGGCAGGATGCGCGCAGTCGCGGCCTCGAGCGCGCGCCACTCGGGCGCCGCCAGCAGTTTGCCCTGTGCGGGCAGCGCGGCTGCGGCGTGGGAGTCTGCCGGCGCCGGGGTCGGCGGTGGCGCTGACTTCCCGCGGCTGCGGCAGCTGAGCGCGGCTGCGCCGAGCGCGCTCCACCTTAGCATCTGGCGGCGTGACGGTTGGCTCAGGTGGGTGAGCAGCGGCAGCAGCGGACCGCCCCGGAACCGCATGGCCGCTTGAGCTTATCAGAAGCGCCCCACCGCCCCCAGCCCGGGCACGAAATTGGTTCCATCGCTGACCACGGTCGGAGCGACCGACCAGGATCGCCGGTCCGATACTCGATAGTAGGGCGTGTCGTTGCTTTTCTCGCGATCGGCGGTCGCCAAACCCCAGATGCCGTGCATGGTCAGCGCGGCCGGCCAGGCGCTGAGCGCCAGGACCCAGACCTTGTCGCTGGTGGTATAGAGCTGGCTCGCGACCCATACGCCGAACGCGACCTGGGGCGCGGTCAGCAGGATCTCGGTCACCGAGGCGCCGACGCCTGGATGCTCCCCTGCGGACGCCTTGTAAATGTCGAGCGCGCTGAACGTGATGTCGATGCCCCCGCTCGCCGCCACCCCACCGAGCACCAGAGCATAGCCGGCCGCATAGTTGCCGCCCGAGCCGCACGCGTGCGCCCGGGCCGCTAACCCGAGCAGGAGACCGCTCACTACCATTCCGAGGATTGCCTTCTTGGTCATGCCGCGGCCCTTGTGCAAGCGCACTGCCACATTGCAACTGAGCGAGATCACGACCAGGCGCCTGACAGAGATTGCACGGCTCTGGTGAGCTTTCGGCGGTGGCGCTACACTGCGCCCAATGGCGCTTATCGACAAGCCCGAGCGGGCACGTCAGCTGGCCCGCGCAATTGCTTCCGACCTGACCCTTTATCACGAGAAGAAGATCCTCGAGGGCATCGAGAACGACACCCTGTTCCAGGTCATGGCGGAGGAGATCGAGGAAGGACGCGCCCTCTTCAAGTCGCGGGTCACGCCCGAGATCTACGAGCTCAACATCTACGACCGCGCGATCGTGGATGTCATGGTGAAGTCCAAGGGGCACATCAAATCGCGGATCTGGTAACCGAGCTGACCGTCTCCACCTCGCACGCCGGCGTGCGTCTCGATCAGTTCCTGGCTGCCCAGGGGTTGCCCTATTCGCGTGCGCAGATCCAGCGCCGCATCAGCGCGGGCGAGGTGCTGCTCAACGGCGCGCCCGCCAAGCCGTCGGCCCGGGTGCGGGAAGGCGACCAGGTGCGCTTCACCCCGCCCGAGCCCGTCCCGGCCACGCTCGAGCCGGAGGCCATTCCGCTCGCCATTCTCTACGAGGACGCGCATCTTATCGCCATCGACAAGCCGGCCGGGATGGTCGTTCACCCGGCCGCCGGTCACGCGCGCGGCACGCTCGTGCACGCGCTCCTGCACCACTGCCGCGACCTGGCCGGCATCGGAGGCGAGCTGCGTCCCGGCATCGTGCACCGGCTCGACAAGGACACCTCGGGCGTGCTGGTGGTGGCCAAGGACGAGCCCACGCTGGTGAGCCTGCAGGCCTTGTTCAAGGCGCACCGGCTCGAGCGGCGCTACCTGGCCCTGGTCGCGCCTGCGCCCGCCCCGCCCGCCGGCGAGTGGCGAACCCTGTACGGCCGCGATCCCCGCGACCGCAAGAAATTCAGCTCGCGCGTGCGCTCCGGCAAGCCGGCCCTGACCCGCTACGCGACCCTCGAGCGGCTGGCCGGGGGCGCGGCCGCTCTGCTGGAGCTGACGCTCCTCACCGGTCGCACCCATCAGATCCGCGTCCACTGCCGTGACCACGGCTGCCCGGTGCTGGGCGATTCCGCGTACGGCCGGCCGCCGCGCGATCCGCGCGCCCGGCAGGTCGCGCGCGTGCTGGGCCGACCGGCGCTGCATGCGCGCTGGCTGGCGCTCGAGCATCCCGCGACTGGCGCGCGGCTCGAGCTTTCCGCCCCGCCGCCCGCCGACTTTGCGGCCGCGCTCGCCTCCCTGCGCGAAGCGAGGTAGAGTATCCGGCCACATGCGGGACCGGGTTCCACTTTTGCGCTCGCCGATGGTGCCGGCGCCGTTCGTGCACGGCTTCTCGACCCGCGCAGGGGGCGTGTCCGGGGCCGCGTATGCCTCGCTCAACCTGGGCGCCAAGTGGGGCGACGATCCGGCCCGCGTGCGCGAGAACCGGCGCCGGTTCCTGCGCGCGGCCAGCATCGGGCAGCTGCTCTCCCTGACCCAGGTGCACGGGGCCGACGTCGTGATCATCGACGCCGAGCGAGCGGCCGAGCCGGAAGCGGTCGCCCGCAGCCGCGGCGACGCGCTGGCGTGTGACCTCTCCGGGATTGCGCTCGGCATCTACAGCGCCGACTGCATTCCCATCCTCCTGGCCGATCCCGAAACCGGCGCGTTTGCGGCCGCTCACGCGGGCTGGCGCGGTACCGTGGCCGGCGTCGCGGCGGCCGTCGTGCGCGCGCTGGTCCAGCGCTACCGCACCAATCCGGCCCATCTGCGGGTCGCGTTGGGCCCCTCCATCGGCCCCTGCTGCTTCGAGGTCGGTGAAGAGGTGGCCGCGCGCTTCCAGGCCCCGTTCGTTCGCCCGGGCGCGTCCCGAAACGGCCGCCCGACCGTCGATCTGCGCGCTGCCAACCAGGCCGTGCTGGTCAGCGCGGGCGTGCCCGCCCACCAGATCGACGCGTTGCCGGCCTGCACCGCCTGCGACCCGGCACGGTTCTACTCGTTCCGCCGCGACGGCCGCGAAACCGGCCAGCATGTCGCCTTCATCACGAGGCAACCATGAAAAACAAGCTCATCTGGATTGGGGTCGGGCTTTTGCTTCTGGGGGCTGCCTTCGGCGCTGGCTGGGGGTTGGGTCGGGCCGGCATCGCGGCCGCGGAGGGCCAGGCCCAGTCCGCCAACGCCGATCGCGATCGGGCCCGCGCCGAGCTGGCCCGGGTCAAGGTGCCGCTCGAGCTGTGCCGCGCGGCCGGCGAGCTGGCCAAGTCCAACTTCGGCAACGCGGCCGACCGCATCGCGGTCGCGCGCGAGGCCGCCCGCGCGGTGCCCGATCTGCGTGCGCTCGACAGCCGCTTTGCCGAGGCCATCGATGCCGCGCAAAAGGCTGACAATAAAGCCCGCGAGCGGGTCGAGGCCCTGCTGGCCGAGGTGGCGCGCTGACGGAAGTGACCGGTTTTCCCGACGGATTCCACGGTTGACCTTTTTTGTATCCCGATCCACAATGGACGCGTATACTTAGCAATCGCCTGAGGGGCTCCTGGGACAGCCTAAGGCGTGGAGAAGGTTAGTGGATGCTCATCCCCAGTCGTCCAATCGTTGTGCCCATTGCGGCAAGATCCATCCAGCCACCCTGCGGTTTTGCCCCATGACCGGGCAACCGCTGTCAGCGCCCACACCTGCGGTGGGCGATGAGGTCGATGGCAAATACCGCCTGACGCGGCTCTTGGGCCAGGGCGTTCTCGGCATGGTGTTCGAGGCCGAAAACCAGCTTCTGGGGCGCAAGGTCGCACTCCGGTTCATGCATCCCCATCTGCGCAGCGAGGTGTCCGAAGGGCGCTTCCTGCAGGAAACGCGCGCGGTCGGCGGAGTCGGCCACGACAACATCACCGAGCTGCTCGACGTGGCCAAAGGGACCTCGTTCGGGCCCTATGCGGTCATGGAGATGGTCGATGGTGAGAGCCTGGCCGCCACCTTGACCAAACAGGGTGCGCTGCCGCTCGAGCGTGCGATCGACGTAATGGCGCAGGTGCTGTCCGCGCTCGATGCCGCCCACGCCGCGGGCGTGGTGTGCCGGGACCTCAAGCCCGAGAACATCGTCTTGACGGCTCGCGCGGGCCGGACCGATTTCGTGAAGCTGCTCGATTTCGGCTTGTCCAAACCCGGTGCCGGCAACGGCAGCGTGCGGCCTTACCTGGCGCCCGAGCAGCTCAGCGGCGCGCAGTCGATCGATGGGCGCGCCGACATCTATTCGGCCGGTGTGGTGCTGTACCAGGTGCTGACGGGTCAGCTCCCGAGCGGCCAGCCGCCGGCTGCGCCCACCGCCGTGCGGTCGGATCTGCCCCATGGTCTCGATGGTATCGTTCTGCACGCGCTGCAGCCCGAGCCGAGCTCGCGCTGGCAGACCGCGCGCGAGCTGCGCGAGGCGCTCCGATCGTTCACGACACTGCCGCTGACCCGGCCCACGGGCGTGGCGGCCGTGCGCAGCACGCCCCATCCGGACGCCCCGACCGCGGCCCCGCTGCACGCTGCGGTGGCCAGCGATCCGGCCCACGCGCACGCCGAAGCCCAGTTCTGGGGCAGCGCACACGACATGCAGGTATCGTCTCTGACCGGCGAGTGGGACAAGCCGCCCATGCGGCGAGGCCCCATCATTGTGGTGGCATCGCTGGCGGCCGTGGTGCTGTTTGGGGGGTTGGGCTACATGATTTCGGGGCGCGGAGTTTCGCGCTCGGAGCGACCGTCCGAGTTTGCCAAGCCGGCTGCCGCCTCTGCGGCGGCCCCGAAAGCAGCGCCCCAGCCTGCGACCCCGGCTGCCCCCGCGGCGGCCCCGGCTGGCCCCGCGGCCCCGGCTGCGGCCGCCGAAGCCGCTGCCGCGCCGGCCGTTGCCGCGCCCAGCGCAGCCGCGCCCAGCGCAGCCGCGCCGGGCGCTCCGACCGAGGCTCCGCTGGCGACCCTGCCGGCTCCGCCGTCGTCGACCAGCGTGCCGTCGACCGGCGCTCCGCCGACCAGCGTCGCGCCGCCGAGCGCACCGCCGCCGAGCGTTCCGCCGGCCGCGGGCACTCCACCGGCCGCACCTCCGGCGCCGCGCGCCCGCGCGGTCACGGCGCCGACGCTGTCACCGGCCCCGCCCCCGACTTCAATCGTGGCCACGCCCACGACACCGGCAGCAGGCGCGAAGCCTCCGCGGGCGAGCACGCCGCTTCCGGCTTCCGGGCCGCTCGCGCCGCCCGCTTCCAAGACCGTCCCCAAGTCGGTGGCCACGGCCACACCTGGACCCACACCTACACCCACACCCGCGCCCAAGACCGCGCCGTCGGCACCGACCACCACGCGGACGTCTGCGCCGGCCGCAAGCCCGGGCCGGTCGAGCTCGGCCGCTGCGCCCCCACCCAAGCCCGAGCCCAAGGCGCGCGCGAGCGCCGACATGCCGCGCCCGCCCCACCCGGTGGCGGCGGCCGCACCGCCCCCACCCAAGCGAACGGTCAAAGCCGACAAGCCACCGCCCCGACCGGCCGCGCCGCCGCGGCCGGCGCGTAGCAAGCCCAAGCGCGAGATCATCACGGATAACCCATATTGAGGTGAGCATGCGCAGGTTGGCGGTTTGGGTCGTCCTTCTCTGCGGTCTCGGAGGAGTGGCACAGGCGCAAGACGAGGCCGCGCGCGCGCGGTCGGCCTTCCAGCGCGGCGTGGCCGCGTACAGCGCGGGCAAGTATGCCGACGCGCTCGACGCCTTTAACGAGGCCTACCGCACCAAGCCCAACCCGGTCGTGCTCTACAACGTCGCGCAGGCCGAGACCGAGCTGGGCAA
>DATFWX010000036.1:0-7321 GCA_035258845.1 Polyangia bacterium | reverse complement strand
TATGTGTCCACGAATTTCCGACTCAGGACACCAGCTTCCTTGCGCCCGTCAGGGCGAGCTGTCCAGCGGGGGCTGGACTAAGCGCGGAGGCCTTCAGCTCTCGTCCTCGCGTGCGCTGTTATGCCAGCTTGCTTCGGCATCGGTGGCGCGGAGCCCGAGCCGGCGCGCCTGCACGCGCAGTAAATCGAGGGCGATCGCGGCCGGCAGGCCGTGCTGCCGCGCCCGCGCTGCCAACACGCGGAGCAGCGCGCGCGCGCGCGCCGGCCCCTCCAGCTCCTGGATCAGCGCCTGCGCGGCAGTCGCCAGCTCGGCGCCGGTTTGCCCGCCCAGCGCGCCCAGGCGCGCACGCAGCCCATCCGCACCGGCGAGCGAACCCGCCAGCGCCACCGCATCGGCCACGTCGCCGGGCGCGCTGCCTGCTACTTCCGGCGCGACCGCTCCCGCAACCAGGAGCACCGGCGCACCGCCATCGAGCACGACATGGTCCGCGCACACCGCACCGTGTGCCCAACCGTCCTCGTGCAGCGGCGCCAGCGCATCACCGAGGGCATAGAGGAGCGACGCCAGGTCGGCCGCCGAGGCGGCCGGGCTCGCTACCGGCTTGCCCTCGGGCGCCTCGAACACCGCCAGCGGGGCCTGGGCGTCCAAGTGCAGCAGGCGCTGCAAGTGCGGCCCGCCCGCCCGCGCCAGCGCCTGCAGGCGTTGAAGGTGCTTTCCGAGCGGAGCTCGAAAGCGCTCGATGACGACTCTCCGTTCCAGCCGGGCGTCGACCGCTTCCTCGAGCTGGCTCCACGCGGTGACGAAAAGCGGCCGGCGGTCGCGGTAGCGCTCCGCCTCCGATTCCGCGCCCGCAGGCGCCAGGGCGGTCCCGAGCCGGGGCGGAGTCGGTGTGCGCGCGGGCGCCGGCTCGCCGATCGCGATGGCCTGCAGCGCCGCTCGCGCCTGCTCGATGGAGTCGAAGCGCGCCTGGGGCACTTTGGCCAAAAGGCGCGCGATGACCGCGTCCCAGGCCGGCCCGAGGCCGGTCGCGGGTACCGGGTCGCCCAGATGCTGGGCCACGAAATCGGGCCCCGGAAAGGGCAGCCGCCCGCACAGCATCTCGAACAACGTGACGCCGAGCGCATACAGATCGGCCGCGAACGTGATGGGCGCGCCCGTGACCTGCTCGGGCGACATGTACGCGAGCGTCCCGATGAGACCCGCGGTCTGGGTCTGTCCGGCGTCGACCAGGTGGGCCACCCCGAAGTCGCCCAGCTTGGCGGTTCCAGCCCCGTCGAACAGGATGTTGGCGGGCTTGAGATCGCGATGCACCACGCCGCGCTGATGTGCGGCCTCGAGCGCGGCCAGCACCTCGAGCGCAACCCGGCGCGCATCGGCGGCCACAAGCGGCCGCCGCGGCGCCAGCCGGTCGGCCAGCGTGCCGCCGGGCAGGTATTCCATCACCAGCAGGCCCAGCGCCTCGTCGACATCGCGCACTGCGACCAGGTTTCCATGGCGCAGCGAGCGCACGATGCGTGCCTCGCGCACGAAGCGCTGGTAGGCCTCGCGCCCGCGCGCATCGGACGGAGCCGCAAACAGCTTGAGCGCGACCTCGCCGCCCAGAAGCGTGTCCTCGGCCAGGTACACCCGACCGGTGCCCCCGGCCGCCAGCAGACGCAGCATTCGGTAGCGCCCGGCCACCGCGCGCTCTCCGTCGGCCTCCAAAAGCGGCGCCGGCGGTGGCTCTGTGTGCAGGAATTCCTCGAGTGTCTCCGGCAGCTCGGGCACCTTTACGCGCAGAAGCGCCAGCACGTGCCGGGCGGCCTCGCTCCAGCCCAGGGTATCCAGCTCGCGCACCAGGAGCCGCCGCGCCGGGGCGCCCAGCTCGGGTGTGCCCGCGATCTTTTGCAGATGCCGGACCGCCTCCTCGTGGCGGCCGAAGCCGGCTAGAAGCCGCGCCAGCCGCAGCCGCACCGCGGGCGCGTCGGGCCCAGCGGGCGCATCCGCGAGCAGGCGCTCGTAGGCCAAGCCGGCCGCGCGCGGCTGGCCGGCCAGCTCGAGCGCACGTCCGCGTTCGAGCTGCGCGTCCGCGCGCCCATACAGCTCGGCCGCGGCCGCAAAGGCGCCCATGCGCTCGCGCAGCTCGGCTGCCTGCGCCCACATGCGCTTGCGCTCGTAGACCGCGGCCGCCCGCTCGAGCTCGCCCAGCTCGGGGCCCAGCGTGGCGCCCAGCGCTGCCGCCTCGGGCAGCGCCTGCGCATCGAGCAGCAGACGCAGCGCCTCCGGCCGATCGGAGAGCGCCTGTGCGCACGCAGCGGCGGCGCGAAAATCCCACACCCGCTCGTAGAGCTCCTTCGCGCGCGCCCACTCGCCGCGCTCGGCGGCCGCCCGCGCCAGCGCCGCGTAGTCTTCCTCGGGCACGGTTGCAAAAATATCACCCGTTTGGTAGTCAATCCAGCTGGGATGTGCGACCAGCGACGGCGGTGCGCGTGAAAACCATCGGTGTCATCGGCGGCAGCGGCCTGTACGAGATCGAAGGTCTGAGCGAAATCGAGCAGCGCAAGCTCGACACCCCGTTCGGGGCACCTTCGGACGAGTATGTGATCGGGCGCCTGGGTCAGGCGCGTCTGGCCTTCCTGCCCCGCCACGGGCGCGGGCATCGCATCGCACCCCACGAGATCAACTTCCGCGCCAACATCTTCGGCATGAAGCAGCTGGGCGCCGAGTGGATCATCTCGGTGAGCGCGGTCGGCTCGATGCGCGAGGACATTTTGCCGGGCGACATGGTGATCGTCGATCAGTTTTTCGACCGCACCAAGAACCGGCCCTCCACCTTCTTCGGCGACGGCGTGGTGGGCCACATCGCCTTTGCCGACCCGGTGTGCGGTCCGCTCGCCGCCATCGTGGCCACGGCCTCGGAAAAAGTCGGTGCGCGCACACACCGCGGCGGCACCTACCTGTGCATCGAAGGCCCGCAGTTTTCGACCCGCGCCGAGTCGCTTACCTACCGGAAGTGGGGGGTCGCAGTCATCGGCATGACCAACCTGACCGAGGCCAAGCTGGCGCGCGAAGCCGAGATCTGCTACTCCACGCTGGCCCTGGCCACCGATTTCGACTGCTGGCACGAGAGCGAGGCCGCCGTGACCGCGGACGCGGTGGTCGAGATCCTGCGCAAGAACGTGGCCACCGCGAAATCGATCATCCGCGAGGCCGCGGGCCGCATCCCGGATAAGCGCTCGTGCGGCTGCGTGCAGGCGGCGAAAAACGCGATCCTGACCGATCGCGCCGCCATCCCGGCCGAGACCCGCCGGCGCCTCGAGCTGCTCTTCGGCAAGTACCTATGAGCCTTCTGGTCGTGGGCTCGGTGGCCCTGGACGGGGTGGAGACGCAGAGCGCGGTGCGCGAGCGCGTCCTGGGCGGGGCGGCTTCGTTTTTCTCGGTCGCAGCCTCGTTCCTGACCACGCCGGTGCGGCTGGTGGCCGTGGTGGGCGACGATTTTCCCGCCGAGCATCTGGCTTTTTTCCGGGAGCGCGGCATCGACCTGGCGGGCCTCGAGCGAGCCCGCGGCCCCACCTTTTATTGGCGCGGCCGCTACAGCGCCGATCTATCCAGTCGGAAGACGCTGGATACGCAGCTGGGCGTGTTCGAGCATTTCCGGCCCCAGCTGCCCGATGCCTACCGCGACGCCGAGCTGGTGTTCCTGGCCAACATCCACCCCTCGCTCCAGCTCGAGGTCCTGGATCAGGTGCGGCAGCCGCGCCTGGTCGCCTGCGACACCATGAACTTCTGGATCGAGCGCACACCAGCCGAGCTGCGCCGCACGCTGGCACGCGTCCACGTTCTGGTCATCAACGACGAGGAGGCGCGCCAGCTGGCGGGAGAGCACAACCTCGTGCGGGCGGCACGTGCCATCCTCAGCCAGGGTCCGCACTCGGTCATCGTCAAGCGGGGCGACGCCGGTGCGCTCCTGTTCCACGAGCACGGCGTGTTTGCGGTGCCCGCCTTCCCGCTCGAGAGGGTGGTGGATCCAACCGGAGCTGGCGACAGCTTCGCGGGCGGCTTCATGGGCTACCTGGCGCGCGCGGGCTCGCTTGCGCCCGAGGATGTGCGGCGCGCGATGATCTATGGCTCGGTGCTGGCTTCCTATTCGGTCGAGGATTTTTCGCTCGACCGCTTCCGTTCCCTGACCGCGGCCGACGTGTACGCGCGGTTCCGCGCCTTCAAGGCGCTGACCCAGTTCGAGGACATCGCGCTCGCGTAGCCCTTCAGCGAAGGGGCGACGCGAGCGGTGGCTCCACGCCGGCAAGCGGCGGTCCCGACGGAGCCGGCGGTGTGCCCAGCGCGCGCTCGCGAGCTCGGTTGGCCTCGGCCTCGAGGAGCCGTCGCGTGAGCTCCAGCGTTCCCCCCAGCGTGCCCACCCGTACGCCGGTCCGCACGAGCACCAGCCCCTGGCGCATGAGCGTCAGGGCCACGAACGGGAGGACGCTCGCATACGGCCAGGCGAATGCGAGAATGAGATAGAGCGCGCTCGCACCCAGCCACAGCGCGTCGCCGCCCACCTGCACGCCCATGAACCGCCGCGGCTCGCGCGCGGTCAGGCGGAGCGACTCCCAGAGCACGCGCCCCATCACTCGCTCGTCGCGCAGCATGGTGCGTGCGCGGGCCACATCGAGCGCGGTCGCGACTGCGAGCCAGAGCACGAGCCCGGGCAACGCACCCACAATCGCCAGCCCGATCATCCAGCCCGGATGCGCGGCCCGGGCGCCCAGGCCTCCGCCGATGGCAGCGCCCACACATCCGATCAAAAGCGCGATCCCGTAGGGGAGAAGGCTCCAGAATTGCAGCCGCGCCATCCGGAAGCCGCCGCCCGCCGCCTCGGCGCCGAAGCGGCGCAGGCTGGCAGCCTCGGGGGCCTCGCGCAGCAGGCCCAGCACGCCCGCGACCAGAAACCACGAAAGGATGATCCAGCTGAGCGTGCCCGCGAAGGCGCCCGCCTGAGCGGCCGCCGCCACGTCGGGATGGTGAAACAGGATTTCGCTCAGCACGTCCAGGTGCAGCCCGCGCGCCAGGATGTCGGCATAGGGCCGGTCGGCGGTCGCGCGCTGGAAGGTGGCGAAAAACGGCCCGCTCCAGGCCAGCGCCCACAGAAGGTTGAGCAGAAACAGGCCCACGACCAGGCGCTTGCGCTGCCGGGCCGCGCGCAGGCCGAATCCGAGCGCCTCGAGCGCCCCCATCACAGCCCCATCGCCTGCATGAGGTTCTGCACCCAGAATGCGAGGCCCCACTGCATCCGACGCGCGGGCCCGGTGTTGGGCGCGCTGCGACGACTGTTGTTGAGCCAGTTCACGTCGAGGATGACCTTGCCGTCGGGATCCACGGTGGCCGCGGTGGCGGCCGCGGGCCGGGACACGAGGAAGCGCTTCCAGCGATCGCGCCCGTCCCAGCGCACCCGCTCGCTCGAGCCGTCCTCGAAGGTCACCAGCACCTCGACCGGGAATCGAAAGTCACCAATCCGATGCACGAGCACCTCAGTGTCGTATTGTGGCTTCTCTTTGGGTTTCTCGACGCTCTCGGGCTTGACCTCGACGCGCTTGCCGTCGCGATCGAAAAGGCCCAGCAGCGGCTTGTGCTCCTGGCTGTGCAGCTCGGCGATCTCGTAGTCGAGCACTTCGGTGCCGCGAAAGGCGGGCTCGAAGAACCAGCTCAGATCCTCACCGCTGGCGCGCGAGAAGGCATCGAAGAAGTCCTGCGCGTGCGGATGCCGAAAGCGCCACGCGCGCGCATACGCGCCCAGCGCCGCCATCATGCGCTCGTGACCCAGGTAGCCCTCGAGCGTGCGCAGCGAGGCCGAGGTCTTGTAGTACACGACGTCGTAGCGGCCGGGCGCGAACCGCCAGGCGAAGGTCTCGAGCGCATCGAAGCCGGCATTGCGCGCACTGCGCACGTGGTCGGCGTGAACCCCCGACGACCAGAGACCGTAAAGGTCGAGGTTGGAGCGGTCGCGGCCGAACTGCTCATCCAAGACGAGCCCGGTCACGTAGGTGTTGACGCCCTCGTCGAGCCAGGCCTCTTCGAACTCGTTGGAAGCCAGCATGCCGTACCAGTACTGGTGGCCGAACTCGTGCGCGGTCGTGTCCTCGAGCACCATGAAGGCGCCCCGCGGGATTGCGAAATTCGGCAGGGTGGTGATGAGCGTAGGGTACTCCATGCCGCCGGCGTTCAGGCCCTTGGCGGTGGGCTCGACGATGGTGAGGGTGCGGTACGGGTAGGGGAAGGCGACGCGGCCGAGGTAGCCCAGAGAAGCTTTGGCGATGGCGAATTCGCGCGCGATGCCGCGCTCGCCGCCGGCGTGATAGAGCAGGCTGAGCTCGACGTCCTCGAAGGTATCGTGGGCGACCCGGAAGTCGGGATCGGCGGTCCAGGAAAAGTCGTGCACGTCCTCGGCATGGTAGAGATAGGTCTTCTTGCCACCGGGCGTGTCGCGCTCCTCGACCCGGACCCCGGTGGCGGCGACCAGGTAGCGGGCCGGTACCGTCAGCTCGACCACATACTCCCCAAAGTCGGCAAAAAACTCGGAGTCAGCGTGGAACTGATGGCAGTTCCATCGGGCCTCGCCGCCCGGTGCGGGCTCGTAGACTGCGATCTTGGGAAACCACTGCCCGATCATGTGAAACCGATCGGCGTAGCCGGTGCGCTCGATGACGTTGGGCAGCTGCACGTCGAACTCGATGTCGAGATCGATCACATCGCCCGGCGCCACCGGCTCGGGCAGCGGCAGATCCATGACGGTTTCGTCTTTGGGACAGTCGGGTGTGACCGGCTGCTCCTCGATGCAGTGCTGAACCAGTGCCTGCGGACGCAGATCGACCGCGCCCAGACGGATCGAGCGCACGTCGATCGAGCCCCAGTGATCGGGCACCCTGACCGCGCGGCCTTCACCGAGGCGCCCTTCGCGCATCAGCGTGGTGTTCTCGTTCTTGAACGCATTCATGTAGAGGTGAAACTCGAGCTGGGTGGCGGGGGAAGTGGTTGCGTTGTGCCACTCCAGATGCTCGCGCGCCGTGAGGCGGTGCTTGTCGGCATCGAGCTCGACGGCGATTCGGTAGTTCGCGATGCGCCGCGACAGGGGGCCGGGCACGCGCAGCGCGCTCGGCAGGGGCCTACCGGCGGCAGGAAGCGGCGGGGCCGGGGGCGCGGGCGGTGGCGTCGCGGCCGGCGTCGGTGGCGTGGCAGGTGCGGCGCCGGTCTTGCCGGGCGGCGGGGCGGCCGCTTGCGACGGCGGCAGCGGTTCCGGGCGTTGCGGTGATGGCGCCGGTTGCGCCGCCGGCGGGGTCGCGGGCGG
>DATFWX010000035.1:0-11967 GCA_035258845.1 Polyangia bacterium | reverse complement strand
CGGAGGCGCGCAAGCTCAAGACGACGCTGGCCCGCTATTACGCGGCCCGCCGCAAGCTCTACGCCGAGGATTTCCCCGATTTTTACGATGCCGACCTGCGTGCCATCTTTCGCGCCGACGGGGCCGATGCGAGCGGGCAGTCGGCGGCTCGCTTCATGCGCAAGAGCCGCAAAGCGATCGTGGAGTCGATCGTACGCTGGACCGGCCAGCGTAAGTACACGGTCGACACGCTGGTGCGCAAGCTCATCCTGCGCGCGCACGAGCTTGCGCTGCCGGCCCCGCGCGATCCGGCCAGAAGCTCGCTCGAGCTTTCGGCCTACCTGGCCACGCTGGTCACGAACCACCTGCACACGGGACGCTTCAAAAGGTCGGCGCGATGAAGATCCTCATCCTCTTCGACCTGGCGCGGCCGGCGGCTCCCGACGAGACCTTCTCGGCGCGCGCGCTCAAGGAGGAGGAGGACAAGCCGACCGAGGCCGACGTCTTGCGCAGCCTCAAGCGTCTGGGCCACGAGGTCGAGACCCTGGCCGTCTACGACAACGTGCTTGCGGTGGTCGAGAAGCTGCGTTCGTTTGCGCCCGACGTGGCCTTCAACCTGTCCGAGTCGTTCCATCATGACCGCGCCAACGAGCCCAACATTCCAGCGCTGCTCGAGCTGATGAAGGTGCGCTACACCGGCGCCGGCCCCGACGCGCTGCTTCTGTGCAAGGACAAGGCGCTGGCCAAGAAGGTGCTGGCCTACCACCGCGTCCGGGTGGCGCGGTTTCTGGTGTCCCACCATGCCCGGCCGCTCAAGCGCCTGCGGCGCTTCGTCTACCCCGCTTTCGTCAAGCCCATCGGTGAGGAGTCGTCCGACGGCATCGCCAAGGACTCGTTCGCGCGCGACGAGGCGGAGGCGGTCGAGCGTGCGCGCTTCATCCATGACAAGTTCGGCACCGATGCGCTGATCGAGGAGTACATCGAGGGCCGCGAGCTGTATGTGAGCGTGCTCGGCAAGCACCGCCTGGTCGTGTTCCCGCCCCGCGAGCTGCATTTTGGCAACATCCCCGACGACGTGCCCAAGTTCGCCACCTTCAAAGCCAAGTGGGACGACAGCTACCGCAAGAAATGGGGCATCAAGAACATCCCAGCCACCGAGCTGCCCGAGGGCGTGCCCGCCCAGCTGGCCAAGGTCGCGCGCAAGGTCTACCGGGTGCTCAAGATCCGCGGGCTGGGCCGGGTCGACTTCCGGCTCACCGCGCAGGGCGAGCTGGTGGTCCTGGAGGCCAACCCGAACCCATCGCTGGCCCAGGAGGACGATTTTGCGCAGTCGGCGGCCGCGGCCGGCATCGAATACGACGTCTTGATCCAGAAGATCCTCGACGCGGCGCTGTCCTAGCTTCGTTGCGCCCGTCAGGGCGAGCTGTCCAGTGGCGGCTGGGGTAGTCTATACTGCCGCGGTCGTGCGGGCGCTCGTGAAAAGCCTGGTTTTGGTCGCCCTCGCCGCCCTGCCGGCGCGTGCCGGCGACCCCATGCCGCCCGAGGAGGAGCCGCCCCGCACCTCGGTGGGCCTGGAAGCGCGCCTGGCGCTTCTGCGCGGCGATGCGACCCGCTTCAACAACCAGGCTGGCTTCGGCATCGGCGTGTACGCCCACTACCGGTGGTGGGGTCGGGGCCCGCTCGGACTGTGGGCCGGGCTCGACCTCTTCCACGACCGATTCTTTCAGACGGTCCAGGTGGTGGTGCACGGCATCGACATGACGACCGGCCAGCCGCGCGACTTCATGTACGAGGACAGCCAGCAGCTCACCCACACCTCGTTCGTGGCCATGCAGGCCCTCCGGGGTGCGCTCGGACGCTGGAGCATGGGCGCGGCCGGTGGCGCCGGCTTCTCGGTCGCGCATTTTTACCGACCCTACGACGGCATCACGCCGATGCAGGACAAGAGCTCGGTGGTGCCCGTGGTGCGCGCGCAGGGGGGCGTGGCCTACGACGCCTGGCGCGACACCTCGCTCAAGCTGCAGTTCACCTACAACTGGATGTTCTCCGACGACACGGTCATCTACGGCAAGCCGTTTACCGACGTGATGGACGTCGGACTGGGCCTCGTCTACCGGTTTTGATTCTGATCCAGAACGGAGCGCTTGCTCCAGAATGGGTCACCAATTTAGCCGCGATCACAGCTCCCTACACGATCTAACCAGCGATTCCGACTGCCAGAGAAGTGCTGGCATTTCCCCTGCATAGCGCTCCCCGTTTAGAAAATAAGTAGGTCCCAATACTGAGAATTAAACCAGAGTACCGCGGCGCTGGCGGTGTAGGCCCCCTAGGGGGTGGCGGCTGACGCGACCGGAACTGGGGGGCCGGTTGCGAGCCGCCAGCGTCGCGGGTTACATTGCGCAAAATGTCGACCCCTGACCGCGCGCCGCAGGGCGACGACCGACTGTCGTTCTTGCTCGGGGTCGCGGATCTGCTGCGCAGCGAGGTCGACCTCGATACTCTGCTCGGAAAAATGGTCGATCTCATTGCGGCCGCCATGCAGGGCGAGCGCGCCACCGTGTACGTGGTCGACCAGCGTAGCGGCGAGCTCCTGTCCAAGGTGGCCCATCTGCCCGAGCTGCCCGAGATCCGGCTGCAACCGGGTCAGGGCATCGCGGGCCAGGTGGCCAAGACCGGCCGGCCGCTGGTCATCCCTTCGACCGCCAGCGATGCCCGCTTCTTCGGCGGCGTCGATCAGAAGACCGGCTACGAAACCCGGAGCGTGGTGGCGGTTCCGGTGCGGGGAGCGCGGGGCGCGCTGCTGGGCGTGGTGCAGGTGCTCAACCGCAAAAGCGGCGCACCCTGGAGCGACAGCGACGTCCGGCTGCTGGAGGCGATTGCGAACCAGGTGGCCACCGTGCTGGCCGAGACTCCCCTGTCGGCGCATACGGCCGCTCCGCACCGGGGCACGGCCGCCGAGGACAAGCGGCTGCCGGCCCGCTACAACAAGATCCTGGGCGACTCGCCGCCCATGCAGCGGGTCTACGAGCTGATCGCGAACGCTGCCACCACCGATGCAACCGTGCTCGTGCGCGGCGAGAGCGGCACCGGCAAGGAGCTGGTCGCGCGCGCGATTCATGCCAACTCGCCGCGGGCCGCCGAGACGTTCGTCAAGGTCGACTGCATGACCATCCCCGAAGGGCTGATGGAAAGCGAGCTGTTCGGCCACGAGAAGGGCGCTTTCACGGGCGCCGATCGGCTGGTGCCCGGAAAATGCGAGCTGGCCGACCAGGGCACGCTGTTTCTCGACGAGATCGGCGATCTTCCACTCCCGCTGCAGGGCAAGCTCTTGCGCTTTTTGCAGGACCGCGAGTTCGAGCGCGTGGGCGGCCGGCGCACGCTGCGCGCCGACACGCGCATCGTGACCGCGACCAACCGCGACCTGGCCGCCCTGGTGCGGCGCGGCCAGTTCCGTCAAGACCTGTACTACCGGCTCAAGGTGGTCGAGATCGAGCTGCCCGCGCTGCGCGAGCGAGGGGTGTCGGACGTGGACCTGCTCGCCCAGCACTTTTTGGAGCTGTACGCCCGCAAGCACGGCAAACCGGCGCGCGCCTTCGACGATGCCGCGCTGGCCGAGCTGTTTGCCTACGACTGGCCGGGCAACGTGCGCGAGCTCGAGCACACGATCGAGCGGGCGGTGGTGGTGGCCGGCGGCGCCGAGCGCATTCTGCCCCAGCATCTGGGGCTGCCGCGCGATCGGGTGCAGTCCGGGGCCGCGCCGGCCGACGGGGCCGCCGGCCTGACCCTGGCCGAGGTCGAGAAGCGCCACATCTTGCGCACGCTCGACGCCGCCGGTGGCAACCGCACGCGCGCCGCGCAGATGCTCGGCATCGGGCGCAACACGCTGCAGCGCAAGCTGCGCGCGTACGGCATCGAGTAGGGGGCGCCATGGTACTGCCCGGTGAGCGCGATCGCAGGTGGCTGCGCGGCACGCTCCCGCTGGTGCTGTGTCTCTTGGGTGCGCTGGCCTTCCTGGCCTGGCGCTCGTGCTAAGAGCTGACAGCTCTTCGTTTGACACCCCCCGCCCGCCCGGCTAACGTTCCTGCCGTGTTAGAGGCCCTACGCCTGCTTGGAAACGCTCTGGCTGCGCTGGGGGTAGGGGTTGTGGTCGGGGTCGCGGTTTTCGTGATCGCGACCTACGCGCATCTGTACGCTGCGACCGGCGAGCTGCGACGCATCCTGCGCGCGCTGCCGCGCGAGTTTCTGGCCGAGCTGTGCTCGGTCGTGCTGTGGCCGTGGTTCGTGCTGGCGGGCGGTCGCTATGAGCCTTCCTGCAGCCGCCCCGACTGTCGCCCGATTGTGCTGCTGCATGGCTACGGCATGAACCGGATGAGCTTTTTCTGGCTCGGGCGCGCGCTCGCGCGGCGCGGGTTGGGGCCCTTGATCGGGACCTCCTACGTCTCTCTGCGGTCGGTGCGCTCGTCGGCCCAGCGGCTGGCGGGCTTCATCGAACGCACCTGCGCGGCCGAGGGCGTCCCAAAGGTCGACCTGGTCTGCCACTCGCTGGGCGGCCTTTTGGCCCGCTATTACGCGGAGCGGCTGGGCGGCGCCCGGCATATCCATCACATCGTCACCATCGGCACCCCGCACCAGGGCACTGTGGCCGGGCACGCCGCACTCGGCCGCTCGGCGCTCGACCTGCGGCCGCGCAGCCAGCTGCTCGACGAGCTGGCGACGGGCCCGCGGCCCGAGGGCGTGGTCCTGACGTCAATTTACTCACGGGCCGACAACATCGTGGTGCCCCCCGGCAACGCGCGGCTGCACGGTGCCGGCGACGAGGTGGAGTTCGGGGATCTGGGTCACATGGCGCTGCTGCTGTCGCCGCGGGTCGCGGACGCAGTGGCGGCTCGGCTTTCGGACAGCACCGTGGTCGAGCGGGCGCGCGGACCGGCGCCCGCCGCCGAGACGGCGCCGGCCGAGCCTGCGCCAGCAGTCTCGACGCGCACGCTTTGAACGACGCCGATCTCCTGCGCAAGCGCTTCATCGTCCTCGGCGGCAAGGGCGGGGTCGGGCGTACGACCGTGGCGGCCGCGCTCGCCAGCGCCCTCGCGCGGCGCGGGCGGCGCGTGCTGCTGGCGCAGACCAACGCCAAGGAGCGGCTGTCGCGCCTTTTGGGGGCCCAAACGGTGGGCCCCGACATCGTGCGCGTGCGCGAGCGGCTGTGGGCCGTCAACATGACGCCGGCGGCGGCGCTGCGCGAGTACGGGCTCATGGTGCTGCGCTACGAGGCGGTCTACAAGGCCGTGTTCGAGAACAAGGTGACCCGCTACTTCATCCACGCCATCCCGGGCCTGGACGAGTACTCGATGCTGGGCAAGGCCTGGTACCACACCACCGAGGAAGTGGAGGCCGGCGAGTGGCGCTACGACACCGTGATCCTGGACGGGCCCGCGACCGGCCACCTGGTGGCCATGCTGCGCATCCCGGCCGCCATCCTGTCCGCGGTGCCCGAGGGGCCGCTGACCCGCTCCGCGCGCCTGGCGCAGGAGCTGATGACCGATCCCGATCGCTCGAGCATGCTCCTGGTCACGCTGGCCGAGGATCTGCCGGTCAACGAGGCCCTCGAGCTGTACCGCACCGTGCGCGAACAGCTGCGCATGTCGGTCACGCGCGTGATCGTCAATCAGGTGTGGTCGGATCGGTTCACGCGCAGCGACGGCGCGGCCGCACGCGTTGTGGCCGCGCTCGCGGATACGGAGGCGCGGGCGGACCCGACGCTGGGCCCACTCCTTGCGCGCGCCGAGACCGCGCGTCAGCGCCGCCTGCTCAACCAGCAGTATTTGAGCCAGCTGGCCGAACGGTTGCCGCGCCCACAGGTGCGGCTGCCCTTCCTGTTCGCGAAGGACTTCGGCGCGGCCGAGGTCGAGATGCTGTCACGCCTTTTGGAGGAGGAGCTTTTGTCATGAAGTTCGAGCTCGTGCACACCTTTGACACCGATCTGGTCAACTTCGAGAAGGCGCTGCTCGATCCACGCCTGTACGACATGCTGGGCCGAACCATGGACGGGCTCAAGAAGATCGAGGAGCTCGAGCGCCACGACGACGGCAAGCGGGTGCGCCGGCGGGTCCGCAGCGTGCCCCAAACCGAGGTGCCGGCGTTCGCGCGCGGCAAGCTCAAGCCCGAGATGTTGGAATGGGTCGAGGAGTCGACCTACGATCGCGAGCTCCATCGGCTCGAGTACCGCATCCTGCCCAACATTCCTGAGCGCTGGCACGACCGGTTCCGCTCGCAAGGCACCTACTCGCTGACCGAGGTGGGCGGCAAGGTACGCCGAGTCATCGACGGGGAGGTGGTGATCAAGGTATCGCTCATTGGCGGCATGGCCGAGCGCTATGTGGTCGCGCAGGTCAAGAAGAACTTCGAGCAGGAGGCGGAGGGGCTGCGGGCTTTTCTGCGCGAGGTCCGCGGGGGATGATGGCGCCGCTGCGTTCGGCTGCGCTTTCGGCCGCGCTGGCGGCGGCCGCGTGCACGAGCGTCGAGTACGTGCGGATCCCGCCCGGCACCATGCGGCTGCCCGACGGAGCCGACCCGATCGCAGCCGTGCAGGTGTCGCGCATGGGCTTTTACTTTTTGGGCGTCGAGATCGTCGAGTCCGATCTGGACCTGGTGCTGAACAAGATGCTGCTCGAGGCCGCGCGAAAGGTGGGGGCCGATCGGGTAGTGAACGTGCACTTCGACGCCACGCCCTCGAGCGGCGTGTGGTGGTTCTTCACGCACGTGCTGCCGTTCCCGCCCAGCGCCCGCGCCTGGGGCATCGCGGTCAGGGATCGGCCGCTTGCGGTGCCGCCGGTCAGCGCACCCTGAGCCGGCATGAGGCGGGGGTCGTGGTGGCCGTGGATCGTCAGCGCGCTGGTTGCAGGCGCGGCTGCGCTTCTCGCGCGGCGCAATCAGATCGACGCTGAGCTGACCTCGCTGCTCCCGCACGATGCCCCGGCCGCGCAGGCCATGGCCCGCTACACGCGCGCCTTTGCGCGCGAGGAGCTGCTGGTGGTGCTGGTCGAAGGCGACGCGCCGGCCGAGGTCGCGACGGCCGCGGGCGCGCTGGCGGCGCGTCTGGCCGCCCATCCCGACGTGCGCGCGGCCCGCGATCGGGTGGGCGGAGACGTCCTGGCCTATCTGCGTGCGAGCGCGCTCGTTCTGCTCGACGACGCCGAGTGGAGCCAGCTGGTCGAGCGGGCAGCCGACGCCCGCACCGGCCGGCGACTGCGCGCGCTCATCAACTCGCCCGCCGGCAGCGCGGCCGCCGAGCGGCTCGCCGGCGACCCCCTGGGGGCGCTCGAGCTGCTGGGGCGCCGACTGGGCAACAGCGCACGCGTCGACGTCGAGAGCGGCCGCTTTGCCTCCGCCGACGGCCGCGCCGCCTTGGTTCTGGTCGAGCCGGCCCGCCCGGCCAGCGACCTGGCTGCCGACCAGCGCCTGCTCGAGCGCGTGCGCGCGCTGGCCGCCGAGCTGCCGCGAGTCCGTGTGGCGGCGACCGGCGCACCGGCCTATCGACTGGCCTACGAGCGCACCATGAAGCGCGACCTCGCGCTGTCCTCGACCGCATCGCTGTGCGGGGTGCTGGTTCTGTTCGGTCTGTTCTTTCGCTCCCTGCGCATCCTGCCCCTGGTCGCGCTCGCGCTCGTGCTGTCGTACCTGGCCACGCTGGGCCTGTGGGGCGCTCTTTCGGGCCACATCGGAGCCCTCTCGCTCGCCTTCGGCGGGCTTCTGCTCGGCATCGGCGTGGACGTGCCGATTCAGCTGTGGAGCCGCATCCGCGAGCAGCTCACCGACACCGAGCCCGAGCTGGCGGTCACGCGCGCCGTGCGCGCGCTGGCCGGCGTGTCGGTGGTGGCGACGCTGGGGCCGGCGGTCGTGTTCGGCGCCTGCGCGCTGTCGCGCTTCCGGGCCTTGCGCGAGCTGGGCGCGCTGGCGGGGCTGGGCTTGTGCGTCAACGCGGCCATCATGTTGCTGCTCTTGCCGGCCCTCCTGCGCGCGGGCACACGGCTGTGGGCGCGGGTGCCGCGGGCCGCCCGGGGCGAGACCCATCTCGAGCGGTTGGGCGCCGCTTGCGCGCGCCGGCATCGGCTGGTGCTGGGGGCGACCGGCGCCCTGGTGGCGCTGTGCGGCTTTCTGGCCCACCTGCGCCTGGCGCCGCACCCGCTGGCGTTCGAGGCCTCGCTCGAGCCGACGCAGGTCGAGGATCGGGTCGAGGCGCGGTTTGGCGCGCGCCGGGGCCGATTGATCGCACTCGCAGAAGCGGTCTCGCTGGAGGAGGCGCTGGCAAAGAACGATCGCATCACGGAAGCGGTGCGAAAGCTGGCGCCGGCCTCCCTGCAGACGCTGTCGGATCTGGTGCCGGCGCCCGCAACCCAGGCCCGGCGGGCGGCGCGCGTGCGTGCGCGCGCGGACGAGCTGCGCCGCCAACTGGCCCAGACGCTCGAGGCAGCCGGGCTGCGGCCGCAAGCCTTTCCGCTCGCGCTCGATGCGCTCGCGCCCGCTACCGCAGACGGGCTGGAGCGCGCCGGGCTGAGCTTCGTGGTGTCGGCGCACGTGGCCCCAACCGAGGGCGGCTGGATGGTGGCCTGCTACGTGACCCCGCGCGCGGCCGATCAGGTGCCCGCCCTGGCGGCTGCCATCGCGGGCGCCGGCGGTGCGGCCTCCGGGGCCCCCCTCATCGAGCGCGCGATTGCGCGCGTGCTGCCGGGCGATCTGGTGCGCGTGACCGCGATCTCCATCGGGGCGGTCGCGCTGCTGCTTCTCGCCTACTACCGGCGCCCGCGACCGGTCGTGTACGTGCTGGCGCCGCTCGGGGCCGCGTGGGTCGCATTTGCGGCTCTGGCGCCGCCGCTGTCGCTGTGGAACCTGATCGCGCTGCCGCTGGTGGTGGGCTACGGCATCGACGACCACGTGTTCGTGGTCGGGCGCGCGCTCGAGGGCGGCGGCGCGGGCCGGGCTCTGCGGCTGGCCGGGCGGGCGGTGGTGCTGACCTCGCTGGCCACGCTGGCGGGCTTCGCCTCGCTGCTTCTGGCCTCCTTCGCGGGCATTCGCTCTCTCGGCGCCGCCGGCGCGCTTTCGGTCGGGCTCTGCTTTGCGGCCGCGATGATTGTGTTGCCGGCGCTGCTCGGGCTGCGCGCGGATGTGTCAGCGCAGACACGAGACGCCGATCACGGCGCGCTTTCCTGAGCCGGCGCGGCCGATTGCGCGCGCGCTCGCGCTGGCATCGCGGTTGCTCTTCGTCCGTCGGCAAGGAGGACGAGACCATGACGACGAAGTGGATCCGCAATTTCGCGCTGGCGCTGCCGCTGTGCGGCCTGTCGGCGTGTCAGAACGATGTGCCCGCGCCCAAGCGCGTGGCCGATACACGGGGCGTGGTGGAGCTGAAGCCGACCCCGCCCGTTCCGACACCCACGCCCACCCCGACCGCCACGAAGCCGACCGTGCCCGAGAGCAAGAAGGTCGAGCGGCCGGTGCCCAAGACCGGACCGGAGATGCTCAAGGAGGCGCGCCGCCTGCTCGATGAAGGCGAAAACGAGTCCGCGCTGCCGATGGCGCGCCGCGCCGCCCAGAAGCTGCCCGAGAGCTTTCTGGCCTGGAACACGCTGGGCCGCGCCGAGCTCGAGATGAACCACGGCCAGGAGGCTCAGGTGGCCTTCTCGAAGGCGCTCGAGATCAGCCCGGACTCGAGCTACGCGCACAACAACATGGGGCTGACCTACATCTACGAGGAGAAGTGGGACGACGCGCTCGACGAGCTGGAGAAGGCGACCACGCTCACGCCGGTCAAGCCCTTCATGTGGAACAACCTGGGCGTGGTGCTCGAGCACCTGGACCGCCTGGACGAGGCGCGCGCGGCCTACCAGAAGGCAGCCGACGGCGGCGCCGACAATGCCAAGGCCAGCGTGGGGCGGCTCCTGGGCGTCAAGACCATCAAGACCGCAAAGGTCGAGAACAAGGTCGAGAGCAAGGTCGACAGCAAGGTCGAGAGCAAGCAGCCCGCCCAGCCCGAGAAAGTCAAAGTCGACGAGAACCTGAAGAAGTAGCTATAATCGCCCTGATGCGGCTCTGGCTCCTCTACGCCTTCGCCGCCTTCCAAGCGTCCCCTCACCCGTCTCCGGCCGCTTCCGCACGCACGAGCCGTCCCATCGCACTGTTCCGCATCGATCCCCTGGGGCTCGACGCCGAGATCGTGGCGCGGCTGGAGGCGCTGCTCAGGGCCGAGCTCGAGCGCATCGTCGGCAGCGGCATGCCCACGCCGCGCGAGATCGCGCGCGTGACCGGCGCCGAGGGCCGCCTGGCCAACTGCGCCGGCGAGTCCGACTGTCTGGCTGCGGTCGGGCGCGCGCTGGGCGCTCAGCTGGTGGTGGCCGGCAACGTGGGCGGCCTGGCCGAGAGCTATGTCATCAACCTCAAGATCGTGGACGCGCGCGCGGGCACCGAGGTGCGTCGGGTCAGCCAGGCTCTGCACGGCGACCCGGACGTCTTGATCGAGGAGATCCGCGTGGCCGCGTATCGCCTGGTCGCGCCCGAAAAGGTCAAGGGCTCGCTGGCCATCCTGACCGATGCCCGGGGCGCGCGCATCTTTCTCGACGGCCAACCCATCGGTGCCACGCCCGTGGTCGGCGCCATCTCCAACCTGCAGGTGGGCGACCACTCGCTGCGCATTGCGCGCGATGGGTACGCCGATTTCCTGCGCCCGATCACGATTCGCTTCCAGAAGACCACGCAGGTGATCGTGCGCATGGAGGAGCTGCCGGGCGCGGAGGCGGCTGCGCTCCGCCAGCACGACGTGCCGGTCGAGCCGGTGCGGTTCTACGGGCGCTGGTGGTTCTATGCCATCGTGGGCGCGGTCGCGGTCGGGGCGGGCGTGACGGCCGGGCTGCTGCTCACCAGCCCCCACCAGGTCAACTGCGGAGCCGCAGGGTGCCCATGAGCAAGGCGCGAAGGAAGACCATGAGCCGCCGGGGCCGCACCATGGTCGGCGTGGTGGGTTTGCTCGCGGTCATGGTCGTGCCCGCACCCGCGCGCGCGGCCCTACGCTATGCGGTCTATCCCCTGGGCAGCCTGGCGCTGGAGCCGCAGGAGCTGGCTCGGGTCGAGCGCGCGCTGGTGGCCGGGCTGGCAGTGGTGCCCGAGGCGCGCGTGCTCGAGCGCAAGGCCGTCGAGCGCATGCTGACCGAGCGCAGGAACACGCGGCTGGCCCTGTGCGAGGGCGATCTGCCCTGTCTGGCCGCGGTCGGCAAAGCGCTGGGCGTGGATCGCGTCATCGCGGGCGAGGCGGGCGGTCTGGGCGGCTCGGGATTCGTCCTCTACCTGCGGGTGGTCGAGGCGGCGAGCGGCAAGGAGGTGGCCTCGATGTCGGCGGTGCTCAAGGGCGACGACCGCGGGCTGCGCGCCTCGGCGCGCGAGGCGGCGTTCCGGTTGATCGCGCCTGAGCGTTACCTGGGACGGCTTTCCATCAAGGCCGACGTGCCGGGCGCCTCCGTGTACATCGACGGCCAGCGCGTGGCCACGCTGCCGTCGCCGCCGCTGCCGCTCGCGGTGGGTCCGCACGCGCTGCGGCTGTCGCACGAGGCCTATCGAGACTTCATGCGCTTCGTCGACATCGAGTTCGACAAGACCACCGAAATCAGCGCCGGCATGACCGCGTTCCCGGTCATCAGCGAGCAGATGCGGGCGCGCGGCGTGCGCGATCCGGTCCCGGGCGGGGGCAACGAGGTCGAGGACGGTCGGGCGTGGTATCGGCGCTGGTGGGCCGTGACCGCGTTCGGCGTGGTGCTGGCGGCCGCCACCACGGCCATCGTGATTGGGGCGGCCGATCGGATCGACGCGGACTATCGGGTCAAAGTGGGCCCACCGCCGCGCTGAAACGCGCGGGCCGGTCGGGCCCACCCCCCCCGAGACACGCTAGTCCAGCCCCCGCTGGACAGCTCGCCCTGACGGGCGCAAGGAAGCTAGCGCTCGCGCTCC
>DATFWX010000034.1:0-16269 GCA_035258845.1 Polyangia bacterium | reverse complement strand
GGGTACGGGCGCGCCGCAGCCGAAGCAGCTGGGTGGCAGCGCCCTGCCACATTGCTTGCACCGCGTCGCTCCGGGCCTGCTGGGCGCCTTGCAATCCGGACAATTCATCGAAAAACTCGTTTCCCTCCCCGCCTCGGCTCACCCATCGCACAGGCCTGTGGTAGCGTCAAGCACCGTGCAGAAGGTCGTGTTTTCAGGGCCCATCCCCAAGCCGGCCGCGGCCCTCCTGGCGCGCAGCTATCACATCGTCAACGCCTGGGACGAGACCGCGCTGTGCGCGGCGCTGGCCGATGCCGAGGGGCTGCTCGCGCTCCTGAGCCTGCGGGTCGACGAGCGCCTGCTCAACTGGGGGCCGCGGCTGCGCGTGGTCGCCAATTTCGCGGTCGGCTACGACAACATCGACGTGGCCGCCTGCTCGCGGCGCGGCATCGTGGTGGTCAACACGCCCGACGTTCTGACCGAGACCACGGCCGATCTGACGTGGGCGCTTTTGCTCGCGGTGGCGCGTCGCATTCCCGAGGCCGACCGCAAGGTGCGCAGCCGGGAGTGGAAGGGCTTTGCGCCCGACTTCATGCTGGGCCGCGAGGTGTACGGCAAGACCCTGGGCATCGTGGGGCTGGGCCGGATCGGACGGGCGGTCGCGCGGCGGGCGCTCGGCTTCGGCATGCTCATCTTGTACACGGGGCGGCGTCCGGTGCCCGAGACGCCGTTCGAGTTCGTGTCCCTGGAGCGGCTGCTCACGGAAAGTGATTTCGTGACGCTGCATTGCGCGCTCGGGCCCACCACGCGCCACCTGATCGGAGCCGAGGAGCTGGCGCGCATGAAGAAAGGAGCGGCCCTCATCAACACTGCCCGCGGGCCCCTGGTCGACGAGAACGCGCTGGCAGAGTGGGTGGTGTACGGCGGCCGGGCCGCGCTCGACGTGTTTGAGAACGAGCCCAACGTGCACCCCCTGCTCCTGGCCAGCGAGAACGTGGTGCTGGCGCCGCACATCGGCTCCGCGACCGTCGAGACGCGCGACCGGATGGCCGAGCTGGCGGCGGCCGGCATCGACGACGTGCTGGCGGGCCGGCAGCCCGCGCACCCGGTCAACCCTGAGGTGCTGGGCTCGCTGGGCTAAAGGGCGGCCGGGTGTGCTAGGGTAGGCCCCGTGCCGGTTCGCTCTGCGCTCGCGTGCGCGTGCCTGGGCCTGGCTCTGGGCGTGCTTTCGTCTGGCTGCTCGGGCAAGAGCAAGGAGGAGCCGGCCGTGCGCCACCCGGCGCCGCCCGCGCAGCAGCGACCGCCGGCGCCGGTCCTGGGCGGCCTGGACCATCATCCCCACACACACCTGTCGCCCCACGAGGTCGGCGATCACCATCATCATCCCCACCCGCACCCGCATCTGTTCGGGCCCAACGGCCACCACCATCCCTACTGAAGGATCGCGGTCACCAGGGCGGCCGGGGTCAGGTCGAAGTGCGCTTCCAGAGGCGGCGGAACGTCGTCGTCCCAGAGCTTGGAGTCGTCGCAGACCACGTAGAAGGGCACCCGCGCGTCGCGCGCCGCCAGCGCGAGTGCATAGGTGCCGGCCTTATTGACCACGTCGCCCGTGCGCGTGACCGCGTCGGCGCCGGTCAGAACCAGGTCGGCCGTGCGCACGCGAAAGGGCGCCGCCGCGTCGAGCACCAGCTCGACCCGATGGCCGGCGCGCGCTGCCAGCTCGGCGGTGGCGCGGCCCTCGCCACCGGGCTGGCTCTCGGCCACGGTCAGATGCAGCGGCCCGGGCGTGCGGGCCAGCGCGGCCAGAATGGTCGATGAGCGCGAGAGCGTGACCACGCGCAGGGCGGGCCGCAGCACCGCCACCGCTGCCGCCACCGCCTGCTCGATGCGGGGCCGGAAGGGCTGGCCGCGGCCGGCGGCGCGGGCAGCCGCCACCACCGGCGCCATGGTCGGTCGCAGCGCCGCGACCAGCTCGGCATGCTGGGGCGACTGTGCGGCCAGCGCCCAGGCTTGCGGGGCCAGCTCGGCCGCTCCGCGCACATGATCCTCGCGCAGCGCACGTGCGGCCGTGCGCAGGGGCTCGGGCAGCGCGGCCACCGGATCCCATACCCGCGCGAGCGCCTCCGACAGGCCGGGCACCGTGTCCAGGGCCGCCAGCTCTTCGGGCAAAACCCAACGCGACTCGGCGGCTTCCCAATCCAGACGCGGCTCCGAATCGGCGGAAGCCGCGACCAGGAATGGATGCACACGCCAGGCGCGGTCGGTTTCGGCGTCGTCGACATCGAGCGGCAGGCCGCCGCAAAGGAGCCGGGTGAAA
The DNA here is from genome assembly GCA_035258845.1 of Polyangia bacterium. Taxonomy (GTDB): domain Bacteria; phylum Myxococcota_A; class Polyangia; order JAHFDS01; family DATFWX01; genus DATFWX01. Next base: position 13,973 of record DATFWX010000034.1, on the reverse strand, counting down.
AGGCCGGTCTCCTCCCACACCTCGCGCAGCGCCGCGTCATCGGGCAGCTCGCCGCTGCCGACGTAACCCGAGATGCCGGCCCATTTGCCGCGATAGCTGCTCACCCGGTCCGAGCGGCGCACGGTAAGCACGCGCTCCTGGCGCCGAACGAAAGCAGTCACCACCCGCCGCCGCTCGCTGTGCACGGGTGCATGGTAGCGCAGGGGCCGTTGGCACGCAGCGGCCGGATCCTGGAAGCGCTCCCGCTGCGCACGGGCAGGCAGCGGCCGGACGGATCCCCGCAGCGCTCCCCCTGCGCACGGGGGCACGCGAGGATCCGTGCGCAGATGGAGCGCTGTCAGATATGCTTGGTATCGTGGGACGATGGGAGGAGATTCTCGCGCAGGCGGGAGGCGACGTGCACGCGGCCGCCCGGCTGCTCAAAAGCCACGGCCTGCATCTCACGCTGGCGCGCGCCGACCCGCAGGGGGCCTCGGTGCGTGTGGAAATCCTTTCTCTCCACGACGGGTTGTGGGCGCAGATCGAGCGCCGGCTGGGCGTGGCCGGCCTGGCCGCACGCGCGGCCGCGGTGCCGGTCGACCGGGTGGCGGCGCTCGAGGCCGCTCTGCGCGCGCGTCGAGCCGCCTATTACCCCGATCCGGTCGCCTTCGTGGGCGCACCGCTGCGCGAGCGGCCCGCGCTGGCCGCGCTGGCGCGCCGGGCCACGGACCTTTTCGGGCTCGGCGGAGCCGTGGTGGCGCCCGTCGGCGAAGGCGGCCGCGCGGTGCTGGTTGCGGTCGGGCCGGCCGCGGGCCCCGAGTTGGTGGCCCCGTTTGCCAGCTGGGCGCGCGGGCTGGTACTTGATTGACCCGTTACGTCAAGCAGACTTATAAAGGGGACAGTGAGATGACTGTAGCCGCACAGCAGCAGCCGGCCGAGCCGATCGTGGTGCGCAACCCGGCCACCGGCGAGATCCTGGGCCAGGTGCCCGATCAGGATCCCGAGCAGGTCCGGGCCGCGGTGAAGCGTGCGCGCGCCGCACAGCCGGCCTGGGCTGCCCTCTCGGTGTCCGAACGCGCCCGCCGCGTGCGCGCGCTGCAGGCCCGCATCGTCAGCCACACCGACGAGATTGCCGACCTCCTTTCGCGCGAGTGCGGCAAGACGCGCCAGGAAGCTCTGATGATGGAGGTGGTGGGGACCTGTGACCTGGCCGGCTACTTCTGCAAGCGCGCGCCCGCGATCCTGGCGCCCGAGCGCATCCCGCTGCACCTCATGCTGCACCGCCGCAGCGATCTGCATTTTCTGCCCCGTGGGGTCATCGGCATCATCTCACCCTGGAATTTTCCGTTTGCGATCCCGATGGGCGAGACCATCATGGCGCTTCTGGCCGGCAACGCGGTCGTGCTCAAGCCGTCCGAGGTGACGCCGCTGATTGCGCTCCTCTCAAAGCAGCAGTATGACGCGTCCGGCCTGCCGCCCGACCTGTTTCAGGTCGTCACCGGACGCGGTGGCGCCGGCGCGGCCCTCATCGACGCTGGCATCGACATGTGCATCTTCACGGGCTCGACCGCGACCGGTCGCAAGGTGGCGGCCGCGTGCGGCGAGCGGCTCATCCCGTGCACGCTCGAGCTGGGCGGCAAGGCGCCCGCCCTCGTGTGCGCCGACGCGGATGTCGAGCGCACGGCCAACGCTCTGATCTGGGGCGCCTTCGCCAACGCCGGCCAGGTCTGCGTCTCGGTCGAGCGCGCCTACGTCCACCAGGCGGTCTACGACGAGCTTCTCGAAAAACTCGTGGAGCGCACGCGAAAGCTGCGCCAGGGCGCGCCCACGGGTGCCGACATGCCCGACTGCGGCTCGATGACCTGGGAGCGCCAGATCGAGATCGTCGAGCAGCGCGTGAAGTCGGCCCTGGCGGCGGGGGCGCGCGCGCTTCTGGGCGGCCGCCGCCGGCCCGGTGCGGGCTTATTCTACGAGCCCACCGTGCTGGTCGACTGCAAGCAGGACATGGAGGTCATGCGCAAGGAGATCTTCGGTCCGGTCCTGCCCATCATGAAAGTGCGTGACGAGGAGGAGGGGATTCGTCTGGCCAATGATTCGGAGCTGGGCCTGATGGCCTACGTGTTCACGGGCGATCGCAAGAAAGGTGTCCGGCTGGCCGAGCGGCTCGAGGCCGGCACCGTGATGGTCAACGACGTGCTGAGCACCTACGCGGCGCCCGAGACCCCCTGGGGCGGCATCAAGCAGTCGGGCATCGGCCGCACCCATTCGGCGCAGGGGCTGCGCGACCTCTGTATCACCCGTCACATCAATGTGGACCGGATCCGCCCCCCGCGGCGCGATCCGTTCTGGTACCCGTACAGTGACAAGGCGTATCAAAGGATGCTCAAATTGACCAAGTTTCTGTTCGGAGGAGGGCGACGATGAGGGCGCTCATGGTGGCGGCGGCGCTGTTTGCGCTCGCCGGTGGCAAAAAGACCGAAACCAAGGCGGTCGACCCCAACGAGGCGGTCGCCAAGGCGCATGGCGGGAAGGTGTGGGTGCAGCAGAGCCCGGTCAGCGAGGCCAACGGGGCCGAGCTGCAGCAGTGGCTGGGCGCGCACCCCAGCCAGCACGAGGTGGCGCGCAAGGGCAAGGACGCGCCCTGGTCGATCCAGTTCCTGGCCGTGTTCAGGAAGATTGCGCCCAAGGGGCCGATCATCGTGCAGTTCAGCGATAAGAAAGAGCCCAAGGATGTGGTCGATCTCCTGCCCCTCTCGACCGAGGCGCCCACCCTCGTGTTCCGGTCGAACGCCGACCTGGATCCCGACAAGGGCTTCAACTCGGGCCACACGTATCTGATCAAGGTGGGTCAGATCCTGAAGAAGCAGTTCGTGGCCTACGCGACCGCCGAGTTCACCCTCAAGTAGGATGCGGCGCGTCGACAAGCCCTGGGGGCACGAGCTGATCTGGGCGGAGACCGACCGCTACGTCGGCAAGGTGCTCCACATCAAGGCCGGCGAACGGCTGTCCCTCCAGTATCACCAGCGCAAGATGGAGACCATCCTGGTCGCGCGCGGCAAGATGGAGCTTGAATTTTTCCGCGAAGGGCAGGCGCCCGAGCGGCGCGTGCTCGGCCCCGGGGAAGCCTTTCACATCGATCCCGGGTTGCGGCACCGGATGATTGCGCTCGAGGACACCGACGTATTCGAGGTCTCGACGCCCGATCTCGACGATGTCGTGCGTCTCGAGGACAAATACGGCCGCGTCGGCTGAGCGGAGCCGGCCTTACTTGCCCTTCTTGGACGGCTTGGCCGGCTTGCCATCGGGCGCCGGGGCGGTCGTCGCCGGCGAATCGGGAGTGGGTAGGGTCTGGCCCGGGGCCAGGCCGCCCTTGGTCTGGGCAGCGGCAGGCGCCGCGCCCCCCGGCTGCGTACCGGTCCCGCCGGTCGCACCCGCGGCCGGCTCGGGCGCCTCGGTCTCCTCGGGCGCGCGGTCCCACTTGTCGACCCGGCCCGAGCCTGTGGTGTCGTAGCCGATCCGGTCCAGCTTGCCGCCCTCGTAGTACTCCCAATAATCGACCCGGCCGTCATGGTTGGTGTCGCGCTCGACCCGCACCAGCCGGTCGCCCTCGTAGTACTTCCAGATGTCCGGCTTGTCGTCGAAGTCGGTGTCGAACTCCGAGCGCACCTTCTTGCCACCCTCGTAGTAGATGGTCTCGTCGATGCGGCCGTCGAAGTCGAGGTCGAACTTCTCGAGCACCCGGTTGCCGTTGTTGTCGTAGTAGGCCAGCTCGTCGACCTTGCCGTCGTGATTCAGGTCGACCTCCTTGCATACCAGCACATCGACCGTCTGCCCGCCCTGCGTGGTCGGCACGTACATCTTCCAGACGTCGGGCTTGCCATCGTTGTTCGTGTCCAGCGTCTCGACCCGTTTGCCCTTGGGGTCGCAGCGCGACAGGTCCACGGATGGAGCGGCTGGTACGTTCGAGCCCACGTCTCCGGGGTTTTTGGGCCCGGGCGAGCCACTCGATGAGCAACCCAAGGCCAGCAGACCCAACACCCCCCACCTAAGCGCGCGCATGGCCGACAGCCTAAATGAAACCCCCGTAAAGCGCAAGGAGAATCGGCAGTTTCGGGATTCCGGCAATTTGACAATACACCTCTTGTCACGTAGCCTCATTTTCATGCGGAAGAAGATCTCGACGACGGTCTACATCACGCCGGAGCAGAACGAGCAGCTCAAGCTCCTGCATGACAAGACCAAAGTTCCAGTCGCCGAGTACATCCGCCAGGGCATCGATCTGGTGCTCGAAAAGTACAAGAACCATCTGCCGGGCCAGCTCACCTTCGACGTCGCCCGCCCCGCGCAAAAGTAGTAGGCTCTAGCGCCGCCAGCATGCCCGCTCTTCCGCGCCAGATTCGGAATTTCTCGATCATCGCGCACATCGATCACGGCAAATCGACGCTCGCCGACCGACTTCTCGAGTTCACGGGCGCCCTGTCCGAGCGCGAGCGACGCGACCAGTTCCTGGACAAGATGGATCTCGAGCGCGAGCGTGGCATTACCATCAAGGCGCAGACGGTTCGCTTGACCTACCGGGCCGACGACGGGCAGAGCTATGAGCTCAACCTCATCGACACGCCCGGCCACGTGGACTTCCATTACGAGGTTTCGCGGTCGCTGGCCGCGTGCGAGGGCGCGCTGCTGGTGGTCGACGCCGCCCAGGGCGTGGAGGCGCAAACCCTGGCCAACGTCTACGTTGCCATCGACAACAACCTCGAGATCATCCCGGTCATCAACAAGATCGATCTGCCGTCGGCCGATCCCGAGGGCGTCAAGCGCCAGATCGAGGAGGTGATTGGCCTGGACGCCTCGCGCGCCATCCGGGCCTCGGCCAAAGAGGGCATCGGCACCAAGGAAATCCTGGAGGCGATCGTGGCGCGCGTCCCGCCGCCCGCCGACCCCTCCGAGGCGCCCCTGCGCGCGCTCATCTTCGACTCCTGGTACGACTCGTACCGGGGCGTGGTGGCCCTGGTGCGGGTCAAGGAGGGCGAGCTCAAGGTGGGCCAGAAAGTGCTGCTCATGGCCGCGCGCAAGCACTTCGAGGTGCAGTCCCTGGGTGTGTTCGCGCCCCATCCGACCGAGGTGGAGGCGCTGGGCCCGGGCGAGGTGGGCTTTCTGACCGCGGCCATCAAGGAGGTCGCGGACGCCAAGATCGGCGACACGGTCACCGATGCCAATCGCCCGGCCACCGAGCCGCTGCCCGGGTTCAAAGAGGTCAAGCCGATGGTGTTCGCGGGCCTGTATCCCACTGATGCCAACGACTACGGCTCGCTGCGCGACGCGCTCGAGAAGCTGCATCTGAACGACTCCTCGATCACCTACGAGCCCGAGACCTCGCTCGCGCTCGGCTTCGGCTTCCGGTGCGGATTCCTGGGCCTTTTGCACATGGAGGTGGTGCAGGAGCGGCTCGAGCGCGAGTACGAGCTGAGCCTGGTCACCACCGCGCCCACCGTGCGCTACCGCTGCGTGACCAAGGGCGGCCAGGTCATCGAGATCGACAATCCAGGCAAGCTGCCCGAGGAAGGCGAGATCGAGCGGCTCGAGGAGCCCATCATCGCCTGCACCATCCACGTGCCGCAGGAGTATGTCGGCAACATCTTGAAGCTGTGCCAGGACCGGCGGGGCACCCAGACCGGTATGCATCACGCCGGTCCCGGACGGGTGATGGTCAGCTACGACCTGCCGCTCAGCGAGATGGTGTTCGGCTTTTACGACAAGCTCAAGTCGGGCTCGCGCGGCTACGCCTCGCTCGACTACGAGTTCAAAGAATACCGCGCGGGCGACCTCATCCGGCTCGATGTGCTGGTCAACGGCGACAAGGTCGATGCGCTGTCCTCGATCGTTCACCGCGAGCACAGCTACGAGCGCGGACGGGATTTGTGCATCAAGCTCAAGGAGTTGATTCCACAACAGATGTTCGAGGTGGCCATCCAGGCCGCTATCGGCTCGCGCGTGATTGCGCGCACGACCGTCAAGGCGCTGCGCAAAAACGTCACCGCCAAGTGCTACGGTGGCGACATCACGCGCAAACGCAAGTTGCTCGAGAAGCAAAAAGAGGGCAAGAAACGTATGAAGCAGGTAGGCAACGTGGAAATCCCGCAAGAGGCCTTTTTGGCCGTTCTCAAGGTAGAATAAGAGACATGAGCGGCCAGGTCAGAAGCCGCGAAGGGAAAACGGGATGAGCGGCGAGCGCAGGGGCGGGGTTTCGAGGCTTGCGAGCGGAGTGCGTACGCAGAGAAGCGCGCCCTGCTCGCGCGAGCCAGCCGAGCCGCCGAGCCGCGCCGAAGCGAGCCGCGAAGGAAAAAAATGGTGAGCCGCGAGCAGGATCGCTCCTCAGACTCGAGCCTCGGCAGCGGGCCCGAGCCGCGCCCCTTCGTGCGCGCGATTGCCTATTTCTATTGGTCGTACGTGGTGCTGTTCATCACGATCGGGCTGGTGGTGGCGGTCTGGGTGGGCGAGGGCTTCCCGCTCGAGAAACGAGCGCTGGCCAAGGTGGGGCTGTTCGCGATCGCGGTCGCAGTGACGGCCGGCATCGCGGGTGCGCTGCGGCTGATTCTGGGCGCCGAGTTCGACGAGGCCATGCGGCGCCGACGCGCGGCCAAGGAAGCTCGGCTTCTATGTCAGGAGACGCGGCGCATCCTGCGCAAGCATGGCTATCGGGTCAAACCCGAGATTGCACGCGAAATCTCGAGCCACGAGCAGGCCCTGCGCGCGGCCCTGGCCTCGGGCGATTTCGAGAAGCTCAAAAGTGAGCTCGGCACGCTCGACGAGCTGGTCGACAAGCACCTGCAGTCCGCGCGCAAATCGACCGTCCGCGAATACGCGGAGTCGATCGGGGTGGCGGTTCTGATCGCGCTCCTCTTGCGCTCGTTCGTGGTCGAGGCCTTCAAGATCCCGTCGGGCTCCATGATCCCGACCCTGAAAGTGGGCGATCACATTTTCGTCAACAAGTTCGTCTATGGGCTCGGCTACCCGCTCTCGGGCATCAAGTTCTGGATCTACAACAAACCCAAGCGCGGAGACGTGATCGTCTTCAAGTATCCCGAGGATCCGGACAAGGACTTTATCAAGCGCGTGATCGGCGTCGAGGGCGACACGGTCGAGATCCGGCACGGCTTCGTGTTCTTGAATGGCCACAAGCTGCCGCGCGAGCACGTCGGTGTGGTCAACTACACCGACATCTCGGACGATGTCACGCCGCCCCGCATCGAGCAGCGCACGGCCGACGAGTACAAGGAGACCATCGACGGCCGACGCTTCTCGATTTTCCTAAACGTCGGCTTCCAGTCGGGCGGCTGCCCACCGCCGGCGCGCTATGGCTGTGGCGAGCCCATCACGGTGCCGGCCGACAGGGTGTTCGTGATGGGCGACAACCGCGACAACAGCCACGACAGCCGCTTCTGGGGCTTCGTGCCCGACAACTACATCAAGGGCAAGGCCCTGTTCATCTGGTACTCGGGCGACCCGACCAAGACGTTGCCGACCGGGATCCGGATCGAGCGGCTGGGGCACCTAGTGCGCTGAGCGGCCGTGCCTATATTGCCGGCATGAGCGGCGAGCCCAGGCGCGGGGTTTCGAGGCCTGCGAGCGCAGTGCGTACGCAGAGAAGCGCGCCCTGCTCGCGCGAGCCAGCCGAGCCGCCGAGCCGCGCCGGAGTGAGCCGCGAAGGAAGACAAATGATCGATTTCATTCGCCCCTATCCCTTTCTGGTGGCGGATGGCGAGGGTCGGCGCTATGCGTGCCGTGCCTACGGCCAGCCGCGTCCGGACGATCTCTGGGAAGGCTGGTTCGTGTTCTTCCCGGTAGACAACGGCCGGCGGGCGCTGGCGACCGACCGCGAGACCACCCAGCCGCGCCGTCAGCACCTGGCCTACTGGGCCGACGGCATCAGCAAGACGTTTCTCGAGGGGGCGCTGGCCCGCGCGCTCAGGCTGCGGCCGGAAGCGTTGCTCGAGCGGCGCGCCTACTGGGCCGGCGAGGAAGCGGCGCAGGCGCGCATCGAGGCCGAGCTGTATGAGCGCGCGGCGGTCGAGGCGCGCGCTCAGGCCGAGCGCGCCGAGCGGCTGCAGCGGGCGATGGAAGCCCGGCTGGCCAGGCTGGAGGACGCTCCGGTCAGCGATCCGACGAAGCGGCGGGCGGATTGAGTAGCGCCCGCGCGTGCCGCTGGCCCAGGGCGCGCGCGAGCAGAGGTCCTACTGCGCGGTCGGTCATGGGCCCGTGCACGAACCGCAGCTCGGCCTGCCCGAGGTAGGTCTCGACGACCTGGGCATGCAGGATAAATGGCGGCTCTTCAGCCACCGCCAGCTCGACATCGAGCAGGTCTCCGGGGGCGCAGCCGGGCGGGGCCTCGCACAAGATGGTCTCGCCACGCCGCATGCGACCCAGGAAATGGCCTAGAAACGCGTTGATGCGCCGATAGGTGAGCCGTACGACGGCTGCGCTCGGGGCCGCCAGGGTGGGCTCGGGCTCATCGAGCGCATCGACCGGGGTTTCGAGACGATCCCAATCGAGGGCCAACACGCCCCATCTGAAAAGCAACCCCCGTGCCACTGTGTAACTGTGCAGGATTGGAGCGCGCGAGGCAAGCCTCCCTACGGGAATCGGAGTGGCCACGGCCACTGGAATGGCCGGTTGCTACTTGGGCAGCTTCGGCATCTCCATGGTGGCACCGAGCGCCAGATCGCGACGCTCGAGATCGGTGAGCTTCTGGGCGAGCGCGCACGCTTCGCGCACCGAATCGGCTGCCCCGGCACGGGGATCCTCGGGCTGAACCTCGAGGCCGCTCTGGGCGGCGCGGCGGCGCAGATAGGGCAGGATCGCCGCCCGCACCTGCTCCGAAAGCGCCTTGCGGTGGGCGCGCCCGGCCAGGAAGGCGCCTGCGAGCGCTACGAACGCGCCGATTGCAAACAGCGCCAGCATCAGGCCAGCCCGGACGCTGCAGCGAAGGCCAGCGCGACGTTGTTGCCGCCGAAACCGAACGAGCTCGAGAGGGCGGCCCGTGCCGCCAACGCGCGCGTGCGGCCGGGCACATAATCGAGGTCGCAGGCCGGATCGGGCGTGCTCAGGGTGACGGTTGCCGGCGCAAATCCGCCCGCGAGCGCGAGCACGGTGGCCGCGGCCTCGAGCGCGCCGGCGGCGCTCTGCGTGTGACCGATCTGCGATTTGGTCGAGCTGACCAGGACTCGGCGCGCGTGTGGGCCGAATACGCGGTGCAGCGCGGCGGTTTCCATCGGGTCGTTCTGGGGCGTACCGGTACCATGCGCATTGACGTAGTCGATCTGGTCGGGCGCCAGGCCCGCATCGGCGAGCGCGGCCAGAAGCGCCCGCTCGGCACCCCGGCCCTCGGCGTCCGGTGCGGTCATGTGGTGGCCGTCGCAAGAGGCGCCCCAGCCCACAAGCTCGGCCCAGATGTGCGCGCCCCGCGCGCGCGCGTGCTCGAGCTCCTCGAGCACCAGCACGGCCGCCCCTTCACCCAGCGAGAGCCCGCGCCGGTTTGCGTCGAACGGGCGGCAGGGCTCGGGCGCGAGCGCGCGCAAAGCCAGAAAACCCGACAGGGTCAGCCGCGAGCGGGGCTCGGTGCCACCCGCAAAGGCGACCGGCACGCGACCCCTGCGCACCAGATCGAATGCGTGGCCGAGCGCAGTCGCCGACGAGGAGCAGGCGGTCATCAGGGCCAGGCAGGGGCCGCCCGCTCCCACCGCCTGTGCCACCGCGCGACTGCTTCCGGCGGGCGGAAAGGTCACGAGGTCGGACGGGTGGGCGCGCCCGGGCCCCGCGCTGTCATGGGTGCGCACATAGCGCTCGAGCGCATCCAGGCCGCCCGCACCCACGCCCAGCACGACCGCGGCCTGAGCCTGCACCGAGGTGGGCAGGGCGGCATCGGCTGCCGCCTCGAGCGCGGCCGCGAGCGCCAGCCGGTCGGCGCGACTCGACCGGCGGAGGTGCGCCCGCGCGATGGGAACGTCGAAATCGCCCACCGCGCCGAACGGCAGCCCCGCCAAATCGGCGACTTCTGGGTGGTCGAGCGGGGCCAGCGCGCAGCGTGCCTCGCGCAGGCCACGCTCGAGCGCTCGGATGCCCGATCCGAGCGCGCACAGCGCGCCCAGACCGGTCACCGCCACCCGGCGGCGGGTCATGACGATTTGGGCGCGTCGGCGGAGCCGGGGGGTCGGGCGGCCGGGGCCGCCTTGGCGTCCGGGGCGGCCGGCGGCTTGGCGGCCGTGGGCGCGGGGGCAGCAGCCGTGGGGGCAGCCGGCGCCGCCGGTGCAGGCTTGGCTGCGCCGTCCTCGGCGTCTCCCTCAGCGTCCGCGGCCTTGATGCGCTCCTTCCACTTCCAGGGACGTGGATCGGGCAGCCATTCGGTGGTTTGCTCGACGCGTGGCCCACCCGGTTTGGTCGTGATTTCACAGTCGGCCAGGATGCGGGCTTGGCAACCCAGCCGGATCAACCCGCGGATGCCGGGCTTGATGCGCTCGAGGAAACCCTTGTCGCTGAGCGCCGCTCCGCTGCCGAGCGGCTTGACCCAGACCTTGCAGCTTCCGCACAGGCCGATGCCGCGGCAGTGGGCCCAGCTCCAGAATCCACGATGCAGCGTGATGCCGTTGGCGTTGGCGACCGCTTGAATGGTCTGGCCGGATTCGGCCTCGACCTCGACGATCTCGTTGACAAAATACACCTTCGGCATGGCTTGCTTTATATCGGACGCGCTGCGGGTCGTCAAACCAGCTACGGGTAGATCGGTTGCATAAGGCCGGTGCCACCCGGATTGCCCGCGCTGGCACCGCCGGGACCGCCCATCCCGTTCGCTATCATGACGCTGGGATCTACGTTGACCATCGACCCGGCGTCGGCCTTGAGGATGCCGAGGCTGGCGCCGCCCGCTCCGCCGCCCCCGTGACCGCCGCGTCCGCCCGCGCCCCCATTGCCGCCCGCACCGCCGTTGCCGACCGCCGAGCAGGTGCTGCCGCGTCCGCCCCCGCTTCCACCCGCGCCCCCGCCGCCGCCGGCGCCGCCGGTGCCGCCGCGTCCGCCCACACCACCCGCGCCGCTGGCCACGCGCGCAGCCTGGAGGGTCACGCTGGCGTCAAGCAGCAACAGGCCGATGCTGGCGCCGCCGCCCTGGCCGCCCGTCGCCGCGGTGCCCGCGCAGCCCCCGCCTCCGCCTCCGCCGCCCGCGCCGCCGTAGCCCGCACACTGAATGGGGCCGCAGTCGCTGCCGCCTCCGCCCCCGCCTCCGCCCGCACCGCGGCCATGCTGGCCGGGCGCGCCGTCGCCTCCGCGCGCCGCAGCCCAGGCCAGAAGCGCCATGTCGAAGCTGCCCAGCGCCGGACCTGCCACGCCGTCGGCGCCCGCAGGGCCGGCTGGGCCGTCGCGCCCGCGCCCGCCCGTGGCCTCGAGGGCCCCGCCTCCGCCCGGCCCGGTTCCGTCGGCGCTCGCGCTGCCCGCAAGCCCGGCGTCGGTCGAGCGACCGGGCGGGCCTCCGTTGCCACCCGTGTGGTTCTCACCCGCGCACACCGAGCCTCCGCCTGCGCCCGGCACCGGCTGCGCGTCGTGCCTGCAAAAGAAGCCGCCCGAGTTCTCGACCCCATCGCCGCCTCGTCCGCCGTCGAAGCCGCGCATGCCGGGGACGCCGTCGGTGCCGTTGGCACCGGGCGCGCCTGCGCCCGCGGTCAGGGTGCCCTTGCGAAACGTCAGCGCGTGTGCTCGCAGCGCCAGAAGACCAATCGAGGAGCGGCCGGCCGTGGTCTGGTCGCTGGCCAGGACGGTCACGTGGTCAATCGTGGTCGGCCGCGTGATGTCGATGGCGGCCATTGCTATCGCTTCGCCGTGCACGATCGCAGGCTCGTCGTTGCGCATCCAGCCCAGGCTGCGGTGGTAACCGCCGTACAGGCTGACACCGTCGGGCACCACCACGCTCTCGAAGTACTCGCCGTCTCCGATGTAGACCGACTTGGGCGGGCTCTGCGCCATCGCCGCCTGGATGGCCGCGCGCAGGGTTTTCTTGGGCTGCGCCATCGTGCCCGGGCCCGCATCGTCGCCGTCCGGGGCCACGAACACCGCCCGCGCAACATCGCCGTCGATGCCATCGCAGTTGGTGTCCTGGAAATTGTCGTCGGGATCGTCGACGCCGCCGCCGCCCGGGCACGCGTGATCGCACATGGGCCCGGAAAAGCCGGCCGCGCACTCGTACCCGCACTGGCCGGCGCTGCAGGTGGGCTGGCTGTGCTCGAACACCTGCGGGCACTTCGCGCCGCAGGCGCCGCAGTTGAGCGGGTCGCGCGAAAGGTCGGCGTCCACGCAGCCGGCCCGGCCGTCAGGGCTCCCGCCGCCCGCGGCGTCGACCCCCGCGTCGGCCTCGGCGCAACCGAGCCCGCACGCACCGAGCAGACATAAGCCAAGCCACCTCATCCTGCCCCCACTCTACGGGGCCCCGGTGCGCGCCTTCCGCGCCTCGCCCAGGGCCAGGGATTACTTCTTCTTACGCGGTTTCTCAGACGGCGGGGTCATGAACCCCTGCGCCAGCTTGAGCAGGGCCTTGTCAACCGCTTGCGACAGCGCGTCTGCGAGCGCGTCATGCTTGAGCTGCGCCACCTCCCGGTCGTCCGGCTTTCCGCTGAACTCGGTTGCCGACGAGGACTCGCCATCGCCGCCCAGCGCCATCACCTGGCTCGGTATCGAGATGCCGATGATGGAGGCGCGGACGGTGGCCTGCACCTGCCGGTACCGTCGGCCGGGCCGCGGCGGCAAGATTTCGGTTCCGACGTGCGTCAGGCGCACGAACACTTTGTAGCCTTTCAGGTTGCGTTTCTTGAGCTCGGCTGCCAGCGCATCCGGGTCCGAGTCGGGCGGGGCGTCCTTGAGCTCGAGCACGAACTCGGGCCGCCTGGCCAGCTCTTCGCGCAGGAGCTTCTTGGCCTCGTCGAGCAGGCCGCTCTTGAGATCGGGTGGCTCCTGGGTATCGGCGATGCGGATGTAATACTTACCGCCGGCCGCGGCAGGCCGTCCCAGAAGGCCCAGGCAGAGCCCCGCCACCACACCCGCCGCTACCCAGAAGGTTCGTCGCGGCATACAAGATCCGGTACCACGGCGCTTTCGGTCGGTCAATGAGTCGGCTATGCTGCTGCGCATTCATGTCAGACGGAAGGACCAACGCGATTCTTCTGGCCGGATTCGTGGCCCTGGCGCTGATTGGGGTGGTCGCCCTTTTCGGGGATTCGCTGCGCGCCCTGCTCGAGCCTTCCGGACCGCCCGCCCCCGAGGTGCGGTCGCTGCCGCCGCCCGGGTCCGCTCGATAGGCCAAAATACTTGACCTCAAATGGGAAAATCCGGTACCGTTGGTTCGGGCGGCGCCGGGAGCCAGGCGCCCGGCGCATCGACTGACCGAGGGCGCGCATGTTCGTGGTGGTGATCACCGAAAAAGGCGGCGAGCAGCGGCGGATGGACTTCGACAAGAGCGAGGTCACGATCGGCCGCGTCCAGGGCAACGACATCATCCTGCCCAAGGGCAACGTATCCAAACGCCACTCGCGGATCGTGCTTAAGGACGGCAAGTTCATCATCGTCGATCTCAAGAGCACCAACGGCACCTACGTCAACGGCCGCAAGATCACGAGCCCGCTCGTGGTCAAGCCGTCTGACAAGATCTACATCGGCGACTTCATCCTGGCCGTGGAAGACGGCGAGACGGCCTCGCAGCCTTCTGTCAGCACGCCGGCTGCTCCGGCGGCCGCGGCCGTGCGCAAGCCGCCTTCGATTCCACCGCGGCGGCCGCCCGTGTCGGCCGAGGATTCGCTGGACGACCTGGGCGCCGATTCGGTGCCGCCGCCGCCCATCGTGCCGCCGGCGCCGCCCCTGGTCGCGCGTACGGCCGCTCCCGCGGTGCACGACGACGACGAGGACGACGACGACATCCTGGTGCCGCCCACGATCGGGCCGCTGGCGGTTCCGGCCCC
>DATFWX010000033.1:0-2223 GCA_035258845.1 Polyangia bacterium | reverse complement strand
GTTATCCAGCTGGGGCCGATACAGCGGTGAGGCTTGCGGGCGATTCTTAGAAATCAGTCAGGCCGGGTTTTTGCGCGCCCACCAGGATCGCCATGTTGCCGTGCGGGTGGCGGTTCTCGTACATGAGCTGGTGCGCGAGCCCGGTCTCCTCGAAGCGCCACACGCGCGACAGACACGGATCGACCTTCTCTGCCATGACCAGCTGGTTGATGCCGGCGGCCTGCTCGTCGTTGGCGAAATGCGAGCCCTGCAGGCGTTTCTGCCGCATCCACGTGTAGCGCAGGTCCATGGTCGCGTTGTAGCCGCTCGTGCCCGCGCAGATCACCACCATGCCGCCGGTGTCGCACACGAACATCGAGGTCGGCAGCGTATCTTCGCCCGGATGCTCGAACACGATGCGCGGGCTCTTGCGCTCGCCCAGCGCGTCCCAGATCGCCTTGCCAAACCCGCGCGCGCCCTTGAGCCACACCTCGTAGTCGAGCTGGTTCTTCCAGTGCGGCATCATGCCCCAGTGGTCGAACTGCTTGCGGTTGACGCAGCCCTTCGCACCCAGCTTTCGGCAGAACTCGATCTTGTCGTCGGATGACACGACCGCCACCGGGAGGCCGCCGAACGCGCGCACGATCTGGATGGCCTGGCAACCCAGGCCGCCCGAGCCGCCCCACACCAGCACCACGTCGCCGGGCTCGACCACGTGCGGATGCCAGCTGCGCAGCATGCGAAATGCGGTCGCACCCACCAGCATGTAGGCCGCTGCCGCCTCCCAGGTCAGATGCTTGGGCTTGGGCAGGCATTGGTGCTCCTGCACCTTGGTGAATTGCGCAAAGCTGCCCCAGGTGGTCTCGTAGCCCCAGATGCGCTGCGAGGGCGCAAGCATGGGATCGCGTCCCGCGCGCACGTGCGGATCGTCGCAGTCCCAGACTCCGCAATGGACCACGACGCGGTCACCGACCTTGAGCTTCGTGACCGCGCTGCCAAGCGCGTACACGATGCCCGCGGCGTCGGAGCCGCCGATGTGATGGTCGGCCGGATCGCCGTCCTTCTGGTGCGCCTTGATCACGTTGACCGGGAGGCCGCGGGCCGCCCACACGTTGTTGTAGTTGACGCCCGCCGCCATCACGTAGACCAGAACCTCGTCGGGCTTGGGCGTGGGCACGCGCACGCTCTCGACCTGGAACGCGCTCTGCGGCTCGCCAAAGCGGGTCTGGCGAATCACCTGCGCGAGCATGTACTCGGGCACCACGCCGAGGGGTGGATGCTCGCCCAGGGGGTAGATGTCGCGCGCCATTGCCGCGGTTATAACGCAGCGCGCTACGAACCGGCATCCCCATTCGCCTAAGTCCTGGACACAGAAGCATGTTTGCCTGGTTGAATCCGCCCGCCGACCGGGGTACATAAGGGCTCGTGAACGAGGAGACCCGGGCCCGGCTCAACGCGCTGCCGGATCTGATCGTGGACGCGGTCGATGCGGTGGACATCGCGCTCGACGAAAAAGGACGCGAGCGCGTGCGCAGCGCCCACGAGAAGCTTACGGCCGCGGTCTCGACCTACAGCCAGGTGCTGGCGAGCCTCGATGCGGCCGAAAAGGCGCAGGTCGAGCAGCGCTTCGGCCGCCGCATCACCGATCTCAAGCGGCAGGCGGCGCGGCTGCCGCGCGGAGAGGCCGGTCGCACGGCCGAGCTGGCGCGCGACGCCGGCTCGGTGCCCTTCATCGAGCAGCGCGCGCCCGGCAAGAGCATCCAGGAGGTGCAGGGCACCGCGCGCCGGCGCGGCGAGAAGCCACGGCACACGGTGGGCGGGGACATCGAGGCCTGGTGCGGCCCCTGCGGCGGTCTGACCACGCACAGCATCGTGGCCATGGTGGGCGACGAGCCGGCGCAGGTGATCTGTCAGACCTGCGGCGCCAAGCACAACTACCGGGTCACGCCGGCTCGCAAGGGCGGCGCACCCGAGGCGACCGCCGCACCCAGCCCACGCGCGCGCAGCGCGAGCCCCTCGCGCGAGCAGCTGGAGGCCGAGAAGCGTGAACGCGAGCGCATGGAGCTGCGCAAGGAGCTCGCGGCCGCCACCAACGTGCGGCCGTTCTCGCCCAAGGAGCGCTACAAGGCCGGCGAGATCATCGACCACCCCGAGCACGGGCGTGGCAAGGTCGAGACCGTCACCCGGGGCAGCCTGCTGGTGCGCTTCGGACACGGGCTGCGGCCGGTCGATCTGAGCTGACCG
>DATFWX010000032.1:0-11932 GCA_035258845.1 Polyangia bacterium | reverse complement strand
ACCTGGGCGCGCAAGCTGGGAGTAAGCGCGCGGCTGCGGCCCTTTCCGCGCCTGCGCGGCCGTCGAGGCCGGCGCGGTTGACGCTGGCCGCTCGATCTGCTACCTCATTTTCGCGATGCCGAAGCTGCCCGACCAGCGTGGGTTTTACGACGACGTGCGGCCGTTCATGCGGCGCGACGTCAAGGTGCGCACGGAAGCCTATGCGCCCACGCCCGGCCAGCAGGTACGCAAGCAGATCCTGTGGGGCCTGGTGGCGCTCGTGTTTCTCGGGGTCACCGCCTACCTGCGCCTGCACTATGAGAGCGTGGAGGCGCGGCAGACCCACAAGGAGCCTGGCTACTGGAAGGGCGTGGCCAAGGGCGTGTCGACGCGCGAGCAGCCCAAGCCGGCGGCGCCCCACAAGTAGCCGCTCGGGTTGCTTTCACGGGGCTGGTAGGTCCAAACTCCTGCCTCCAGATGCGCCCGCGCGCCTTGGCCCTGCTCGCATGCCCCGATTGCGGCGGCGATCTCGAGGTCGCCACCGGACGCGTGGGCGCCGACGGGCACATCGAGACCGGGAGCCTGCGCTGCCGTGGCTGCGGCGCGCGCTACCCGATCGAGCACGGGGTGCCGCGTCTTTTGCATGGCGCGGTCGCCTCCGAGGCGCTCGCGACCTCGGCCCGCTTCGGCGCCGAGTGGCAGACCTTTGACCACCTGGGGTCGTACGACGAGAGGTGGCTGCGCGGCTGGCTAGACCCGATCGGGCCGGCCGACTTTCGTGATCGGGTCGTGTTCGAGGGCGGCTGTGGCAAGGGTCGGCACACGGTCATCGCCGCGCGCTGGGGCGCCCGCGAGATCGTCGCGCTCGATCTGGGCGCGGCCGCGCAGGTCGCCTTCGCACACACGCGCGCGCTTCCGAATGTGCACGTGGTGCAGGGCGACCTCGTGCACCCGCCGGTGCGGCGGGCGTTCGATCTGGCGTTCTCGATTGGGGTTCTGCATCATCTGCCGCGGCCGCAGGCGGGCTTCGAGGCGCTGTGTGGGCGGGTCAAGCCGGGCGGGCGGGTCGCGATCTGGGTGTACGGCCGCGAGTCCAACGAGTGGATCGTGCGCTTTGTCAATCCGGTGCGCGAGCGCGTCACCTCCAGGCTGCCCACGCGGCTCCTGTACTGGTTGTCTCTGCCGCCGTCGCTGGTGCTGTCGGCGGCCGCGCGCCTCTCGCGTCGCTCGCAGCGGCTGGGCGCGCGACTGCCCTATCGCGACTACCTGCCCATGCTGGCGAGCGTCCCGCTGCGGGAAGTGCATAGCATCGTGTTCGATCAGCTGGTCACGCCGATTGCGTATTACCTGCCCGAAGCCGAAGTGCGCAGCTGGTTCGCGCGCGACGGCCTGCGTGACGTGCAGATTGCCTGGCACAACCGCAACAGCTGGCGCGCCTGCGCACGGGTGGCGGGAGAATGACGTTGCCGGATCCCTATTCGGTTCTGACGGCGCCCGGCGGGCGCGGACGGCTCGCGCGTGCGGGCGACGCGCTCGTGGGCGAGGATGGCCGGCGCTTTCCGATTGAGCGCGGAATCGTGCGCATGCTGGACGCGGTCGATCCGCTGTTGGCGGCCGAGCTGGCGGCACAAGCCGAGGCCCTGCCGCTCTACACCGACGAGCGCTTGCTGATGACCCGGCTCGAGCGGGAAGTCGCGCGCGTCGCGGTCGAAGAGCTGCTCGATGGTGTGCGAGGCACCATCCTGGACGCGGGTTGTGGCATCGGGCTGTGCGGTCGGCTGTATCCCGAGCTGGGGCTTTTCGGTGCGGACGCGTCGGTCACTCTGCTCGAGCAAGCGCGATCTGGATACCAACTGCGCGTGGAATGCACGGTGGAGGAGCTGCCATTTGCGGACGCCAGCTTCGACGCGGTGCTCGCACTCAACATGCTGCACCATGTCATCCACCCCGAGGCCGCAGTCGCCGAGCTGGCGCGGCTTCTCAAGCCCGGGGGCGTGCTGGTGTCAGTGGATCCGCGGAAGGTCGCGCCCATCGAGCTGGCCAAACGCCTCCTACGCGGCCGCGATCCCGCCTACGCGCCCACGCACAGGTCATTCTCGACCGGCGAATACGCCGAGCTCCTGTGCGCGGGCGGCGCGCTCCGCGTGGAAACAGTGCGCCCGATTGGCTTGGTCAGTTTACTGACCGCAGGTGGGCTCGACGCAATTGGCCTGTCTCGCAAGCTCACCCTCCCGCAGCAAGCGCTCGATCTGCTCCTGGCACTGGATCGTACCCTCACCGAGCTTCCACATCTTTCAAAAGCTGGACTCAACCTATTCACGCGTGCACGACGACCCTGAGGTTTTGGACCGCCTCCGCTGTTTTGAACGTTGAGCCTGTTAGGCCTCTCCGAGTCACGATCGTTGCTTCGGTCGTCGCGTTGGGACAGACAATGGCCTTCAGCATCGACTCAAAACAGTCCACGCAAAGCGACGAGCGAACCGATTCCAGACCGACAACCCGTGAGTCTGGTGACGAGGTTTTTCCATTCCTGACAAAGAATGTGTCAAGCAGGATACTGATCGCGAACACACCACGCGCCTTTTTCGCCATATATGCGGTGGACAGCGCGTAGCCCTTGACTCATTCTCGCCGCCAGCCATGCGCAGAGAGAGCGGACGGGGGTGGGCAGCAGTGGCTCGGTCGCTTGGGATCCGAATTCGGACGCTTCGCTATGCACGATCCTGGACTCTTGAAAGCGCGGCCAACCGAATGGACCTCGACCTGAAACACCTTCAGCGAATCGAGTCTGGTGTCATCAACGTTACTCTCGAGACCTTGATGCGCATCGCAAACGGACTGGAATTGAGCATCCGTGACTTATTCGATGATGTGTCGCGCTCCGCGTTGTCGGTCCACACCGTTCCGACAGCGTCGTTCCCATACGTGTCCACGTCGTCGGTGTCAATCGACCGCGTGCTCATCAATCGGTTGAAAAAACATGATTAGAAAAGTTCTCCTCTTGGGGCTAGCGACCATTGCATTGCTCGGCTTCGGCATACTCTTAGCGGCCCGCGCTGTGGGATCCAAGCCTCGGATCCGCACGCGTAGCACCGAGGCGGAGCAGGCGCCAACTGAGCGACACCTCAGCTCTCTGGGTTGGCCGCGTGCTATCCCTTCAAGGACTGAACCACGGGGAGCCCTTGGCGGCGCTCCGGTTACTCCCGTAGCGAATCCAACTCAGGATGCCAACGAGGTCAATCGGGCTCGACGACAGGACCTTACGCTGTCCTTTCGCTCCTCAGGTCGAACCTCCGAAGCATGGTCAGGACACGCAGAGTCTGTCCTGACGCTTTGGAAAAAAATCCTGTTGCCAGAAGGGGCAGCCACGGCAGAGATCCTGTCCTTTGACTGTTACAAGCGCGGTTGTGTAGGCGTCATAAGATTCAGCGATTTCGGCGCCACCATGCAGTTCATCAACGATTCCAGATTCCGCTCTGACTGGGAATTTCCAATTGAGGTTACGGGCCCTGAGGTGATGCCCGATCGTACAGTGATCAACGCGTGGTTCTTCTTCCGCCCCGACGACCAACACCGAGGAGGAGAGCGATGAAAAGGATCATTTTTCTGGGCAGTGCGATCATGGCGCTTGCGTTTCAAGCTGATTCATTCGCGGCGACTAACTTCTATGCGTCAGGCCAATTTTGTCTGCCTCAAGACGGCTCCACGGCGAATTGGAATGCTGCGTATACATACAACTATTCGAGTACTCAAAGTGCACTCATCGTCTGCCCTGCAACTGGAATCAACCCCTCGACGGCGATATCTCCGAACGGGGCCCTATTCTACTATGAGAATTATAACGCAACCGACTGTGTAACAACAATAAAGTATCAAGTAACCTACTTGAATGGGGGTTATGCTAGTAGCTCAACCAACTATAGCTGTGCAACCGGTGGAAACCTAAGCTATTCTATCTTCTGGTCTCCAGGCCTGCTTTCCAATGTGACATCAGCCTATATAATCGCTACGTTGCCACGAAACAACGGGAGTGGCTACAATGGCATTAAAAACTACTCACTCGCCTTCTAGGTTGGCGGGGCGAACAGATTCCGCTTGAGCGCCGGCCAGCGCACGAGCGTAGGATCCGCCAGCTAAGACGTTGACGGCGAGGGTCGCGTCCGTCCAGTACGGCCTCAGCGCCGCTCGGGCTCGCCGCAGTCGTAAGGGCCGCGCTCGGCGCCCGGGATAACAGCGGGTGGCAGCAGGTCGACCGGCAAGGTGGCCTGCGGCCGGGCCAGCGTGACCCGCCCGTCGCCGTTGGCATCGACCAAGATCGGACTGATGAGCGCGAACGGGACCATGCCGCCCAGCCCATGCGAGCTCAGATAGTCGCCCACCAGCTCCTCGGGCAGCGGGTCGTCGCCGGTCGCGTCGACGCCGATCCAGGTGTCGCTGGTGCCGATGGTCTCGCGTCCGGTCCAGTCGAACGCGCGCGCCCCGGGCGGGATGGCCAGCGTCTCGCGCAGCTCGGTGCCCACCCACACGCGCACGCGCGTGGCGTGGACGAACGAAGCCTGGCGCACGTGCAGCTCGAGATCGACCCCACCGCTGGCGGTCACCAGATCGCCGACGCCGACCGCGCCGCCGGTTCCGCGCGCACGCACGTCCAGCCAGGGCCCGGTCGTGGCCACCACGTGCCGCGCCTGCAGCGCGTCCAGGAATCCGGCCTGATCGAACGGCATCGTGCGCGGGTCGCGCACGAACACCCAGCTCTTCGGGAACCCGGCCAGGATCGCATTCAGATGATGCGAGTCGCTGTTGCCGAGGCCGGCCACGAACACGCCGTGCTGCGTGAGCGTGTAAAAATCGGTGACCGCGCGGTCGATGCGCGGATCGGTGGGCAGCCGGTAGGCCTGAAAGCCCGATAGCACCTCGAGCGCGTCGAACGCGGTCGGCATGGGCGGGGGCCAGCTCGTGCCGTCCCAGCGGGCAATGTCGAAATAAGCCGCATATCCGAGGCGCGCGTGGTTGACCTGGATGAGCGGGTGCTCGGGCAGTGCGTGCGCGGCTGCGAAAAAGGTGTTGGCCGACATGCCGGCCGCGGCGATCGCACCGGCGCGCGCCTGCGCCTCGTCGACCGTAACCGGCAGCAGGTTGAAATGGCCGATCTCGATCGATACCTCGTTGCCCGGCAGCGCGGCCACCAGCGGCGCCACACCGAGCGCGTCGATTTCGGTCTGGAAGTTGCCGTTGTAATTGTGATCCGAGCTGCCGACCACCTGGATCCCTGCGGCCGCCTCGGCGATCAGGCGGATGCGGCGGGGCACGCTCGAGTCGCCGCTATGCTCGGCGTGCACGTGCAGATCCGCGGCCAGCGCGCTCTCGGTGTCGAAGGCGCGCACGAGTGGCGCGTCCAGGACCACACGGCCGCGCTGGGCGGACAGGTCGAGATCGGCCTCGAAGGGCTCGAATTCGGCGCCGCGGAGAACGCGGGCGCGGTAATGACCATATGGGATGGCGGGTCCGGGCGCGCAGCCGCCGCTGCCCACGGGCAGCTCGGCGTCCCCGCGCACGAGCGCAATGCCGAACCAGGTTCCGACCGCGCCATCGGCAAGCTCGCAGAAGCCGCGGTCCTGGAAGAACTCCTGCCCATTGAAGGTGAAGTCGAGCTTGCCGATGCGGATGAGGCCGGCCGAACCGTAGAGGAGCAGCTTGGCGGGCAGCGGCGCGCCGCCCGGGCCGTCGGTCACATGCACGACCAGGGAGGTCGTGGCCGGCGGCACCTCAGGCGTGGCATCGCCACACGACAGGGCGAGCACTGAAAAAATGGCCAGGAGTGCCCGCATGTCCAGATTCTACAACGCTCGGCGCGGGGCGGCCACGGTGCCGAGCAGGCGCGCTCAGGAATCCGTGCGGGTTCTTACGCGAGCCTGACTAACGCGAAACAGCTCGTCAGAACGCGAAGACATTGGGAGCTATTTCGCGGATGAAGAAGCGACGGCCCGCCCCCGGCGGAGAAAGCAGGCATTGCAGAATTGACAGCAGATCCGCCGGATCGATGTCGGGCACGAGGGGGGCGACGCGATCGCGGGCAGCCTCGATCTCCTTCACCAGGAGCTCGACATCGCTGTTCATCGACCGAAGTCTAGCGCCATTCGGAGGGGCTCATAGATTGCCCACGATGGGAGGCGTGCCAAGGCGGGCGCTACGAGCTCATTCAGCGGCCACGGTTCCGACCAGGGCCGGAGGGGGCATGGGCGGCAGGGCGGGCACAGGCGGGGGCGGAGGCGGCCCGGGCTGCCCGAGCGGTCTGACGTAGCCGCGCGGCCAGCCTGGCAAGCGGATGGCCAGCTGCCACCGGAGCCTGGGCGGCGGGGCCGGCGGGGGCACAGGCGGCGGCGGGTCCCCGGTCAGCGCAACTGCAACCTCGTAGCGCCCGGGAGGCAGGTCCAGCGGCTGCGTGTCCGCATACAAGAAGCCCGGGAACCAGTCGGGGGGCGGCGGCCGCACGGGATGGTCGTGCCTGCGCAGCCGGCCGGTCGCGAGCTCGCGCGTCTGCACGCGCAGCGTGGCCGTGCGCGTACCCGGCCGCAGCGCGCGCAAGAATACCTGCAGCGGCGCGCGGCGCGGCAGAACGAAGCCCATCACCTCTGCATCCGGGCTCAAGGGCCGTGGGCCGCGCGCGTTCAGGTCGAGGGCGATGCGCTGGCGCGCCTGATCGACCTGTTTCGCGTCGCCGCGCAGCACCGAGTAGTTGTGATACTGGACCAGCGCGCCCCAGGCCCTGGGCGCGGGCAGATCGAGGGTGGGCGCATCGGGCGGCGGCTTGATCTTGAGGTCGAGCATTGCGTCGATCTCGCGCGGCTTGTCCTCGGCCCGCAACAGACGCGGCCAGGGGCCGACCCAGTACAGCGCCGCGGCCGTACGCCGCTGCGGTGGGAACACGCGATCGATCACGATGTGCGGCCCCGTCGTGCGCAAATCGATCATCAGGTATCGATCCACCTGGTGGCTTGGATGCGCGCGCAGAAGTTCGTTCAGGGTGCGCCGCTCGTCGGCTCCCAGTCCCGCCGGCACGCACAGCACGAGAGCGCGCGCGAGCTGCTCCTTGGGCAGCGAGAGGGCGCGGCCCAGCGAGGGCAGATGCGGCTGCTCGCGGTCGAGATAGTAGACCAGCTCCATGCGGTACGAGAGCGTGCGGTGGATGAGCAGCAGGTCGGTGGGCCGGGTGGCGTCGCGGACCATTTCTGCGAACGCAATCTTGGCGCTGTCGGGCTCGTAGTGGCCCCACTCGGGGATGCCGCCGTGAAGTCGGCTCTCGAGGAGCGCCGCCCAGGCCGGTTTGATCGCAAGCGCGCACACGGCCAGCCCGACCGCCCCGCCCGCCAACACGCGCGCCACCGTCGCCCGGCGTGGCAGCGCCCAGCCCGCCAACGCGGCCGCGGCCTCGGCCAGGTCAACCACCGCGAGCGCGCACACGACGCCGCTGTAGAGGAAGCGATAGTGATGCGTGATGATGGCGCCCCTGAAAATGGGCATGTATGCAAGCTGTGCGAACAGGAACGCGACGCCGACCAGGTCGCGAGCACGCAGCCGGCCCATTGCCAGTCGGACGATCAGCAGGATCACCCAGGCCGCAACCACCCACAAGAGCGGCCCCAGCATGGTCAGCGCGTGGCCATACATGATCTGGGCGAACGCTTTGCCCTCCGGCCCCGCTGTGCGAATGTGGTACGAGCTGACGAACTCGGCCCAGTGTCCGGTCTTGTAGATGATGAGAAAGTGCACTCCCAGCGGTACCAGCACGCTCAGCAGGTAAAGCGGCACGAATCCCAGATACCGCCCGCCGCGCCAGATACCCACCGCGAGCACGTGCAGGCCGATGGGCAGCGCGGCCAGATACGGGCTCCACTCGAAGCCGCCCGCCATAAACATTCCGAGCAGCGCGAGCCCGCCCCAGCGCCAGCGACCGTCGTCGAGCCAGCGCAGGTAGGCCAGAAAGAAGCCCAGCAGACAAGCTATCGAGGGAAACCCAGGGTCCATGTGATTCGCGAACCAGACGTCAACCGGAACCAGTGTGTAGATTGCCGCTGCCAGCACGGCCTGCCAGGGTCCCCAGCGTCGCCACACCAGTAGGACCAGAAACGCAAGCGCCGCCGTCGACGCCAGGAGACCCCCCGCGCGCACCGCGTACTCGTTCTCGCCCAGCAGCGCCATGGTCAGCGTCACCAGGTGATGGGTCAGAACCGGATGGTGCAGGTAATAGCTTTCCCGAGGCGGCGGAAAAGCGCACGGCACGTTGCTGGGCAGGAAGGTGCCGTGGCGCAGCGTGTGGCGCGCGCGTGTCGAATACTCGCCGCCATGGTAGCCATAGTGGCCGAAGATAAACGGCGAGGCGATCCCGTACAGCCCACTCGTCAGCCAGAAGGCTCCGACGATCGCGAGCAGCGCGTAGGAAAGACGCCTCGAAGCGCGTTCCAACGGCGCTCGAGCGGCGTTACAGCCGCAGGGACGCGCCGAAGGCGAGCTCGAAGCGCACGATCGACTCGGCGAAGAAGTCGTTGGGGGGCGGGCTGATGACGAGGCCCGGCGACGCCTGCAGCGACAGCGACGGCGACAGATAGTACTCGACGCCCACTGCGGGCCGCAGCTCGAATGCCGCCAGCGCACCGGTTACATCGGTCACGCCCGGCTTGAGCAGGGCCGAATTCCTGGTGAGCCCGCTCAGAATCAGCACGCCCAGCCCGAGGTCGGCGTAGAGGTCGAGCTTCTCGGGCATCAGATGGATCCGCACCATCGGATCGGCCAGCACCGACAGAAAGACATCGGTCGAGCCCACGTCCGACAGGAACGAGAACCCGAGCTTTCCGCCCACCCTGAAATCGAACGCAGCGCCCGACAGCGCCTGCAGCGTGTAGCCTCCGGTCACCGCCAGCGCGAACGACGGGTCGGCTCCGCGCGGGATCCCGGTTGCCCACACGTCCATGCCCAGCATGACCCCGATGTCGATCGGGTTCGCGATGGTGGGCGGCGCAGTCTTGGTTACGGTCGGCGGCTCGGTCGAGGCCCCACTCCCGCCCGGAGGAGGCGGCGGCGTGTTCATGGCCGTGGTCGTGGTCTGCGGCGGCGTTTGCGTGGTCGTGCTCGTCGTCGGGGGCGTGGTCGTGGTCGACCTGGGCGTGGTCGTGGCCGGCCGCGTCGACGTTGTCTCGCCACCGCCGTCCTCGGGCGGCGTCTTGCCGCCGTGCTCGGGCCGCATCACTCCGGGCGGCGGCATCTTCTGCGTGCGCGCCGCGTCATCGATCACCTTCTGCAACGCCTCGATCTTTTCCTCGACCTCGGCGCGGTTGGGCGCGCGCGGGAAATTGGTCAGGTAGCTCTTGTAGAAGAACAGCGCCCGCTGCGGGTTGCCCGACTGCCGGTAGGCTTGCGCGATGTTGTACAGGAACAGCGGATCGGCCTTGTAGCGGTAGCCGTCCTGCCAGGCCTTGATCGCGTCGTCGAACTGACCGAGGTCGAAGAAGGTCTTGCCCTGCTGGAACAGCTCGCGCGCCTTCTTGGGGTTCTCCTGCGCGTGCGCAACGCCGCCCGCGCCCGCGCCAGCTACGAGGGCGAACACCAGAAGCATCGATCCGAGGCAACGTCGCATGATGGCTCCTAAGACATCAGAACTTCGGCGTGAGGATTTTCAAGTCGTCCTCTTTTTTGTTGCCCTTGGACGACTTGTCGGGCTTGGTCCGGTCGGTCGCGGTCGTGGTTGTGGTCGTGGCGCCGCCCGGGTGCTTCGGGTGATGGCGATCCGAGGCCACGGGACCGGTCGAGCCGGTCGAGCCGGTCGGGCGCCCCGCGTGCGTGGTCTCGGTCGGCGGCGGCCCTTCCTTGGCCATCACGACCACGACCTCCTTGGTCTGATCGGGCGTGAGCGTGCGCCGCTCGGGCTTGTAGCCCTCGAGCTTGAGCTGCACGTCGAACGCCGGGTCGCCCTTTTTGGCGTCCAATCGCAACGGCGTCAGGCCCGCCTCCGCGCCGCCCTGATCCTGGCGCAGCACGTGCACTCCCGGCGGGTCGCTCGTGATCGTGATCGAGACCGGCTCGGCCCTGGGCTTTTCGGTCTCGCCCCCGGTCGGATCGGTCGCGATGGGTCTCCCGAGCGGCGAGGTCTTGGGCCTAAGCGCGAACACGAGCAGGACCGCCAGCCCCACGCCACCGACGATCGACAGGACGAGCGGGAGCCGGCTCCGATGCGGCCGGAGCCCCTCATCGTCAGTGTCCGACAGCATTTCGGAGGCCGCGCCCGAGAGCGTGGTCGGCTTGGGGCCGGCGTCGTGCACCGGCTGCCGGGTGCGACCGGTGCGCGGGTGCGAGCGCTCGGCCGCCTGGCGCACCTCGGGGGGCACGCTTGCGGGCGACAGGATGCGCGTGCCGCCCATCAGCGGTGCCGACTCGGGCTTGTGATGCCCGGCCACCGTTTGACCGGTGGCCAGGTTCCGGTAATCGTCCAGGTGCTTGTGCGGGTTCGCAATCGCGGCCCCGAACTCGTCCATGGTCTGGAAGCGGCGCTCGCGCGGCTTCTCGAGCGCGTGCAGCACGATCGCCTCCACCTCCTCGGGCACATCGGGATTGATCGTGGACGGTTTTTCGGGCGGCCGGGTCATGTGGCCGACGATGATCTCGCCAAAACCCTCACCCGGGAACGGAACCCGCCCAGTCAAAAGCTGGTACATCACGACCCCGAGCGAGTACACGTCCGAGCGATGATCGATGCGCGCCGTGCCCTCGCACTGCTCCGGGCTCATGTACGCGGGCGTGCCGAAGATGGAGCCGGTGCGGGTCTTGTACGAGGCCGGATTGCCGGTGTTGCCGGTCAGCTTGGCGATGCCGAAATCGAGCAGCTTCACGAAGTTGGGATCGCCGCCGCGCGTGACCAGAAACACGTTGTCGGGCTTGAGGTCGCGGTGAACGATGCCCTTCTTGTGGCTGGCCGCGAGCGCCGAGCAGCACTGCCCGATCACGTGCAGGCTTTCCTCGATGGAAAGGCTGGTGCGCCGCATGCGCGCGGCCAGGCTCTCGCCGTCGAGAAACTCCATGATGAGGTAGAACGACTCGCCGCCACCGTCCATCTTCTGCTTTCCGAAATCGACGATGTCGACGATGTTCGGATGGCCGATGTCGTTGACCGCCTTGGCCTCCGTGAAGAAGCGCGCGACGATCTCCTCTTTGTTGGCCATGTCCTGCAAGAGGACTTTGATAGCGACCCGCTTTCCGATCAGCGGGTGCTCGCCGAGGTACACGGCCCCCATGCCGCCCTCGCCGAGCTTGGCCTTGATCTGATAATTGCCAATACTTTTGCCGATCATGCGCCCCCCGGCTCCGCTCCGTCGTGGGCGGGAAACAAGTACTTAAGCGTACCCCGCACCCCGCGAGTGGTCAAGCTGGCACACATGCAGCCACCGCCTGCGACAAGGTGGCGTTCGCGACGAGAAATCGCCAGTGCTTTCGCGCGGCACGCGGCTTGCTCGAGCGGCCGGCATGGGAAAAATTCTGATTCTGGTCGCGGGTGGGCTGCTGCTGGCCGAGGTCGCGGCGGCTCTGGCCGATCCGCCGCCCGCGCCGGCACACGCGCCGCAGGTCGAGGTAACGCTCGTGGAAGGTGGGCGACCGGTGCGCTTCCGCCTCCCGCTGCCGGCCGAGGAGGAGTTTGCGCAGGCCGAGCTCTACGAGGGGCCGTTTGCGGCTGCCGCTTATCCGCGCTACCGCGTGGTGGCCCAAGTGCGGGTGCAGGTGCGAAAGAGTGGGAGCGGGCAGAGCCGGCTCCACTACGACGTCGAGCGGCGCGCGGTGCAAGAGGGCGGGGGCGCGGCCCGGGACGTGATCATGCTGGTGGAGGCCCACGGAGCGCTCATGCTCCCGCAGAGCGGGCCCGTGATCGTGTGCGAGCGCATCCCCTCGCGCGAGGGCCCCACCAGCGTGC
>DATFWX010000031.1:0-36055 GCA_035258845.1 Polyangia bacterium | reverse complement strand
CCGCGTCCGACCGCCTGCAGCCCCAGGTCCTGATCGATCTTGCCGCCGTGCGTTTCCGCGTGCACGGTCGCGGGACCGGCCAGCGTCACCTGCACCGAGCCGCTCTTGGCTGACAAATCGAGCGGACCGGCCAGCTGGGCGGCCTCGATGGCGGCGTGGCCCGCGCGCACGCGGACCTGCGCATGCGGCGGCACCTCGACCCGCACATCGAAGCTGGTGGAGCCGTGGGGCGGATCCTCGCAGTCGACGCGCACCTTGTCACCCTCGGCGGTGGCCACGACGCGCGAAGCGCGCGAGGTCTGCTTTGCGCTTTCGACATCGCGCCCGACCGTACGCAGCGAAGCGCTCACGACGATGCGTCCCTCCGGACCCGCCACCACGTGCACGCGCCCGGTCGAGACGTGCACCTCGACCTCGCCGGTCGAGTGGATGGGAAACACGCGCGGCAGCCAGTCGACCGTATGCTCGACGCCCGCGCCCAGCGCCGGCCCCGCCAGCAGCAGCAGCCCGGCCAGCGCGGTGCCACAGAAGCGCCACAGCATCTGCCCAGCCTACCAGGGTGCCGAGACGCGCGCACGCGTTCTGTGCGATGATGCCACCGATGCGGCTGCATCGGGTCGCATGCCTGCTCGGTTTCGCCCTCGCTTGCCAGGAAGAGGTGATGCCATCCGCGAGCCCGGACGCGAGCGATGCCGCCCGGCCTGCGGACGCCGCTCCACCCGCGGATGGCGCCCCGCACGAAGACGCGGGGCCACCGCCGCTTCCGGGCTGGGATCTGATCTGGTCCGACGAATTCGACGGCAGCGGAAACCCCGATCCTACCAAATGGGGCTACGAGGTCGGGTACCTGCGCAATTCTGAGCTCCAGTACTACACCAGCGGGCGCTTGGAGAACGCGCGCGTCGAGAATGGACACCTCGTCATCGAGGCCCGCCGCGACTTCTGGCAGGGCCACGAGATCACCTCGGCCAGCCTGACCACGCAGGGCAAGGCCGCATTCCGATATGGTCGCATCGAGGTGCGCGCGCAGATCCCGACTGGAAATGGCACCTGGCCCGCGGTCTGGACCCTCGGTACCAACATCGACGCGGTGGGTTGGCCGACCTGCGGCGAGATCGACATCATGGAGAATGTCGGGTTCATGCCGACCACGATCTATGGAACCGTGCACAGGGCCGCGCAGAACGGCAGTGGGCGCGGCGGCAGCGTCGACGTGACCGCGCCCTTTCGCGACTATCACCGCTATGCCATCGAGTGGTTCCCGGATCGCATCGATTTCTTTGTCGATGACCAGAAATACTTCACCTACGCGAACGACGGCGGTGGCGTCGCCACCTGGCCCTTCGACGCCGACCAGTACTTGCTCCTGAACCTGGCCATTGGTGGCTCCTGGGGCGGCCAGCAGGGCGTCGATCTGAGCCTGTTCCCGCACAGCTACCTCATCGACTACGTGCGTGTGTACCGGCACCAATGACGCCGCGCGGTGACGAATTTCTTCCGCTTGCCAACCTGGGGAATCTAGTGCGAGATTTCTTGGGTGCGACTCAAGGTCCTGTTTCATGACAACTGCTTCGACGGCGCCGCCTCGGCCGCACTGTTCGCGCGCTTCTACCGCGACCGGATCCGGAACCACGTCGACATCGGGTTTCTGGGCCTGACCCACAAATTGGGCGACGCCTTTCCGCCCGGCGCCTTCGACGGCGACGAGAACGCCGTGGTCGACTTTCGCTACTCCTCCTCGCCCGCGCTGACCTGGTGGTTCGATCACCACGAAAGCGCATTCATGTCGGACCGCGACGAGGCGCACTTTCGGGCCGACACCTCGGGTCGCAAGTTTTACGATCCGCGCGCGCGCTCGTGTAGCAAGTTCCTGGCCGACACGGTGGTGGCGCGCTTTGGCTGGGATGGCGCGCCCTTCAAAGAGCTGGTGCACTGGGCCGACATCATCGACGGCGCCCAATTTCCCGATGCTCGCACCGCAGTCGAGCTCAAGGAGCCCGCGCTCCAGCTCATGACCTGGGTCGAGCACAACCACGACGTTTCGCTCAAGGATCGTTTCATCGGCGACCTCACCTCGCGCCCGCTGGCCGAGATCGCCGCCGACGGCTATGTGCGCAAGAGGCTGGAGCCGCTGCTCGAGCAGCACCGGCACGCCATCGACATCGTTCGGCAGCGTGCGCACATGGACCGCGGCGTGGTCGAGTACGACATCAGCGACACCGATCTGGAAGCGATGAACAAGTTCATCGTGTACTACCTGTTCCCGGACTGCCGCTACTCGGTGGGGGTGTCACGCTCGCGCACCCGCTCCAAGGTGTCGGTCGGATCGAACCCCTGGGGCAAGCTGCCGCGCACGCACAACCTGTCCGAGATCTGCAAGCGCTACGGCGGCGGCGGCCATCCGGTGGTGGGCGCGGTTTCACTGCCGCGCGGTGCGGTCGAGGAAGCGCGCCGTATCGCGCACGAGATCGCGGCCGAGCTGCGCAGCGGGTGACCGTGTCGGGTCCGACGCCCGACCCCATGGCCCCGTTCGCGCGTGCGCTCGCGGACGCGGCGGCCGGGCGGGCGGCATGGGTGCGCTTCCGGCGCGCCGACGGGTCGTGCCACGAGGTGCCGGCGGCCTGGTTTCTGGAGCCGTTCGCTCACGCGCAGATCGAGCGGCCGCTGCTTACGGCCCTCGTCGAGCGCCTGGCAGCGGGCGCGCACGTGCTCGACGTCGGCTGCGGGGCGGGCCGGCATGCCCTGTGGCTGCAGCAGCGCGGCTTTTCCGTGCACGCAATCGACGCCTCGCCGGCGGTGGTCCAGGTGGCGCGAGCGCGCGGGGTCGAGGCCGAGGTGGCGTCGGTGTGGACGCTGCCGGGCGCGGACCGCTACCAGGCGGCCGTGCTGATGGGCAACAGCGTCGGGCTGGCGGGAACCGGGGAGCGACTGCCCGAGCTGCTCGCGCGACTGGCCGTGCACGCGCCCCTCATCGCGCTCGACTCGATCGATTACGGCGCCGGGCGCGGCCAGATCCGCGTGCGCGTCGAGTACGGGAGGCAGGCCGGCGCCTGGTTCGACTGGTTGCACGTGGCGCGCGCCGAGCTCGACCAGGCCGCCCAGGCGGTCGGCCTACGCGCGCAGTGGGTGGGCCCGGCCGCCGACGACTCCTACGGCGTTCTGCTCAGCGCGGCCGCGGGCCGCAACCAAACAGCGCTCGCCGAGCCGCCGCGCTGAGAGATCCGGATCGCCGCAAGCGGCGGTCCTCACAACAGGGGAGCCCTGCGGGCGCGCTACCGCGCGCAGCTCCCCCTATACGACCCCCATCTTCCGGAGAAATCCTCGCGCCGCGCGACGATTCCGGAACGTACTCGATCAGTGTGGCATGATCGCCGCAACCAATTCGCCGCGTGATGGCCGTGTTGCCTCCAGTCAGAGCCCTCCACTCCTCTGCGTTCTCTGCGGTGACTTCCCCCGCCTCACCCGCACAGAACCGCGCCTCCGTTGACGTTCAGGATCTCGCCGCACACGAAGGTCGACAGGTCGGAGGCCAGAAACAGCACCGCGGCCGCAATCTCGTCGGGCAGCGCGACTCGTCCCAGCGGAATCGTGGCCAGGATCTGGCGTCGGCGCGCCTCATCCTCCAGCGCCGGTCGCGCCAGGTCGGTTGCCACCCAGCCCGGCGCCACGCAGTTCACCAGGATCCCCGACGGCGCCAGCTCGGGCGCCAGCGACTTGGTGAGCGCGATGATGGCGCCCTTGGAGGCAGCATAGTGCGAGTGGCCGGGCTCGCCGCGCTGGCCGGCCGTCGACGCCACCAGGATCACGCGTCCCCAGCCGGCCTGCTTCATGGCCGGCACCACGAACCGGCACACCGCGAACACACCCTTCAAGTTGGTGTCGAGCGTGCGGTCGTAGTCGTCCTCGCTCATGGCGTCGATGGCCGCGGGCTCCCAGACGCCGTGGTTGGCCACCAGGATACCGGGCGGCCCCAAAAGCTCGGCGGTTCGGCGCGCCAGGTGCTCGGCTGCCTGCCAGGTGACGAGGTCGGCGCGCACCGCGGCCGCGCGCACGCCGCACGCGCGCAGGTCCTGCACCGTCTCCTCGGCCGCCGCGTCGGCATGGGCGTACGAGATGGCGACGTCGGCGCCCGCGCGTGCCAGCGTGAGCGCCGAGGCGCGTCCGATGCCGCGCGAGCCGCCGGTCACCAGCGCCACCCGTCCCTTGAGCGAGATCACTTCCGACCCCCGGCGCCGGCCGGGGCCGGGCTCTGGTTGGCCTCGAGCACGCGCAGCGTGTTGCCGCCCAGGATCTTCTCGACATCGGCCGGGCTGTAGCCGCGCTTGCGCAGCTCGACCGTGATTGCGGGCAACTGCGCGACGTTCTCGACGCCCAGCGGCGCCACCTCGATGCCGTCGTAGTCGGAGCCCAGACATACGTGCTCGACACCCGCGACCTTGGCAATGTGGTCGATGTGGTCGACCAGGCGCGCCACGCCCGGGCGCGGCAGCTTCTTGGCTTCCTCGCGCTCGCGCCGCTCGGCCTCCAGCACGGGCAGGTTCTTGTATTTGGCGTGAATGGGCCGGATCGCGTTCGTGTAGTCGATGTCGAGGAAGCCCGGGTAGAAGTTGACGCACACCGCGCCGCCGTTCTTGCCGACCGCGCGCAGCATGGCATCGGTCATGTTGCGCGGCACGTTGCAGAGCGAGCGCGCAGACGAATGCGACGCGATGACCGGCTTCCTGACGTAGCGAATGACGTCCCAGAACGTGGGATCGGACACGTGCGAGATGTCGATCATCATGCCCAGCCGCTGCATCTCGTCGACCACGCGGCGGCCGAAGTCGGTCAGGCCCTGGATGTCGCCCTCGTCGCCCGAGGAGCCGCCGATGGGATTGGAGTTGGACCAGGTCAGGGTCATGTAGCGCGCGCCCAGCTCGTAGAACTTGCGCAGGCGGGCGATCTGCTCATCGGGTGTGCCCGGCAGCAGCATGTGACCGCCCTCGACCCCGAACAGGGCGGACAGAAGGCCGCGCTTGGCGTTTTCGCGCACGTCGGCGGCGGTCTTGGCCCACGCGATGACCTTGGCGTTCTTTCGGATCATGTCGTGGACCGCGTCGAGCTGGCGCAGCGCGTCCTTGTGGAAGCCCTCGGGCTTGACCTTTTTCGGATCGACCCAGATCGAGAAGAACTCGGCATCCAGGCCGCCCGCCTTCATCTTGGGCAGATCGAGGTGCAGCTCGGGCTGCGGCTTTCCGATGTCGAGATGGTCGTCGGCGATACGCTGCGTGGTGTCGGCGTGGGTGTCGACCACGATCGCGCGCATGTGCAGCTCGCGATCGGAGGGCGCGACGGCGAGCGCTGCCGCGAGCAGGACCAGGACGAGCGTGACCGCTTTCATTTGGTCAGCCGTGCCTCCAGCTTGTCGAGCTGCGAGCGCAACTGTGCATGCTCGGCGCGCAGGCGATCCAGATCGTCGCGCAGCGCGCGCAGGGCGTCCTCGCGCGTGCGGCCGGCGCGCAGATCGCGGGCCACCTCCTTGATGCGGCGCCGCACCCGGCCGTCGAGCTCACGGGGCAGCGCCGCATCGAGGGCGGAAAGGGCCCGCGCATCGCCCAGCGTACCCAGCGCGCCCGCCGCCGCCAGGCGCACGCGAAACTCGGGATCGGCGAGCAGATCCTCGAGCGTCTCGCGCGCCTCGGGGCGGCCCTCGCCGAGCTTGCCGAGCGCAGTCGCGGCTTCGCGGCGGCTGTTCGGGGGCCGGCCGTAGGCGGTCTGGGCGCGCAGAAGCGCGATCGCGTCGGCGCGCCGCTCGTCGGGCTCACGCAGCTCACCCAGACCCTGGCAGGCCAGCTGCCGAATGATGTCGACGTGAGAGGGGCGCTCGAGCGCAGCCCGCGCCATCTCCAGGGCCTGCGGCGCCCGCGTGCGGCACAGCGCGAGCACGGCTTCCGCCTCGACGTAGTAGCTTGGATCGCCCGCGCGCGCGAGCCGCTCGAGCGCGGCCGCGGCCGGGGCCGTGGCCGGGGCCGCTGCCGCCGCCGCCAGATCGCCGCGAAACTCGCCGAGCGCTCGCGCAACCGCGCGCCGAGCCCGGGCGTGCTCTTCGGCCGCCAGCGCGGCCACAAGCGCGTCCCGGGCAGCGTCGGTGCGCAGCGATCCGAGCGCGCGCGCGCAGGCCGCGCGTACGCCCCAGAAGGCATCTTCCCGCAGGGCTTCCCCGAGCGCGCGCACCGCCTGCGGCGACGACTCCTTGGCCACGCCCGCCGCGGCGGCCGCCCGATCGATGGCGCGGGGCGCACTGGAAAGCTCGCGGCGCCACAGCCCAGCCGGCTTTTCGATGTCCCAGCGCGCCAAGAGGTCGCGCCCGGGATCGAGCACGAAGCCGGTCGGCCGGCCGTCGAGCGGCAGATGGAACAGGTGGCGGGGCTCGCGGAGCGCGAGAGGAATCCGGCGCCACTCGCCGTCGATCTCGGCCAGCGCGGCGGTCTCGATCTCGAAGCTGGGCGGGTCGCCCTGCGTCTGCACGATCTCGACCCGCATGCCGCCGAAGTCGTCGTCCCACTCGACGTGCACACGCAGGTCCGGGAAGCCCGCGCCGTACACCCATTGATCGAAGAAGCGATCGCAGTTGCGGCCGGTCACCTCCTCGATTGCGCGCGCGAGGTCGCGGGTTTCGACCACGCCCGCCCGATGTTTTTCGAGATAGTGGCGCAGCGCAGCCCGAAACCCGTCCTCGCCCAGGCGCCGGCGCAGCATGTGCAGCACTGCCGCACCCTTGTCGTACAGGTGACGGTCGAAGATCTCGATGGGCTCTTCCCACACCCGCGTGACGATGGGGCGACGGTAGCGCTCGGCATCCTCGCGCAGATAGGCTTCGATGCGCTCGGCGCGCTCGAGGTCGAACTCGCTTGCGCCCAGCGATTCCTCGGTCCACAGCGCCTGCAGATAGGTGGCGAAGCCTTCGTTGAGCCAGCCCTCGGACCAGTCGCGGCAGGTCAGAAGGTCGCCGAACCACTGGTGGGCCAGCTCGTGCGCGACCAGCGGATCGGACGTGAAGTCGATGTGTGCGCGCGCGTCGTGCAGGGTGTCGGCGGTGAGCGTAGTGGCGGTGATGTTCTCCATGCCGCCGAAGATGAAGTCGTGCACGCACACCTGGCGGTAGGTCGGGTAGGGATAGCGCACGCCGAGGTAGCGCGAGAAGAAGCCCATCATGGCGGGCGTGCCGCCGAGGGCGCGCTGCGCGTCGTCCTCGCGGCCCGGGGACACATAGTAGAAAAGCTCGATGTCCTCCCACTGATCGCGCAGCTCGATGAGCTCGCCGGCCACCAGCGCAACCAGGTAGGGCGAGTGCGGAACGTCCATGCGAAAGTGGAAGCGGCCGCCGCGCCGCTCGATCAGGCGGCCGTTGGAGATGGCAACCATGCCCTCGGGCACGGTGACGATGAGCTCGGAGGTGGCCTTCTCGTGGGGCGCGTCGAAGCAAGGGAACCAGAAGCGCGAATCCTCGTCCTGCCCCTGCGACCACACCTGACGCGGTTTGTCGGGATACGCGGGCTCGGGCGCGATGAAGTAGAGCCCGCGCCGCGGGGTGGCCTGGTAGCCGATGCGCACCTCGATGTCGGAAGGCGGGGGCGTCTGGGCCGGCATCCGAATGCGCAGCTTGGCGCCGTCGTAGTCGAAGGTGGCCGGCGCGCCCGCGACCGCCACCGACACGATCTCCATCTCGACCGCGTCGAGCACCAGGTGCCGCGCGTCCGGCGCCAGCGGGGCCACCGAAAGCGTGGCCGTGCCGGCAATGGAGCGCCGCTCGAAGTCGAGCTCGATCTCGAGCTTCTGATGGCGGATGTCGTAGAGGCGGTCGGGTGCGTAACGAGGGCCGGCTCCCGGCAGCGCAAACGGGCGATGCATCGCGGCAAGCCTGGCACAGTGGGCGCCGGTCAGGCAAGCTGTATGGGGAAGGATCGCGGGCATGCCGGGCATGCGCATCGACGTGCGAGGCGACGTATACCTGTCGGAATTTGTGGCCGCCGACTGCACGCCGCTGGTCACCTACCTGGCCGATCGAGCCATCTACGAGCGCACGCTCCGGATCCCGTATCCCTATCGCGAGGCCGACGCGGACCAATGGATCGCGCTCACGGCCGCGCACACGCGCGCGCAAGGGCGGCCCATCGAGATGGCGGTGCGAGAGTCGGCCAGGGGCCAGCTCATCGGCGGCGTGGGCTTTCACGATCTCGAGCTGGGACGGAGCCACCAAGCCGAAATCGGCTACTGGCTGGCCAAGCCCTACTGGGGGCGCGGGATCATGACCGCGGTGGTGGGGCGGCTGGTCGAGATCGGGTTTGGCGACATGCGCCTTCTGCGCCTGACTGCCCACGTGTTCGACTGGAACACCGCCTCGGCGCGCGTGCTCGAGAAAAATCGGTTCCAGCTCGAGGGCATCTTGCGCAAGCACTATCACAAGGACGGCCGCATCTTCGACGGCAAGCTGTACGCGCGCGTGCGCGAGTAAGCTCCGTGTCCGGATCCGGACTCTTCGACTCTTCATGCCACAGCCGACCAAAGTATTGGTATGCTCGGCGCCCATGAAGGAAGTCCAGCGCACCCACTTTATCGCGGGCGCCACGCCGCGCGAGCTTTTCGACATCGTGACCGACTACGAGCATTATCCAAACTTCTTTCCTGAGTTCACGCGCGTGCGCGTGCTGGCGCGCGAGGGCGCTCAGCTGCGCGTCGAGTTCCGCGCCAAGATGGTCAAGGAGGTGCGCTACACGCTGGCCATCACGCACGAAGAGGGCCCGACCGAGTTCGGCACGCGCTGGACTTTCGTCGACGGCCAGATCGTGAGCGACTCGCGCGGCAGCTGGCGCTTCCGGCCCGAGGCCGGCGGCACGCGCATCGAATATCAGGCCGGCATTGACGTGCGGGCCCCGCTGCCGGGCTTCATCCTGAACCGGATCACCGAAGCCATCCTGGGCAAGTCCATCCCCAACATGTTCCAGGCGCTCGAGCGCGAATCGGCCGCCCGCCGCAAGCGCTGAGCTCGGTCCCGGCCCTACTCGGCCTTTCCCAGCGCCGCGTACTCGCCGTCGCTGGCGGCGACGAAAGATTCGGCGCCAAACGGCGCCAGCACTGCCCGCGCCTCGGGCCGGCCGTCGAGCGCCAACAGCGCCCGTACGATTGCGGCCGCCGTGCCGGCATCCAGATCGCGCCGCACCAGCACCGGATCGTTCGGGATGGGCTCGGAGCGCGCGAGCACACGCAGGCGTTCCTTCTGCGCCGGCTGATCGCGCAGCACCTGAGCCTCGGCGCCCTCGAAGCAGGCGCCGGCATCGTAGAGCCCGTACAGGACGCCCAGCACCGCGTTGTCGTGCGTGCCCACCAGCGCCTTCTTGAGGTCGCGGTCCGGATCCAGCCCGGCCCCGCGCACCATGCGGCGCGGCACCAGGTACCCGCTTTCCGAATACTGGTCGACCAGCGCGAGCACCTTGCCCCGCAAATCGCCGAGCGCGCGTACTGGACCGTCGGCGCGCACCAGGATCTGCGCGCGGTACGTGGGCGCCCCGCGCCGCACCGGCTTGGCCACCACCCGATAGCCGTCCTGCGCGCGCAGCGCGATCATGGGCCCCGTGATCGCGACGTCGTACCGGCGCGCCGCCAACGCCGCCAGCACACCCTTGTAGTCGGCCGCGATCTCGGCGTTGACCGGCAGCCCCACCTGCGCTTGCAGATACGCCGCCAGCGGCCGAATCGCCTCCACGCGCAGCCGCTCGCTCTGCGAGGGCACGGTGCCCAGAAGCAGTGCCTGCGGCGGCGGCGATGGCTGCTGGTTCTTGCAGCCCAGTGCCGCCAGCGCGACCAGGAGGAGGCAGCGCATTCCTACGCGGCTTGCGTGCGGCCGGCCGGGATCTGGCGGCGCACCTGGCCGCTCGTGATGGTGCCGTGGCTGTAGGTCGGCGACAGGCCGGGCGAGAGCGGGCTCGCGGTCAGCTCCGAGGACGGGAAGTGCTGATAGAACTCCGGGCTCGACGTGCAGCGATCGACCAGCAGCTTCTCCAGCACCATCGAGGTGTACTGCTCGTTCCGACCCTCGAGCGTGTTGGAGTTCAGGACGAGCTCCTCGCCGGTCGCGTGCGTGTGCTTCTTCAAGCCCCGGATCGCGCTCGACTCGGGCGCATAGGCGTCGCAGGCGATGCCGTTCTCGCTGACCGCCCACACTCCGCCCTCGGTGTTGATGACGAGCGACCAGTTGCCGACCGTATGGCCGGGCGTGCGCACCAGGGCCACACCCTTGCCCAGAAGGATGTCCTGGTCGACCGCAAGGAAGCGATCGGCCGGCACGTGGCGGATGCCGTCCTCGATATACCAGTAGCGCTGCAGCGGGTGCAGCTGCCGGAAGATGTCGAGCTCGGGCTTCCAGATGAGCAGCTTTGCGCGCGGGTAGATGGCGCGCAGCGGGGTCTGCTGGCCCAGCGCGGGCGCCGTCGTGCCCAGCATCTCGCGCACGTCCTGCGTGTGCATGTGATCGAACGCGATGTAGTCGACGTCTTCGGGCGAAAGTCCGAGCGTGGCCAGGTGATCGGGCGTCTTGGGCCGCTTCTTGTGCGCCATCCGCTCGGCCAGGTAGCCGAATTTTTTCCGAAAGGCCTGGAAGAACGGCGTCTCGGCGCTGCGCTCGTAGTCGGTCGGGTTGAAGAGGAGGAGCTTGAGCTCGCCCGCCTCGGTCTCGAACTGCACCACGTTGACCCGGTTGGTCAGAACCAGATACGGTAGCGGCGGGCTGGCCAGGCCGGCCAGCCCGAAGCGGGTCGGGTAGGGGAAGCTCGCGATCACGAACGTGCGCACGCCCGACACCTTGCCACTCTCGAGGATCCGCTCGCGCAGGCTGGGTGCCGCGAGGCGCACCGCCTGCAGGCGCTCGCCGGCCGAGACCTCGCGCCAGGCCGAGTCCATCTCGGGCAGCGGCCGGATGTGAGATGGCATCATGAGACCCTCCGATTTCGATTGTCGAACACGGTCTTGACCGATTGGTAGCGCTCGCGCTCGATGTTGGCGACGATGGCCTCCCGGTAGTCGTCGAGCTCGAAGCGGTGCGTGACGATGTCGCCCACCGGCAGCTTGGTCGAGGCCAGCCGCTCGACGGTCAGCTCGAAGGTGCGGCGGGTGGGCGCGCGCTCGGTGCCGTAGGTGTACACGCCCGCGACCGTCAGCTCGTGCGCCCACACCATGGTCATGTCGAAGCGCGCTAGCTGCGACAGGCAGCCCACCAGAACCACGGTGCCGCCCGGGCGCGCGTACCGGAGCGCCTGGCCAAAGCTGCGCTGGGTGCCCACGCAGTCGTACACGACGTCGTAGCCGCCGACGAACGTGGTGTCGCCTACGATGGGCTTGTAGCGACGGGCGCCAGTGGCGGCCTCGACCTGATCGTCGAGCGGGCCCGCGCTCGGCGTGATGGAGCGGTGCGCGCCCAGCTTTTTGCCCAGGTCGGCCTGGTGCGCAAACAGCGCCATGTGGGTGGTCTCACCGGGCGACTCCAAAAGCGCCAGCGCCGACAGCACCGCGAACGAGATCATTCCGCCGCCAATCACCAGCACCTTCTCGCCTGCGCGCGCGGGCCGCTTGAGGGCCGCGTGCACGCCCACCGACAGCGGCTCGATCATGACCGCCGCCTGGTCGGGCACCGCAGCCGGCACCTTGACCAGCTGCGATCGGTGCGCGACCACTGTCTCCGACCAGCCGCCCGGCAGCGACGCGCAGAAGCCCAGCATCACGCCGGGCCCGATGTCGCCGTCGGTGACGCGGCCGCACAGGCCGGGCTCGCCGGCCGCGCAGCGCGCACACGGGGGATCGAAGCCGCGGACGGCACAACCGAGCAGGGGCTCGATGGCAACCCGGTCGCCCTCTTTGACCCCGGCTTCTGGGCCCGCCTCCACCACGCGGCCGAAGATCTCGTGGCCCAGCACGCTGGGAAACGAGTTGAACGGCTCGAGCGCGGTCGAGTAGTGGAACGTGATGAGCGCCAGATCGGAGCCGCACACACCGGCCAGATCGACCTGGATGCGCGCCCAGGCCGGTCCGCGCAGGGTGGGCGGGGCCACCTCGCGCAGCTT
Organism: Polyangia bacterium; assembly: GCA_035258845.1. Lineage (GTDB taxonomy): Bacteria > Myxococcota_A > Polyangia > JAHFDS01 > DATFWX01 > DATFWX01. Next base: position 23,963 of record DATFWX010000031.1, on the reverse strand, counting down.
CAGACACGAGACCGGGCCATAGTAAAGCCCCGGTGCCCAGCGCCCCAAGCCCTTGGCGAGCGCAAACTTGGGGATGGAGAGGTCGAACACGACCGCGCGCACGAGGGCGAGTATACACGCGGTGCGTCGTGATGCTCGGCCTCTTCAGAGGTGATGCCGACTGGCATCATGCATGAGTCCGCACCTCGGTGCGATATGCAATTATTTCAACGGGTTCATTCACGGCATAAGGGCTGCAATAGGCCCCCGCAGGTCACGATCGACGCGCGGTCCCCACGCGGATCGATCGGGGGCGGTCAGGAATGGGCCTGACCGCCTTTGTTTTTTTGGGTCCCTTGACGGGACCCGAGCCTCACCGTACGTTCCCCACGGACCAATGAGCACGGAAGGGCGCGCGGCCGGCGCGTCGTCGGGCGGCGGTCGCAGTGCCCTCGACGACCTACGCTCGCTGCAGATCGAACGCAAGCCGGAGCCGAGCGAACGCCCGGGCGCGCGGCGCCGGGTGCCCTGGGGCTGGCTGATCGCGCTGGCCGTGCTGGGCCTTTTGGCCTATGTCTTGCGCGAGCCTGCCCTGCGCTGGTACGCAGAGCAGACCACTCCGCCGCCCGAGACCGCGGTGGTGGTGCGGGTCGGGGGCGCGCAGACGCTGCTTTCGGCGTCCGGCTACGTCAATGCGGATGCCATCGTGGTCGTGGGCGCGATCATGAGCGGACGGCTGCGCTCGATGCCGGTCGAAAAAGGCGACCGGGTCAAGCGCGGGCAGCTTCTGGCCCAGCTCGAGGATGACGAGCTGCGCGCCGAGCTGGCCCTGCAGCAGGCCAACTTCGGGCGCGATCAGAAGAACCTTACGCGCCTGGAAGTCCTGGCCAAGGGCGGCGCGGCCACGCAGGAGGCGCTCGACAACGCGCACAGCCAGGTCGACGCCGATCGGGCCAACATCCAGCTCATCGAGGCGCGCATCCGACAGACCCGCATCCTCTCGCCCATCGACGGCAAGGTGCTCGAGCGGCTGGTCGAGCCGGGCGCGATCGTGACCCCGGCGGGCGCGGTGGGCGCGGTCGGCATCGGTATCCTGAAGCTGGCCGATTTGCGCAAGACCGTGGTCGAGGTCGACGTCAACGAAGCCGACATCGGCAAGCTCAAGGTGGGCCAACCGGCCGACGTGACGCTCGATGCGTTCCCGCAAAAACCCTACCAGGGCACGCTGCAGGAGTTCGCGCAGGTGGCCGACAAGGCCAAGGCGTCGGTGCAGGTCAAGGTGCGCATCGCCGAGCCCGACGACAACGTGCGTCCGGGCATGGGCGCGAAGGTGCTGTTCCGGCCCGCGGCCGGCGAGCCCACCGAGCCCGAGCGGCTGGTGATGCCGCGGCGCGCGCTGCTGGCCGACGGCAGCACGGTCTATGTGGTGAGCGACGGGCGGGTCGCGCGGCGCGAGATCAAGTGGGCGCCCGGCAAAGACGCCGACACGGTGACCGTACAAAGTGGAGTGGCCGAAGGTGAGCGGGTGATCTTGAGCGGACAGGATCGGTTGCGGCCCGGACAAAAAGTGCCTAAGAAGGACTGACCCGTAAAAACACGAGGGAGTCGATGGCCGAAACGATCGTGAAGCTGGACAATGTCACCAAGGTCTACCACCGCGACGCCGAGGAGGTGCGGGTGCTCGAAGGCTTGAGCTTCCGCGTCGACAAGGGCGACTTCGTGGCCCTGATGGGGCCCTCGGGCTCGGGCAAGACCACGCTGCTCAACCTGATGGGCGGCATCGACAAGGCGACCTCGGGCCGGGTGGTGGTGGGGGAGGCCGATCTGGGCGGCATGAGCGAGAAGGAGCTGGCGCGCTGGCGCAGCCACCACGTGGGCTTCATCTTCCAGCTCTATCATCTGATCCCGGTCTTGACCGCGTTCGAGAACGTGGAGCTGCCGCTGCTTCTTCACGGCATGTCCAAGGTCGATCGCGCGCGCCGAGTCGAGACCGCGCTGCGCGTGGTCGGGCTGGCCGATCGCATGGACCACTATCCACGCCAGCTCTCGGGCGGTCAGGAGCAGCGGGTCGCGATCGCGCGCGCGATCGTGGCCGACCCGCTCCTGCTTTTGGCCGATGAGCCGACTGGCGATCTCGACGCCAAGAGCGCCGAGGAGATCCTGACGCTGCTCGACCTGCTCAACAAGGAGCTGGGCAAGACCATCGTGATGGTCACGCACGATCCCAAGGCGGCCGCGCACGCGCGGCGCTCGGTGCATCTGGAGAAAGGCGTGCTCGAGCGCGAGACCGCGGGCGAGGCCAAGCAGTCAGCGCACCGCGCGTAAAGTACGCGCGCGACCGGTCGCGTCCTGGAGCACCAGCGAAGCCGCCCGGATCCGGTACAGGTACGTGATGTCCTCTTCGCCTTCGCCCTTGGGCAGGAGGGTCAAGCGGGTCGAGTCGGCGCGCCAGGTGCCCTTGGTCTCGCTGTCCTCATCGCGATCGCTGTAGCTGCCGTCGGCGTTGATCGCAATGGTGCGCGCCTTCTCGCTCCACATGCCGACCAGGCCCTGCGGGCGCCCCTGTCCCTCGGCATCGAGGAGCTGGTAGACGAACGAGAGCTTCTGACCCTTGGCGTCGGTGAGTGTGAGCACGTGGCCGGCCAGCGAATACCGGAAGCGCTCGTCCATGCCGCCCGGCAGATGCAGGGTGAGCACGCGCCCGTTGGCCTCCCAGGTGCCTTCGTACTTGAAGTGGAGACACTTCTCGGTCTCCGGGGTTTCAAGACACTTGCGATAGCGCCACTTGGCGGCGCGGCCGTTGGGCCGGAGCAGGATGCGCCACTCGGACTGCACACCCTCCTCGACCCAGCGTGCGGCCAGCGCGGCTGGCTTGCTGCCCGGTGGCAGGAGCTTGGGCTCCTTGGGCGGCTTGACGGGCCTCGGGGCCAAAAGCGCCAGCATCGCGAGCCCCATTGTGAGTAGGCGCATAGGTCCACGCTAGCAAAGCCGCCGCCGCTGTTGCAAGCGACCGCCGACCTACGTATTCTCGTCCTCGGCGGAGCGATGGGCGCGGATGACCTCGACCTGCGTACCTCCACGTGGGTGACGACCGTTGCCGAGGGGGTTGCGACCGCGCTTAGGCTGCGGCGCTGTCGGCTCGAGGTGATGGGGGGACACGACGCGGGCCTTACGCGCGAGTTCACCGCCGAGACCATCCGCGTGGGCGCACGCCGCGAGAACGACCTGGTGCTGCTGGATGCCAAGGTCAGCGGCCTGCACTGCGAGATCCGACTGGACGAGCACGGCTATCGCCTGCGCGATCTGGGCTCCAAGAACGGCACCTTCGTGGGCGGCATGCGCGTGGTCGACGTCTACGTCAACCCGGGCGTGGTGCTCGAGGTTGGGGACACCCGGCTGCGCTTCGACCCGCTGCCCGGTAGCGTCGAGGTGCCGCTCGCGCGCACCGACGATTTTTTCGGGCTGGTGGGGCGCTCGGTCAAGATGCGCGAGCTGTTCGCGCGGCTCGAGAAGATCGGCCCCTCCGAGGCGACGGTCCTCATCACCGGCGAGACCGGGACCGGCAAGGAGCTGGTCGCCGAGGCCATCCACAAGTCGTCGCCGCGCGCGGGCGGGCCCTTCGTGGTGGTCGACGCGGGCGCCATCCCGCGCACGCTGGTCGAGAGCGAGCTGTTCGGCTTCGAGCGGGGCGCATTCACGGGCGCCGACCGGGCCAGCGCAGGCGCGTTCGAGCGCGCCCACGGCGGCACCATCTTTCTCGACGAGATCGGGGAGCTGCCGCTGGACCTGCAGCCCAAGCTTCTGCGCGCGCTCGAGCGCAAGGAGGTCAAGCGGCTGGGCGCGCAGTCCCCGGTGCGCTCGGACGTGCGCGTGATCGCGGCCACGCACCGCGACCTGGCGGTCGAGGTCAACCGGAACACGTTCCGCGAGGACTTGTATTATCGGTTAGCGGTGGCGCGCTTGCATCTGCCGCCGCTGCGCGAGCGGCGCGAGGACATCCCGCAGCTCATCGAGTACTTCTTCCGGCAGATGGGCGAGGGCCACCAGCGGCTCCAGCCCGAGACGATCGAGCTTTTGTGCCGGCAGCCCTGGCCCGGCAACGTGCGCGAGCTGCGCAACGCGATCGAGCGTGCGGTGGTGCTGGCGGAAGCGCCCGGGGAGTCGTCGGTGGTGCGGGCGCGTGAGGCGGCGCCGGGCCAGTCCGGCTCGGGGTCGGACGATCCCTCGCTTTCGCTGCCCATCGATCTGGAGGCCCCGTTCAAGGAGGCCAAGGCCCAGCTCGTGGAAGCATTCGAGCGCCGCTACCTGAGCGAGCTGCTTCGGCGCACCGGTGGCAACATTTCGCGGGCCGCCCGCCGCGCGGGCCTGGATCGGATGAGCGTGCACAAGATGATCGTGCGGCTCGGCATTCCGAATCCGCGCGACTGAGCGCTCTGAGCCGGCTTCCGTGCCAGTTGAGTAACCGATGCCGTGCTCGGGCGCGCCACCCCTCCGCCCTGAGCCGCTGTCAGCGATGTGCGAGCCGGTACAGGCACGCGCACAGACGCAGAAGCGTCTGGCGCAGGGTCTCGTACTCCTGGAGCGTGAAGGCGCCGTAGGCGAGCGCGGTGTCGGTGGCGCCGCCGGCCTCGGACGCTTCGCTGAGCGCGCCGCGGAACCGGCGCCGACGCTCCGCACCTTCAGCGGCGGCAGCCGAGCAGACGGCGGTTTGCGTGCGTGACCGTGCGCTTGCCCCTGACCGTGTCCGTTTCCGTTTGCGTCGCAGCCCGTGGCCGTGACCACGCCCCTGGGGCTAGTCGGCCGCCCGCATCTCGAGCAGGCTCCAGCGGGCCGACAGCGGGCCCGAGCTGAGCGCGGCCGCCAGCAACCGGGCGCTCACCAGCTGGGCCTCGATGGCGCCGCTCCCGAGCGTGATCTGGAGGCGGCCGCCCAGCTGCGACATCACGATGGGCAGGCTCATGATCTCGCCGTCGACCATGATCGCGAGCCGCTTGCCCACGTTGCGCCCGGTCGCGTCCGCGAAGGCGGGGACGCTGGCAGCATGGAGCTCCACGCTGATGCGCGGGCGGCCGTCCATCGGGTCGAATGCCACCTCGGCGCGCGCGAGGTCGCGGGTGGCGAGAACCGGCGGCGCGACCAGCAGCCAGGGTTTGCAGGTGGGGGGTCCGGGCGCCTCTTCCGGCGGCTCCTTGCATTCGATGGCAGCCCGCTGGCCGGGCCCGAGCTTGAGCGCGGCCACGAGCGAGGCCTGCACCTCGCGGCCCGAAGGCAGCGGCCGCCCGGCCAGCGCCTGTGCAAGCGGAGCCTGATCGTCGGCCGCCCAGAACAGCGCCAGCTCCTTGCGCGCACCCACCTGCTGCACCAGCTCGGCCACCTTCTGCACTCGCGGCAGGCGCATCGTGATGCGACCACCGCCCGCGGCCAGCACCCGCGCGGCTACGCCCAGGGCGACCATGCGCGCGCGCACGAGCGGCGCGTCGTGCTGCGCGTCGCCGCCCGGGCTCGTGAGCACGACATCGACCGTGTCGGGGCCGCGAAAAGGCGGCGGGGGCAGCGCTTGCGCTGTCAGCGCGGCTGCCACCGCCGCGATCGAAAAAGCCAGGATCGGCAGCACCAGCGCGCCCGCGAGCCACCCCACCGCGCCCCGTCCGACCGCTCGCCGCCGCAACCAGAGCGCGATCGCAATCGCGCATGCGAGCCCTACCACGCGGTCGACGTGCGCAAGCCAGTGCGTCCCCGGCAGATCCCGATCGGCGGGCAGCACGCTCAGCCCGGCCGTGATTGCGGTCGCGGCCAGCGCGCTCGCCACCAGCGGCGAGAGCGCGAGGTCGAGTGGCGAGCCCGCCTCCAGGCCGCCCGCGAGGTGTAGCGGCCAGGCCGCTGGCCGCCATCGCCACACCGCGGCCAGCCCAACCGTCACCGCCAGCGGCCCCGCCAGGCCCAGAAGGCCCGGTGCATCGAGCGCGCCCACCTGCGCCACCTGCACCCCGATCTCGGCCATCTGATTGGCTAGAAGCGGGATGTGACGGGCGGCCAGCAGCAGCAGCGGCCCCTGTACGAGGCCCTGCCTGGTGATGGCCGAGGCCAGCGCCCACAAAAGCGCCGCCCCCGCGACCAGGCTCAGACAGGCCAGTGCGGGCGATTCCACAATCGGCGGCAGGAACGCCCACGCAGGCGTACCCGCCCGCTCGAGCTGCGTGATCTGGTGACGCGCGAGCAGGGCAGCCAACACGAGGAAGCCCACGAACCCGAGGCGGTAGGGCAGCGCGCGCGGTCGCTCGCGCGCCGTTCCCAGCGCAAGCAGCCCCCGCACGACGACCAGCGCCAGCAGGCTCTCGCCAAACGGGCTCAGCGGCGGCGGCGCCAGGTTGAACAGCCTGCCGAGCCCGCCCGCGCCTCCGTGCCGCACCAGCTGGGTCATCGCCGCCTCGTCGACGCCCGGCACCGGCAGCCAGCTCCCGACCCAGTAGACGACCACGGCCGCCGCCGTCACCACGACAGCACGCCCGCGCCCGTGCGCGCTCACCGTCACAGATCGATCTCGAAGACAGCCGCCGTCCGCGGGATGATGAGGCGGGTCTGCAGCGCGGCGTCGGTTCCCATGTAATGGGCGGTCACGGAGAGCAGGTTCTTGCCGCTGAGCCCTGAAATCGCGAACACGCCCGAGGACGAGGTTGCGTGGCCGACCGCGGGCACGAAATTGTTGCTGTCATCCAGATAATACAGGCGTGCGCTCGCATCCATCCCGTCGACCAGCGTCTGCACGCTGACCACGGCGCCGCCGGCTCCGGTGGCGTTGTGCCGCACCTGTCCCAGGAGAACCCCGTCGTCGATCCGGAGCTGCTGCACCACCTTGGCGGCGATCGAGGGCGTGACGAAAAATGCGTTGAGCATCTGGATGCTTCCCGACAGCCGGCTCTTGTCCAGGCAGCGCAGCGTGGAGACCGTGCTGCCGGCAGGGATGAGCGTGGTCAAGAAACCCACGCAGCGGGCGGCATCGCTGCGGGCCTCGGTCGTGTAGACGCCCTTTCCGCTGACCGCGTTCGTGATCGGGTTGTACTGAATTGAAAACAGCGTGACGAAGCTGCTGTCCGGGTTGCCGGTGACCGAGCTGTAGCCGAACAGGATGTCGTAATGCGGCATGTCGACCTGGGGCGGCTGTCCGGTCGGCGGCCAGCTCAGCACCTCACCCATCAGGTTCAGAAGCTGCTCACACCGGTTCATGGTGCAGGTGGCCGTCATGGCGACCGGCCGCCCGCTGGCGGCCGCTGCCGCCAGGTCGAACGCCATGGGTGTTCCGGCGCTGAAGACCAGATCCTGGGGCTGACAACCGGGCGTGCCGATCCCGTTTCGAAAGCCCTCGATCTGAAAGCTCGCCACCTGCTCGTCCACCCTGTCGAACATCGGACCCGGGAACAGCTTTCCGGGCGTGCACAGCGTGGGCGGGCTGGCGGGCGAGGGCGTGGTCACGCAGGGTCCCGGGATGGAGCTGCCCCCCATCGGGGTGAGGGTTGCGCGCGCCGAGTGGATGCACTGCAGCGTGATCTCCTCGCAGGCGAGCTGGCAGGCCGTGCTGTCGGTGACCTGGAAGGTGATGGGCTTGGTCTGAACGTCCTGGCAGGCCAGGTTCGCGAGCACAGCCAGGAGCGCACACAGTCGAGTCATTGCGGCGGAAACGAGTAGTTGGTGTTGTGCGTCGACAGCGCCTGAATGGTCAGGGCCGTCGCGCCGGCTGCCACGGCGCCGCCGAGTGCCCACACCCACCATCTCTGATACCACAGCTTGGGCGAGGGCGGTGGGGGTGGCGGTTGCCCGGTGCCGAGGCCAGCTCCAGCTCCACCAGCCTCCAGCGGGTCCTGGGGCAGGGCGGCCAGAAGCGCTTTCAGATCGAGCGGGCCATCGCCGAAACGTGTGTCGGGCAGCTCGGGCACCTTGCCCGACTGAACCGGGCCCACCCAGAACGCACGCGCCCGTTTCTGGTCGACGGCCAGCACCAGATCGGCGCCCAGGAGGGCGGCCAGCCGCCGCGCTTCCTCGCGTTCGAGCGCGCCGCGCCGCCGAGCGCTCGCGACCAGGGCCCGCGCCTCGTCGGCCACCGGCCGTCGGGCCAGCGAGATCGACACATGCGAGCGCTTGCCGGCCAGAACCAGCACCCGCTCGATGCGGGGCTCACGGCCCGGGGCTTCCAGCGCCAGATAGTGCTCGCCCTCCGGGAGCTCGCGCAGGCAGGGCGCCTGGCAGGTCCACTGTCCACCAATGGTGACAGTAGCGTTGCTGGGGTCGTGGATTTCGATCTCGCCGCTCGAGCGGCCGGCCGGAGCCGCCTGCGCGAAGCGCGCGCGCACGTTGGGCGGATAGTAGGCGGCGTCGAGCATCAGCTTCTGGTCGAGCAGCCGCGCCACCCGGAAATCGGCCACCGCCTGCTCGTCGGCGCCGCGGGCGGTGTCGACCACGCCCATGAGCACGTGGATCTCGGTCAGAAGCTGCCACAGCGAGGGCGTCGGGTCGGCCCGGCGCGCCTTGGCCTCGGCGTCGACCAGGGCGTCCAGGGCGCGCTCGTAGGCCACCTCGGCAAAGCGTTTGCGCGCGATGTCGAACAGCGAGCGGGCGGGCGCCTGATCGGCGCCCGGATCGAACGGGTCCAGGAGTGTGCTGCGCACCTCTTCGGGCACGTCGACCCCGGCCAGCCGCAGGGGCTCGCGCGCCACCGCCGCGTCGACGGCGCGCGCCCGCACGGCACCGGCGGGCCCGGCCACATTGACGACCACGGTGCGCGCAGGCCTGCCCGTGACGGACAGCACCACCGTTGCCATCAACAACACTTCCACGTAACTATTATACGGGTGGCTTCACCGATGGTGGCGGCGGAACAGACTCTTCACCGCTACGAGCTGCTCGAGCGCATCGCAGCCGGCGGCATGGCCGAGGTGTTTCGAGCCAAAGCCTCGGGCGCCCACGGCTTCGAAAAGGTGCTGGCCATCAAGCGCATCCTGCCCGCGCTGGCGGCGGACGAGGAGTTCGTCAAGCGCTTCATCGAGGAGGCCAAGCTGGCGGTCGAGCTCTCGCACGCCAACATCGTGCAGGTGTTCGACTTTGGCCGCTTCGGGGGATCGCTCTACATCGCCATGGAATATGTCGACGGCACCGACCTGGCGACGCTCCTCCGGGCGGCCGAGCGCAAGCAGCGCGAGGTGCCGCTGGGCACCGGGCTCTACATCGCCATCGAGATCTCGAAGGCGCTCGACTACGCGCACCGCAAGACCGACGCCGAAGGCGTCCCGCGCGGCATCGTGCACCGCGACGTTTCGCCCTCGAATGTACTGGTCTCGTACGAGGGCGAGGTCAAGCTGGCCGACTTCGGCATCGCGACCGCGGCCGCGGCCGCCGACACCGAGCGTCGCATCATGGGCAAGTGGCGCTACATGTCGCCCGAGCAGACCGCGGGCCAGCCGCTGGGCCCCTCGAGCGACCTGTTCTCGGCCGGCACCGTGTTCTACGAGCTGTTCACCGGCAAGCGGCTGTTCCCGGGCGAGGAGATCCCGGAAATCGTTCGCAACGTGCGCGAGATGGCCATTCCGCCGCCGTCCAGCGCGCGGCCCGACCTGCCGGCCGACATCGATCACATCCTTTTGCGCGCGCTCGAGCGCAATCCGGCCCAACGCTACCCCTCGATGAAGGAGATGCTGGCCGACCTGCTCGAGATGAGCTACGCGCGCACCATCCGGGCCAGCCCGCTCGACGCCGCCACGCTGCTGGAGGACATGGTGCCGCACCGGCGTCCCTCGGGCGAGCTGAAGAGAGGTCCCCGGCCGCTCGACGATATCCTGCGCTCGGAGCTGGGCATCGACAGGCACAGCCAGGCGCGCCTGACCGCGGCCGAGGTCGCTGGCGCCTCCACCATCATCAAGAAGGGTGTCGACGAAAAGGGTCTCTCGGTCTGGGACATCGAGCGGGCGCCCACGGTCAGCGCGCAGACCGGCATGCGGGCGGCCCTCGGGATGGCCGTGCTGGCTCTGGTCGGGCTGGTCCTGGGCGCGGGGGCGACCGTGCTGAGTCGCCGCACGTCGCAAAAGGTGGTGACCGCGCCGCCCGCGAGCGCGCCCACCGAGATCGTGCTCGAGGTCAAGTCGCATCCTCCGGGCGCCGAGGTCGCGATTGACGGCGAGGTGCGGCTGGCCAAAACTCCCGGCAAGGTGTCGGGAATCAAGAGAGGGACGCATCGAGTGTCGCTGCGCCTGCCCGGCCACGAGCCCTGGGAAGAGGTGCTCACGATCTCGAGCAACACGGTGCTGGAGCCCGAGCTGCGCGCGGCCCAGGCCACGCTGCGGGTGGAGGTCGAGCCGGCCGGTGCCGACCTGTGGCTCGACGGCGCGCCGGCCGGTCAAGGGTCGCGCGAGCTTCTGGTTCCACCCGGCCCGCACGTTTTGCGGGCCCAGAAGAAGGGCTTTTCGGAAGCCCAGAAGAGCCTGCAGGTGGGGCCCGAGGGCGCGCTCGTCAAGCTGCGCCTGGAAGCCGAAAAGCGCTACGGCGCGCTCGATCTGTTCAGCGAGCCCTGGGGTGAGATCTACTTGGATGGCAAGGATACCGGCAAGCAGACGCCCCAGCGCGGGCTCAGGGTCGCAGCCGGCCATCACCGGCTGCGCCTCGTCAACCCCGAGCTGCACGCGAGCAAGGAGATCGAGTTCGACCTGGATGCCGACGAGCGCAAGCTCCTGCGGGTGCCGCTTACCGCTTCGGCGGGATCTCCACGGTGACGTCGCCGCCGCCGGTGAGCCGGGCCTGACACGACAGCCGCAGCTTGTTGATAAAGTAGACGTTGCCCAGGTGCTTGCTCTCGACCGGCGCGAACCGGCTCAGAAACTGCTCGCCCAAAACCACCTTGACCCGGCACAGCCCGCAGGTGGCCTGGCCCACGCACGCGGTTTCGATGGGCAGGCCGGCCCGGCGCCCGAGGTCGAACAGCGATTCGCCGGGCGCGCCCTCCACCTGGGTTTGCGACGGCAGAAAGGTCACGCGCGGCATGGTGGTCAGGGCTCGGGATGGTGCGACAGGCCGATCCGGTTGCCCTCCGGGTCGCGCACATAGAGCGTGTGCGGGGTTTCGGCGACCACCGCGAGGCGCGCCGCCCAGGCCGCCCGATCCGCGCGTGCGATGCGCAGGGCGAGAAGGTGCAGCCCGGCGGCCGCATCCTCGAGCGGGGCCGTATCCGGTCCGCCCGCACCCTGCTCCAGCATCAGGAGGGCTCCCCCGCCCGCGGCCAGCCACACCGACCCCGGACGCGGCCGCGCCACCACCGCGAGCCCGAGCACGCCCGCGTAGAACTGCTCGCAGGCCGATAAGTCGCGCACCTTGATGGCCACGTGATGGATGCCCTCGACGCGCACGAGGGCAACTGTAGCACTATCGCGGGTCGGTCAGCACCACGCCGGCCAGGCACATCTCGTCGAGCGAGCCCTCGCCGAACCGCACCTCGCGTGGGGTCTGGGGCTGGCCGTTGACGATGGGCTGGTGCGCGGGCGAGTTGTCCCAGTGGCAGGTCAGGAGCAGTTGGTCGCCGGCCTGCACCGCCAGCGGCTGCGCCAGCCGGTAGAAGCCCTGCCAGTGGAAGTTCCAGCTGGGGATGTTGAGGAGGCAGGTGTGCGAGCCGTCCTGATGCACGACATCGATTTCGATCGTGCGACCGATCATGTGCATGTGCGGGAACACTTCCCAGATCAGACCCTCTTTGACCTGAGCCTCGTTGGGCGGCAAACCGGCAGAAACCACCGGCGTCGTGGCCTGCGCCATCACGTCGGCGGCGCCGGCCGGGATGTCGAACCAGAAGTTGACGATGCGTCCGCCGTGCGGGTAGCGCGTGATCGGGGTCGGCGAGCGCCACATTTCGACCGCGAAATGGTCGGTGCCGCGGCCGTTGTTGAAGTTGTAGTGCATCTGGACCACGAACCGGGTCCCGGCCGGCAGCGGGACTCCGGTGTGGTCGGGGAACGAGCGTGGCACCGCGCCCGGAGCCTCCGCGGCCAGCGTGGCCGCGCCCTCGAACCCGGCGCCGCCGAAGCACTCGTAGCCGGGCAGCGGATCGGCCGCGTCGAGCTGGTTCACCTGCGCTTCCGTGCCCGGCAGGGCCGCGAAGATGACCGCGTGGTGCACGATCTGCGGGTTCGAGTAGCGCACGTTGAGCGCAATCACATTGGCGGTTGCCGTGAGCTTGGGATCAATCACGAAGCAGCGGTACTCGTCATTGCCCGGGTAGCTCGACGTGTAGTCGAGCCCCGAGTCGAAGACGTCGGTGGGCGCGCCCAGCTCGGACTGCGGCGGGTTGGGCAGCGGCGCCGCCTTGCTGGCATTGCCCTCCGCCGCTCCGCCCGCGACCCAGTCCAGAATCGTCTGCCGGTCGTCCTCGCTCATGTTGCGGAAGTCGTCGAGCGGCTGGCAGCCCTGCTGCTGGGGCGGCAGCGGCGGCATGATCTGTGAGCGGACCGCATTTGCGACCGCGTCTTTGTAGTTGACCGCATCCTGGTAGCTGGTCAGGGCAAACGGCGCGATGCCGCCCGACTGATGGCAGCTCGTGCAGTTGCGCGCAAAGACGGGCGCGGCATTCTGGTAATACGAGGTCTGGGGGCCTGGCGGCGGGCCGGAAGCGGCGCTGCAGCCGGCGAGAAGAGTCCACGCGATGAGGGTTTGGGGGCGCATGGTGCGGGGTCCGAGCAAGCTTCAGACCATGCGCAAGTGTCTAGAATGTGAGGGCTTCTTGTCGGTTTTTGCAACGGGTGTGGGGTTTTCCGACGTCCGCGCAGGGGACGGCTGTCCCGGTCAGCGCGCTTCTGCGTAGCCGCCCGCAGGGTGCTGTGCCTGCTGGAGGATCGACTCGGCGAGCTGCTTTTCCCGCGAATGGTCGTAGCTCGAGCACACGACGTTGGAGTAGGCCCAACGCCCGTCGCGCTCCATCTCGGTCCGCACATCCACCTCGAGCGCGCCGCCTGGCGTGATGTTGATGATGACGCGATCGCGCACGCCGCCCTCGGCTGCCGTCACTGCCGTCACCCGGTTGCCGGAGACCACCATGTGCGACCAATCGAGCGCGCGCCCGATCTCCTGCGCGGCCGCGAAGACGGCGGCGCGGGAGGCCTGGGTCTGAATGGTCAGCGGCCGATAGGGCTTGACCGTGCCCGGAAGGGGCGTGCTGGCGCAGCCGAAAGCACTGAAGAACAGGGTGAGGGCAAACGTTCGCATGCCCGTTCCATCGGCGGCGGCCCGAAAAAACTTGAGACTTGGGGTAAACTGCCGCATGCGCTGGTTCCGTCGGCTGCCGCTGTGCGTGCTGCTCGCCGCTGCACCGCTTTTGGCGGGCGGGGCGTGCCCGCAGCAGATGACGATGCCCGGTGACGGCGGCCCCGGCGACGGCGGCGGCGATGGCGGCCTGCCCCCGCTGCGCAGCGCCAGCTTCGACAGCCTGCCGCCGGGGCCACTCAGCACCGCCATCACCGTCGACGGGATCACGATCGAGCCCGGGCCCTACGGGGGCGGCCAGAACATCCAGGTTGGGAACTTCCTGGGCGAGGGCCAGGACCTGAGCCTGCAGTGCGGTGCGCTGGCCGTGCACGCGCCCGAGCTGCACCAGCAGTTCGCGCTCATCTTCAACGACGACAACGCGACCCTCCTGGTGTCGGTCTACGACCAGGGTGGCCAGCTCCTGACCGCCCGCCCCATCGACACCCGTGCCGACGCGCAGGCGGTCGGCATCGTGCGCGTCGACCCGGTCTACAAGAAGCTGACCGCGATGGTCCCGATGGGCGCCAGTCGCCTCATCGGCTCGATGTCGATCGGGTCGTGCGCGGGCTTCGTGCACTCGATCGTCTTGCAGTAGAAACAAAAGTCGAATCGCGATCGAAAAAGCGCCAGGGCCGCTGCGCCCATGCGCCCGCGTAGTCGACCCCGATGCGCGCGCTGCGCCCCACCCGCACCCGGCGCCGCGCCGCCGCGCCTCCGCCGGGCTCCTCGATCCACAGCACCGGGCCGCACAGGTCGACGCCGTTGCAGCTGCGGTCGATGCCCATGGCCCGGCACAACAGAGCCGGGCCCGAGGTGCGCTCGGAAAGGCCCTCGACCGGCTCCAGCGCGCGCACAAGCACCGCGCACGCGCGCTCCTCGGGCTCGGTCACCACGTTGAAGCAGAAGTGCATGCCATAGACAAAGTAGACGTAGGCGTGGCCGGGTGGTCCGAACATGACCCGATTGCGCGGGGTGGGGCCGCGCCACGAGTGGGCCGCGCGGTCGCCGTCGGCGCCCTTGTAGGCCTCGGTCTCCACGATGCGGCCGACCCGGCGCCACCCCGCCGAGCCCGCCCCCACGTGCACCAGGTGCATGCCCAGAAGCTCGCGCGCCACCAGCAAAGTGTCGCGGGCGTAGAAGTCGCGCGGGAGCTTCATCCCGCCTGCGTGAGCAGCAGCCGAGCGCGGTCGCACAGCGCCAGCATCTGCGCAAAGCGGCCATCCTTCTCGATGGCGGCCAGCAGGGCGCCCGCGACCTCGCGGTAATGGGCCCGGTCCAGATGTCCCTGCAGCAGACGAAAGCGCAGCAGCAGGAAAGCGGTCTGCACGACGTCATGCAGGCAGTAGTCGCGGATCTGCTGGAGCTGCCCGGCATGGTACAGGCCCTCGACCTGGCTGCCGTCGATGCCGGTCTTGCCGGGCAGGCCGATCACGCGCGCCGCCGCATCCAGCGACAGGCCCGCGCGCGCGGCCGCGCCATGCTCGGTCAGGAAGTCACACAGGTCGAGGTGCCCCTCGTCGCTGTAGCGATATCGGTAGTCCGAGCGGGGCTGGTAATACCAGGGCAGCGAGATGCCATGGCGCAGGCAGCGCAGCGCGATCACGGGCAGGTCGAACCCGCGACCGTTGAAGGTCACGATGTGCACGCGCTTGCGGCCCACGTAGCCGGCGAACTTCTCGAGCATTGCGCGCTCGTCCGAGCCCTCGGCCCCGAAGTCGCCGAACTTGACCAGCCGATAGCGGTCGTCGAACAGCAGGCACCCGATGACGATTGGCTTGTGCACATAGAGCGGTGGAAACGGCCGCTCCTCGCCCATCCGCGTGTCGGGCGGCGTGTAGAGGTCCGGGTCCGGCACCGTCTCGATGTCCAGGACCAGGTTGCTCGGGCCCATGCCCAAAATGTACCACGCGGGTCTGACAGCGCTTTGACTGGGCGACGCTGCCGGGATATAGATCCTGGATGCACTGCGGGCGACGGCTCGCGGCCGCATGCGCCGCCGCCTCCCTCCTGATTCTCGCCACCTGGCCAGGGCACGCCGAAGAGTGCCGGGTGCTGGTATTCGAGTTCCAGCCCCAGCCCTACGACGCCGCCCACGAGCTGCCGTTTCCCGATGGCATGACCCACGGCATCTTCGAGGACAGCGGGCCCCAGATCGCGGTCTGGATCGAGAGCGCGTCGCCGGCCGGCACCCCACCGGGACACCGCGGCTCCTACGTGGCCGACGTTCTGGTCACCCGCGCCACCGCCACCTTCGGCATCGGCAACCGACCCGGCAACACCTACTTCGTCAGCTCCCCCCATTTTCCGTACGGCAACCGCGATTACGCGCTGCCGATCTGGGCGTGGGCGCGCGGCCACCAGTATCCGCTGCTGCGCATGCAGGACGGCATCGACGACGGCTTCGGCTTTCACGAGCCCACCTCCTCGCGCGACACCTTCTACTGCCGGCCGCTCCAGCGCAACGAGCTGGTCGACGCCGTGACCTGTCCGACCCCGGGCGGCTTCTCCTCGGACAAGGGTCGCTTCGACGCCACCGGCAAAAAGGTACTCTACCCGCCCCGGCACGATGTGCCAGCCAGCATGTGCCGGGTGCGCGGCTCCACCTGCACGTCGTCGTGCAATGACGACATCGCCTGCACCATGCTGGCCGACCTCGACGACGTGGCGGCGATTTCGGCCGCCACCCCGAGCCCGACCGATCACGGTCCCTACGTCGGCATGTGGCTGGTTCCGTCCGGGCTGGCCGACGGCGACTACGACGTATTCATCGAGGTAGCCAAGCAGTACGACAACGACGCCGGACAGTGTCCGGTCTCGGATTCGCAGTGCCCGCCCGGGACCACCTGCGATCGCTCGACCCGTTTTTGCGCACGGCACCCGTCGGCGTACGACGATGCCCGCCTGCCTCAGTACGGCATCGGCGCCAACCTGGGCCAACCCTCGGTGGTGTGGTGGACCCGCGTGCGCATCGACCAGGGCGGCTCGCACACCACGGTCGCGAACGATTATCTGGGCTTTGGCGACTGGGACGGCGCCTTCGGGCGCGGGCAGCAGGGCATCCACCCGCCCGACGACACCCAGATCTCGAAGAGCACGCCGGGCTCGGGTGCCCAGCGCCTGGCCCAATTCTCGGACGCCGACGGGACCTGGCGCTTCAAGGTCACCGCGCGCCCGTGCGGCAGCTGTCAAGGCGCGCCCACGCCGCCGCCGGTCACCGATCTCAAGGCGGTCTCGCCGGACGGCGATCTGGTGCAGATCACGTTCACGCACGTCGGCTTCGGGACCGTGCCGGTCACCGGCTACCAGATCCGCTACAAGCTGGGACAGACCATGACGGTCGCTGATTTCGCGACCGCCACGCCGGCCCCGGTGGTGGCGCCCAAGCAGCCCGGCACCGCCGAGAGCCTCGCCCTCACGCAGCGCGACGGCATCCAGCCGCAGAGCACCTATACCGTCGGCATCCGTTCGCTGGGCGACTGCATGACCACGTCGGAGCTGCGAACCGCGCAGGTGCAGACGCTGCGCAAGAAGTACACGACCATCGAGGGCTGCTTCCTGGCCACCGCGGCATGGGGCAGCTCCATGGAACCGGACGTGCTGACCCTGCGCCGCTTTCGCGACCGGCTGCTCCACCCCCATCCGATCGGGCGCGCGCTGGTGGGCCTGTACTATCAGGCCAGCCCGCCGCTTTCGCACGCGATTGCGCGCGATCCCGGTTTGCGCGCCTGCGCGCGCGCCCTGCTCTGGCCCGAAGTGGGGCTGGCGCGGGCGGCGTTGTCGCTTCCTTTGACGAGGTAAAACGTGACCAAGAAAATTCTGCTGGTTCTGGGTGCGCTCACGCTGCTCGGTGGGTGTGTGCGCGTCAAGCCGTGGCAGCGCGAGTACCTGTCGCGGCGCGGCCTCGATTTCGCGAGCGAGCGCAGCGAGGCGCACTTCAAGGCGCACATGTTCGAGTCGCGCGAGGGCGCGCGGGGCGGCATCGGCGAGGCAGGCGGCGGATGCGGCTGCAACTGATCGCGGCCTGGGCGGCCGGGCTCGTGTGCGCGTCAGGCGGGCTGGCGCGGGCGCAGGATGTGACCCAGCAGGTCGACGTCCACGGTTTCTATTACAAGGAGACGTCGACCCGGGTGGTGCAGCCGCGCATGGAGGTGCTGGCACAGATCCCGCGCACCTCGACTCTGGTGGGCGCCGAGTACTCGCTCGATGCCATCTCGTCGGCGTCGATTGCGGCCGGCAACCGGGTGTCCGACAACATCCTGACCGAGTACCGCAATCAGGTGGGCGCGCGGGTCGTGCAGTCGCTGAATCGGCTGCGCCTGCCCGTGCCCGCGCGGGTCGGCGCAAATTATCTGCGCAGCCGCGAGTCGGACTACGACTCGGATACCGTGGGCGGCCAGGCCTCGGTCGATTTGTTCGAGCGCAACACCACCTGGACGCTGGCCTACTCGCACAGCTTCGACACCGTCTACGATCGGCCGCGCCGCACCCGGCGCGACTCGCTGGATACCGACTTCCTGTCGCTTTCGGTCGCGCAGCTGCTCTCGCCGACCAGCGTGGGCGTGGTCGGGTTCGAGTACGCCTACCTGAACGGGTTCCAGCAGAACCCGTACCGGACCGTGGCGACGGCCGGCAACCTGAACGAGGTGGTGCCGTTGATTCGGAACCGGTACACGGCGTTCGGGCGCGTCGCCAAGCTCCTGCCGGCCAGCGGCACCACACTGCAGGCCATTTACCGGTTCTACCACGACGACTGGGGCCTGAACGCGAACACGCTCGAAGGGCGCCTGTACCAGGACGTCACCCCGAACCTCGACGTTCGGCTTGCGTATCGCTACTACACGCAGGGCCACGCCTACTTTGCCAAGGCGCGCTACGACACCCGCGTCGACCAGGCCTACACCAGCGACCCCAAGCTGTTTGCGTTCGATTCGCATTACATCGAGGGCCAGGCGCGGCTGCATCTGAGCGGGCTGCACGGCCTGCAGTTCTGGGGCTGGTTCGAAAACGGCTTCGTGGAGGCCACTTTCGGGGTCCTGTATTCGGGCTCGACCTTTGGCAACTGTGGCCCGCTCGATCCGACCCATGAGTGCGCGGACAAGTTCCTGGCCCTCGGGCTGACGTTGCCGCTATGAGGAAGGCACTTTCGATCGGGGTCGTCCTGCTTGCCGCCGCCGGCTCGGCGCGCGCGCGCCCGGTCCTGGTGGCGGGCGTGGGCGCCGGCGTCGATGTGGAGCCGTCGCGGCCCAACCCGGCCCAGGGCGGCAGCTACCCGTCGGCCGACCTGGCCGCATTTTCGTTCGAAGGCGAGATCTTGTGGTCGCAGTTGGGCTTGCTCGCGCGCGGGGTGGGCGTGGATGGATCGATCGACTACCAATCGACCGGGTTCGATCGGTTCGCCCTGACCGTGGCGGGCACCTTCAGGCCGCTGGCGCACCGTCTGCGGCCCGACAGCTACGCGCGCGTGGTGGCGAGCCGGCTCGCGGTCGAGCTCGGCCTGACCTATCAACGCATTCTGGCCACGTACAACACGGCCGACAATCTGGGCCTGCATCTGGGCGCGCACGCCGACTTCCCGCTGGGCATGCCCCAGGACGATCATGGCGTCTTCGTGCGCCTGATCGTTCAGCGCCCCATCATCTTGATCGACGACACCATCTCGAACGGCATCGCTCCCGATCCGTTCAATGCGGGTGCGCCGAGCGTGCAGTTGCTCGGGGTGCTGGCAGTCGCCTTCTGACATGCGGCGGCGCGCGCTCGTGCTGGTGCTGATCCTGGGCTGCGCGTCGTCGAGCGCCCGTACGGCGCGCGGCCCCGGCCGCACGCCCGCATCGGTCGCGGAAGCCGAAAAGGTTCCCTTTGGCCCCGACGAGCGGGCCGGCGAGCTGGCCTTCTTGCGCGATGCGCTGCGCGAGAGCTACTCGCACCTGGCCACCAAGCGCGCGCAGTGGGGCACCGATCTCGACGAGGTCTTCGCAAGGTACGAGCCCCTCATCCGCCGCGCCGAAACCTGGGAGCGCTACGAGCGCGTGATGGTCGCCTTCGTCAGCGAGTTTCACGACGCCCATCTGGCCTGGCGGCGCACGCGCGCAGCCAGCGAGAAGAAGCGCCGTATCGTGCGCCTGGGCCTATCGACCCGGTTCGTGGCCGATGCGCTGATCGTCGACGAGGTGTGGGCGGGAGCGGGGGCCGAGCGGGCCGGGCTGCGGGTCGGCGACCGCATCGTGGGCATCGACGGCGAGACCGTCGAGCAGCGCCTGGGCAACCTGACCTCGCTTAGAAGCTGGTCGCGGCTCGAGGACGCGCGCTACGATTTCGCGGAAGAGTGGCCGGCCTCGCGTATCGACGCCGACGCCCCGGTGCGCGAGCGGCGCGTCACCCGCGAGCGCGACGACGGCAGCTACGAGACCCTGCGGGTGACGCCGGAGACGCAGCCGCCGCCCGGCTTCCGCAAGGACAATCTCACAGCCGAGCGGACGGGTCAGGTCACAGTGCTGCACGTGCGCTCGCTGGGCGGCTCCATGAGCGCGCTCGAGAGACGCATGGACGAGCTGCTGCCGCTCCTGCAATCCGATCCGCACGGGCTCGTGGTCGATGTGCGCGGCAACGCGGGCGGCTACGACAAGGGCGCGCGCATCGTAGCCGAGCGCCTGGCCGCCCGGCCGGTCACGGGCGCCAACGTGAGGGTGCGGCTGTCGTCGCGCGCGCGGGCCGAGCGGGCCGAGTGGAAGAGCCTGACCGAGGACCCAGCCCTGCCTGGTTGGTCGCTCCCGCAGCCGGTCAGCGTGGAGGGCCGGGCGCCGCGCCCGTACCCGGCCCGCCTGGCCGTGCTCACCGACGCCGGTTGCCGCAGCTCGTGCGAGTCGCTGGTGATGCTCTTGCGCGCACTGGGCGCGCGCGGGTTTGGCGAGCGCACGGGCGGCTCCAGCGGGGCGCCGCTCACGCTGACCCTGCCCAAGAGCGGCGCGCGCGTGACCGTACCGGCCTGGGCCATGTTCGACCTGGCCGGCAATCCGATCGAAGGCCGCGGGGTGGCGCCCGACGAAGAGGCGACGGCGACCCGGACCGATGTGGTGACGCGCCAGGATCCGGTCCTGCAGAAAGCTCTCGACTGGGTCGCCGGCGGCAACAAGTGAAGCCGGCTTACCAGCGATCTCCGAGCGTTCGCAAACAGGCGCGTGCCAGCTCGTAGTCGGGCCGGATCTCGAGCGCGCGGGTCAGGCATTCGATGGCCTGCTCGCGCTCGCCCAGCTCGATCAAGGCCGCGCCCAGGTTGCCCCAGGCCGGGTAGTGGTCGGGCAGGAGCCGCAGCACGCGCTCGAAGCCGTCGGCGGCCTGGCGGGCGCGACCTTTCGCCAGCGCCGCGAACGCGCGCGCGAATATTTCCTCGCCGCGCGCGAGCCGCTCGGGGTCGGCGTGCGGGCGATCGATGCGCACCGCACGCTCGTACTCCTCGACGTAGGCTTTTGCTTCGGCGCGCCGCTCAGGTGCGCCCGGACCGTCGTCGGAAGGGGCGGAAAGGTAGGCCTTGAGCGCCAGGTAGCAGCGCCCCCGGCGGCCTGCCTTCTGCGCGGCCGCAGCCAGGTTCCAGTGGTGGAGCGCCTGCTCGGGCTCGACCCGACACGCCATCTCCAGGTGCGGCAGCGCGGCCCGCGCGCGGCCCTGCTCGAGCAGGCACACGCCGAGCGAGCTGCGACCCTCGGCATCGTCGGGGTTCTGACGCACGAAGCGGCGCAGATGGGGCAGGGCGGCACGTGCATCGCCGTCCTCGAGCTGGCGCAGACCCACATCGAGCGCACGGGCGGCTCGGCGCGGCGCCGGTCCTGACAGGGTCTTGGCGGACGGCTCGCCCTGGGCACGCAGAAGAGCCATCAGGGCGCTGCCGGTGTCGACCGACAGCGCCCGCGCCGCGATCGCGCGCACCAGCCCCAGCGCGCCGGCTCCACCGTGCTTGATCAGCTCGCCGCAGAAGAGCCCGATCTCGTGATCGGCGATCTGCGCCACCACCAGATCAGCCGCCGACTTCACATCGGCCTGCGTGCGCAGACCGCTCACCAGATCGCGCACCGATCGGGCAATGATGACGTCGGGGTTGCGCAGCGTGATCTCGGCGGGTGGCGGCACATGCAGCTCGGCCAGAAGGGCCAGCGCGAGCGCCTTGGCGTCGTCGTCGGTCGCCCGGTCGCGAAGAAGCTCCTGCAGCTCGCGCACCACCCGCAAGCCGCCCAGACGCGAGAGCAGGAAATAGGCCCAGCTCGACAGCCGCTCTTGGTCCGACCGCAGCGCACGCGCCAACAAGGGCACGCATGCATCGCCGCCGGCTCGTACGCTGCGCACCGCGCGCCGTCGATAAGCCGCGTCGGGCACGCGTCCGCATGCGATCTCTTTGAGGCTTTTCGCGAGACTCTGCAGCGGCCCGAGCGGGACCAGATTATCTGGCACTTACTTTACATTGCATGTAGTGCAACGCGTTGTCAAGAGCAGAATCGGTCAAGTCGAAGCAGCTGTATGAAACCAGGACGCACTGACTCAAAAATTCGATATCACTGTCGAACTTGGAGACGCGGGCCCGGCTCAAACGCTTGTTGTCGGCTGCCAGGACAGTTCATCGCGAATTCTTTCAAGTAGTTATATGTGGCGCGTGGCATGCTTAGCAGGTCTGCCATGGCCGAGATCCGCGAACGGTTCGGGGAGCTGAAGCCCGCCCTGACCCTTCAGGAGGCATTCGCCGAAGCCTCCCGCTGCCTGTTCTGTTTCGATGCGCCCTGCACGCGCGCCTGCCCCACCCATATCGATGTGCCCGCGTTCATCAAGAAGATCGCCAGCGGCAACCTGCGCGGCTCCGCGCGCACGATTTTTTCGGCCAATGTGCTGGGCGCGAGCTGCGCGCGCGTGTGCCCGACCGAGGTGCTGTGCGAAGGCGCTTGCGTGATGAACGATCTGCACGACCGTCCCATTGCGATCGGGCGCCTGCAGCGCCACGCCACTGACTGGGCCATGACCCGCAACCTGCCGCTGTTTGCGCCCAAGCCCATGCCACCCGCGCCCGGCAGCGTGGCCATCCTGGGCGCCGGACCGGCCGGGCTTGCGTGCGCGGTCGAGCTGCGCCTGCTCGGCTACCGGGTGGTGGTGTTCGAGGCCAGCGACAAGCCGGGGGGGCTCAACACCTACGGCGTGGCCGAGTACAAGATGAACCAGGACTGCTCGCTCAAGGAGATCGACTACGTTCTCGAGCGCGGCGTCGAGCTGCGCCTGCGCACGCGCGTGGGCACGGATCTCTCAATCGCGCAGCTCGAGCAGGAGTTCGACGCCATCTTCCTGGGCGTGGGCCTGGGCGGCGTGCACCGGCTCGGGATCCCGGGCGAAGACCTGCCGGGCGTGATCGATGCCCTGACCTTCATCGCCGATCTCAAGTCGCATCCCGCCGACGCGCGGCCGCCCGGCCGCCGGGTCGCGGTCGTGGGCGGCGGAAACACTGCCATCGATGCGGTAACGCAGTCGATTCGCCTGGGCGCCGAGGAGGTTTACTTGATCTACCGGCGCGGCCCCGAAGAGATGCCGGCCTACCAGCACGAGCAGGCACTGGCACGCCGCGACGGCTGTTGCTTCCTGTTCCAGGCCGCACCGGTGCGGGTGCTCGGCTCCGGCCGCGTGGAGGCGCTCGAGTGCGTCAAGATGCGCCTGGGCCCCGCCGACGCGAGCGGCCGGCGCACACCCGTGCCCATCTCGGGCAGCGAGTTCCGGCTCGAGGTCGATGCGGTGGTCCGCGCGACCGGGCAAAGGCCGCAGGAGGCGCTGTTTGCGCACATCTCCAAGCTCGAGCGCCAGGGCGCCGGGCTGCGCGTCGATCCGCAGACCATGCAGACGTCGAACCCGCGCTACTTCGCGGGCGGCGACTGCGCAAATGGAGGCAAGGAGGTCGTCAACGCGGTCGCCGAAGGCAAGCGGGCCGCGCTGGGCATCCATCGCTTCCTGGAGGGGCATCGTGGCTGATCTGCGTGTGAGCTTGGCCGGCATCGAGTCGCCCAATCCGTTCTGGCTGGCCTCGGGCCCGCCTACCAATACCGGGGATCAAGTGATGCGCGCCTTCGACGCTGGATGGGGGGGCGCAGTCTGGAAGACGATTGGCGCGCCCATCGTGAACGTGTCGTCGCGCTACTCGTCGGTTGACCTGGCCGGTGTCCGCATGATGGGCCTGAACAACATCGAGCTCATCACCGACCGCCCGATCGAGGTCAACCTGCGCGAGCTGGCTCTGGTCAAAAAGCGCTACCCGCGCCATGCCGTGATTGCTTCTTTGATGGTCGAGTCGACGCGCGAGGCCTGGCACGACATCGTCAAGCGCGCCGAGGACGCGGGCGCCGACGGGCACGAGCTCAACTTCGGCTGCCCGCATGGGATGAGCGAGCGCGGGATGGGCTCGGCGGTCGGACAAGTGCCCGATTACACCTGCCAGATCGTCGAGTGGGTCAAGCAGGTGGCACAACGGCCGGTGATCGTGAAGCTGACCCCCAACATCACCGACGTGCGCTACCCGGCGCGCGCGGCCCGGCGCGGCGGCGCCGACGCCATCTCGCTCATCAATACGCTCAACAGCATCACGGGCGTGGACCTGGACACCTTCACGCCGCGGCCCGACGTGGGCGGCCGCTCCAGCCACGGCGGCTACTGCGGGCCCGCGGTCAAGCCGATCGCGCTCAACATGGTGGCCGAGGTGG